>JAAYED010000097.1 GCA_012728955.1 Chloroflexota bacterium
GCTGAGAGTCTTTACGCACGGCTACCTCCTGCCCCAACCCCGGGCCAGGCCTTCGAGGAATCCCCCCATGCGTCCGACGGCGATGCGCATTCCCAACGCGGGCTCATGCACGCGGGCATTGACCCGCTGGATGTCGCCTGCCACCCTGGTGACCACCTGACTCGCCTTGCGCAGGGCAGGCCGCACCTGGGGCGAAAACCGAATGAGAGTGCGCGCACAGTACCACAGGATCACCGCTTGCAGCACCAGCCCCAACAGAAAGGGTATGGCAAGCACAAGTATCGCCCAGTCTCGCGCGATGCCCGTCGCCGCTGCAATCTGTGCAACTGATAGTATGATCATGCAAGTACCACTTTACAGGAGCTCGATGTCGACATCGAGCACATAGTAGTCAACCGCGTGATCCTCGATATACTCTGCCACATTCTGCGCTTGCTGTTGGGCATGCCCCCGATCTGCAGATACGCACGCCAGCCCCAGCATTGCTCGCTGCCAGCTCTCCAGATGATCCACCTCTGCCACTGCGACGTTAAACTCTCGCCGCAGCAGCGCCACCAGTGCACGGATCACCTGGCGCTTGTCCTTGAGCGACTGTGATCCGGGAACCTGCAGCTCGACAGTGATCACTCCAACGACCATCTTGGGGCCCCTGTCAGGCAACAGCGCGCATTATACCACACGGAGGCCGCGAACCAAGGTCAGGCGCCCTCTTGCTCTTGAATGCGAAAGGTGGTGATGATCTCTGCCTTGAGTGAGGCCATCACGCCACAGTACTTGGTCCGCGAAAGCTCCACTGCCCTGGCCACCGCGGCCTCTGAGAGATTCTTGCCCCTCAGCACGTATTCCACCTCAACCTTGACCATGCCCCGAGGATGCTCCTCCCGGCGGTAGCCCACCACATGGGTGGTAAAACCGGTGACATCCTGGCGCATCTTGGTTAGGATGGACATGATGTCCATGCCGCTGCAACCGGCCACGGAGGCTACCAGTGCCTCTGTAGGAGACACACCCTGGCGCGGCTCTCCTGTTGATGGTCCAGCCTCCATCACAAAGGTCTGCTGCGACTGCACCCCCTGGGCGACAAAGCGCAACGCACCGGCCCACTCTACGTCAACCCGAATCCCATCCTCTGCCATGTGCCCTCCTGCCGTCCAAAGCGCATCAGCCTTTGCGCACTCTCCAATGCTGATGATACCACAGCGCACCAAGCCCCCACAAACAGGCACCCAAGCAGGGCTGTGCCCGCGTCCAGGGACTTGGTTCCGGGCGTGTGTGCGCCTATAGTTCGGACAAGCAAGGGAGGTTTGCTTCGATGACCGCT
Organism: Chloroflexota bacterium; assembly: GCA_012728955.1. Lineage (GTDB taxonomy): Bacteria > Chloroflexota > Anaerolineae > UBA1429 > UBA1429 > JAAYED01. Next base: position 1,322 of record JAAYED010000097.1, read on the forward strand.
CCTCCGGATGCAAAGACGATCTTTGGATGGCTGCTGAGCATGTATGGCAACCAGAACTGGTGGCCCGGCAGGTCGCCTGTGGAGATCATGGTGGGCGCCATACTCACCCAGCGCACCTCGTGGCGCAACGTGACGCTGGCCATCTCCGAGCTTGACCGGGCAGGGCTTCTCTCGCTCACTGCTCTGCTGCAAGCCAGCCCCGACACGGTTCGTGCGGCCATCCGACCCGCAGGCTTTGCCAACGTCAAGTACAGGCGACTGATGTCCCTGCTCCAGTTCGTCGCGGGCTCCGGTGACCTGCCGGGTCTGGCTGCCACACCTACGGACGTACTCGCATCGAGCCTGCGTGCGGTGCCTGGCGTGGGTCCAGAGACAGCGGACAGCATCCTGCTGTATGCCCTCAACCGGCCGGTCTTTGTGGTAGATGCTTACGCACGCCGGCTTCTGGAACGGCTGGGGAACCAGTGGGCACGGGCACCCTACCCCGTTCTGCAGCGCTGGTTCCAGGAGAGCCTGCCCACAGAGGTGGCTCTCCTGGGGGAGTACCACGCCCTGATCGTAGCCCACGGCAAGGCGCGCTGTCGTGTGCGCCCCCGCTGCACGGGATGCCTGGCGTGGCCGCAGTGCCCCCTCGGTCAATAGGTACTGCCTGCGCAACCTCCATCCCAACCGTGCGTATAGTGGCTACAGTTCGTCCGTAGGAGAGAGAGATGACCGAGCAGACTATGGAACTGGATACTACCATCCCTGCCGCGACCCAGCGCGTGGTCGAGTTCGAGCTGCGTCGCCCCACCCGGGAGGATCTGCAGTTGCCCAAGGTCGACCTGGAGCCTGTCCGCCAGGCCATAGAGGACGTGGCCTTGACCAGCATCGGCCTGGCGATCATCGGAGCACGCTCTCTGGTGCGCACTTGGCAGGCAGCCAGGCAGGCCGGTCGCGAGGCCGCGGCCGACCCGGGCCCCATCACCCGTGCCGTACTGGACCTGGTGCACTATCAGAGGCCCAGCGCCGAGACTCTATCGCGAGGCAACATCCCTGTGCTGCCCATCGCGGACTATGACGCGCTCAGCGCCGAGCAGCTGATCGCTCGGCTGACGACGCTGACCCGTGGGGAGCTGGGCGCCGTGCGCGATTACGAGCTGGAGCATGCTCGCAGGACTGCCGTCCTGAAGGCGATCGACGGTCTGTTGGAGACCGCTCTCTAGGTGCGCACCATTCTCTTTACAGGCAAGGGCGGCGTGGGCAAGACCACCCTCAGCGCCGCCACGGCCTTGCGGGCAGCGGAACTGGGCCATCGCACCCTGGTCATCAGCACAGACACTGCGCACAGTCTGGGCGATGCATTGGGGGTTACCCTGTCGAACGCCCCACAGCGTCTGCCCGGTACCGAACTCGAGGCACTGGAACTCGATACCGGTGAAGAACTGGAGCGCTATTGGGGCAACATCAAGCGCCGCCTGGCCGATGAGCTGGCCGCACAGGGCGTTTCAGCCCCTGTGGCAGGAGAGCTGGCCATCCTGCCCGGCCTGGACGAGCTGGTGGCGCTGGTGCGCCTGCGACACTATCAGGCGCACGGAGCCTATGATCTGTTGGTGATCGACAGTGCCCCCACCGGCGCCGCCATGCGCCTGCTGGGCGCGCCGGATCTGCAACGCGCGGTTTCGCGCAATGTAAGAGGTCTTTCGTCCGGCGCCGCCCGGCTGCTGATGCCCGCGCTCTCTCGCGCCCTCAAGCAGCCGTTGAGCGAGATGGCGCTGCAAACGCAGATCCAGAGCCTGTTCGATGAGATCGCTGATCTGCGCCAGGCGCTCTCTAACCGTGACCTCACCTCAGTGCGCCTGGTGCTGAATCCTGACCAGCTTTCCCTGCGCGAGACGCAGCGCGCCTACACGTACATGTGCCTCTTTGGCCTGAACGTCGACAGTTTGTATGTCAACCGCCTGCTGCCCCCATCGGTACAGGACCCCTTTTTCGCCCATTGGAAGGCAGACCAGGCCGTGCATGTGGACGAGGTTCGCGCCATGTACGCCCCCTTGCCTGTGTTCCCTCTGACGCTGCAGGAGCGCGAAGTGGTTGGCGTGCCCGCACTGAGCGCATTGGGTCGGGCGGTGTATGCCAACATCGACCCCTCTAGTGCGTTGGCCGACGAGCAACCGCTGCGTTTCGAGTCGCGCAATGGTTATCAGGTGCTGCGGCTGGGCGTCTCTGGTGTGGGCACGCACGAAGTGCAGTTGGACAAGGTGGGCGACGAGCTCCGGGTGCGTCTGGGCAACTTTAGGCGCACACTGGCGCTGCCGCAGGTGCTTGCTGCCCTCGAGCCGGCCTGGGCCAGCATCGAGGGCCACGACCTGGTGGTCGCCTTCAGGGAGCCCACGCCCCAGCAGTGAGCTAACGGCCCTCAGGGGCATCGCCCCAGTCAGGGACTGGCAACACCTCGCCATCTCGCAGCGCCGATTGATGAGCCACGATTCCGGGCGCCAGATAGCGCATGGCCTGCCACACATTGGCCCGCGGGTGCCTGCCGGTGATGCAGGCCCTCACAAAGGCGTGCACCAGGTAGGCATGTGAACCCCCATGTCCTCCCAAGTTGCTTGCCAGGGCAGCGGGCAACGCCTCACGGGGCTCATCCAGCTCCAGCTCTTTCCAGCCCGAGCGATCTGTCCAACGAACGCCACTGGGATCGCTGACAAAACTGGCTTTTGTCCCAAACAACCGAAAGGACTCTCGCTCGGGATGACCTACGCGACGAAGCTCGGCGTGGCGAACAATGGCCCCGTTACTCATACGGTAGAGCGCCACCTCGTTGCCAAAACGGTTGTTCCAAAGGGTGCCGGGTATAAACCAGTCTTCATCGGGTTTCTCGTATCCGAGGGCGGACACAGAGGTCATGTGGGCGCCCATGATCTCGACCATGCTGGATGTGGCGTGGGTAGGATAATGCATGGGGATGCAACCGCGCTTGTCGGGCCCCCAGTTGGCGCCCCAGCGGTTGCGATACACCTCATACAGATTCGCCGAGGGACTGTTCATGTCGTGCCAGTATTCACACTCGCCATAGGTGAGCGCGCCAAACCCTCCCGCCAGTGCCCGCTGGCGACAGTACTCGGTCTCACGGCGATAGAGCGTGGTCTCACCGAGCATGTACACAGTGCCACTCCGCCTGACGGCCTGCACCAGCTGGTCGCAGCGCTCCAGCAGCACATCACCCTCATTGCCATACACGGCGGGAACTGCGCTGTACACGTGCTTGCCCGCCTCCAGAGCCTGCATGGCCTGCTCCCAGTGCAGCCAGGGCTGGGTGATCAGCACCACCGCATCGATATCGCTCCTGCACAGGGCATCTAGCGAGGCGTAGCACTCGGTGATGCCGTGCTCCCGCGCAGCGGTCGCCAGGCGCAGGGGGTCCACATCGCACAGCGCCAGACAATCCACTTCCGGATGCTGCCCGTACAATTGCACAAACTGCCGTCCGAACTGTCCCAACCCCACCAATCCGACTGATATGCCCATGCTCTCCTCCTTGCGACCTTGTGATCTTGTAACACAAGCCATGCCTGGCTTCAATCTCTGCCCGGCCCATCGATCGTTGACAGGGGGAACACACAGGTTGATAATCGCATAAAGCCCACTGAGGAGGCCTGACGATGAAAGCCCTGGTTCATACCGCACCCTATGTCGTGGAATACACCGACTGGCCCAAGCCCGAGGCAGGGCCGGAGGACCTGCTGGTGAGGGTTCGCTCCTGCGCGATCTGCGGATCCGACATAAAGGGGTACTCGGGTAGCACCGGCAGACGGCAGCCCCCCATCATCATGGGGCACGAGGCCGCCGGCGTGGTCGAGGCCATCGGGGAAAAGGTGGTCGGCTTTACGGTGGGTGATCGCGTCACTTTTGACTCGACCATTTACTGCCGCCTGTGCTACTTTTGCCAGACGGGTCACCCGAATTTGTGTGATCACCGTGAGGTAATTGGAGTTTCTGAAGGCACCTATCGGCGACACGGAGCCATGGCCGAGTATGTGACAGTGCCCTACTGGGTGGCGGTACGCATGCCCGAGGGACTGAGCTTTGCCCAGGCTTCGCTGGTTGAGACTGCCTCGGTGGGCGTGCACGCCGCCAACCGCACTCCCTTGACTCTGAATGATACGGTGGTCATCGTGGGGGCGGGCGCTGTGGGGTTGGTAGCCCTGCAGGCCATGCGCCTCAAGGGTGCGGGCCGGGTGATCGTGACCGATCTGTCACCGGCACGGCTGGAGATGGCCCGTTCCATGGGCGCCGACGTCACCATCGAGGCAGATGCCCCCGATCTGATGGAGCAGTTGCTGGCGGCAACGGGGCCTCGCGGCGCCGACGCGACATTGGAAGCGGTGGGCATTCAGCCCACCTTTGAGACGGCGCTGGCCATCACCCGCAAGGGGGGCAGTCTCACGCTCATCGGCAATGTGGCCCAGCAGATCAGCATGGCACTGCAGAGCATCGTGAGCCGCGAGATCACCATATATGGCGTATGCGCCAACAATGGTGAGATTCCCGCCTGCGTGGAGCTCATCGCCTCGGGACGGCTCAACGTCGACCCCTTTATCAGCGAGTTTGCCAGTCTCGAGGACGGCCAGGCAGTCTTCGACCGGCTCTACAAAGGGGTGGAAGGCAATATCCGGACGCTGTTCACCTTTGAGTAGCCGACACGCGTGCTGCTGAGGATATCGGCGCTACGCGCAGGGCCCAAGGTAGGCACGCAACAGCGTCGCCTCCGTGCGGGCCCGCACAGCAAAGGCGCCCATGGCCGCGGGCAGCAGGGTAAAGCGAACCGCCTCAAGGTCGACCTGCTGCCCCGCCTGTACCTGTACGTTGCCTGCGATGCAACCCCAGATCTCAAAGGTGGCGCCGTCGGTGGCTGAACGGTACTCTGCCCCCGCCTGCAACACCACGCGCTCCAGGGTAAACTGGGGCACACGGATCAGGCACCAGCGCTCCATGCCTGAGCCCCGCTCCAGCAGCCTGGGCTGTACGAGGCCAGTGCCCTGCTCCTCCCAACGGATCGCCTCCAGCGCCTGCGCAATGTGCAGCGGTCGAGGACGGCCGTCAGTGGCCAGGCGTCCCCAGTCATACAGGCGGTAGGTGGCATCAGAGGTTTGCTGGATCTCGACTACCAGCGTGCCGGCCAGCAGAGCGTGTACCGTGCCGGCAGGGACAAACACACAGTCGCCCGCGGTAACCGGCAGGCGCCCCAGAACATCGCCGAGGTTGCCCTCCACCATTGCCCGTTCCATCTCTTCTTCAGTGGTACCCGGCTCCAAGCCATACACAAGGCAAGCGCCCTCGTCGGCCGCCAGCACGTACCAGGCCTCCGTCTTGCCCTGCGGCCCCATGCCCTGCGCCATGGTGGCGGCATCATCGGGATGCACCTGTACCGACAGATCGCGATGCGCATCCAGCAGCTTGATCAGCAGGGGAAAGCGCGAGGGCTCTGGCAGCTCGGACACGCGGTCGCCATAGAGGCGATTCCCCAGCAGGGCGTACAGTTCGGGCAGGGTAAGCCCCTGCAGCGACCCATTCAGCACCCGCGTGAGCGCCGCCGCGTGGCCTGACACCTCCCAGCTCTCTGCAGTGGGCCCGGGCGGTAGCTTGCGACCGTAGAGGGACTCCAGACGGCGCCCTCCCCAGATATAGTGGCGCAATTGGGGCTCGAACAGCAGCGGGTAGAGCTCACGATCGGGCATTTGTTTCCTCTCAGCCAGCAGAC
>JAAYED010000007.1 GCA_012728955.1 Chloroflexota bacterium
CGCCAACGGATCGAGCATGTGCAGCTGATCACTCCTGAGGACCAACGGCGCCTGGCACAGATGGGGGTGATCGCCTCCATGCAGGCGATCCACTGTACTCAGGACATGTCCATGGCCGAGCTCAAGTGGGGATCCCGTTGTGCTTGGGCCTACCCCTGGCAAAGCCTGCTCAAAACCGGCGCTGTGCTGGCCATGGGCACCGACACCCCCGTGGAAAGCATCAACCCGCTGCCGAACCTCTATGCCGCCCTTTGCCGTAGCCGGGCAGACGCGGAGCCTCCAGAACCCTGGTTCCCCGAGGAGAGGCTGACGTGGCATCAGGCGTTGCGGGCCTATACGCAAGGCAGCGCCTATGCCGCCTGTGCCGAGAGGGAGAGAGGCTGCCTGGCGCCGGGGATGCTGGGAAATGTGACTGTCCTCTCCGACCAACTGGGCGACGATCCAGCGCAACTCCTCAAGGTGCAGGTGGACTATACCATCGTGGGCGGCCAGGTGGTGTTCGCACGCTGACCGCCCACAGGCTTGCGGCTGTCGGCCTAGTCCTGGAAGCTTTCCACGATGCGTCGGTAGCGCTGCACCAGCCCGGAGGCTTGTTCATCGCTGGTAGCCTGCGCGATCACGTGAAAGAGTGGGTTGTCTGCATCGGGGAGCACCAGCACCCACTCGCCATCGCCCAGCATGATCTTGACCCCATCGATCTGCTCTGCCAGGCGATCCTTGTACTGCTGATTGAGCAGGCGCATCACCTTTCCCTTGGCTTCCCAGGGACAGGTGACCTCCGTCTGTGCCACGTGATAGGCGGGAACGTTGTTCAATGCCTGCTCCAGCGTGACCTCTTGTTCGGTCATGAACTCGAGCATCTTGGCCACCGTCATCATGCCGTCCACAACAGCCTGAAAATCTGGCCAGATGACACTGCCGTTACCGTCCGTGGCCATGATCACCCCCGGCTCGCTGGCGGCACGCATCAACGAGGGCAGGTTGACCTGGGTGCGGATGACGTTGCCACCATAGCGGGCAGCGATCTCTTCGAACACGGTAGGCAGAGACACGGGCACCGCGATGGTGCCCCCACCCTGCTTTTTCAAGACCATGTCCGCCAGCATGGCGCCCAGCAGGACACCGTTGATGGCGGCGCCATTATTGTCCACGGCGAACACCCGTTCACCGCCCACGTCCAGGCGCACGCCCAGCGCGGTATCCAGCGTGAGACAGATCTTGCCCAACTGTTCGATCGAGTTTTGGAACTCTTCGGGCAGAATGGACATCTTGGTCTCGTCCAGGGCCTCGTTGAGCGCCACAGTGCGGCAGTTCAGCGCCGTGAGGATGGGTGCCAGCACCGCCGCTGTGGGCGCATTGGCAAAGTCCACGGCCACATAGTGGTTGGCAGCCCGAATCGCCTCCACATCCAGCACAGACATAAAGTCCTGTTGATACTGGTCAATGACGTGGTCGGCATATTGAATGGTGCCGATTTCGTCCAGATAGACCCTGCGAAAGTCCTCCCGGAAAAGGACCTGTTCGATGTTGCGCTCTTGTGCCTTGGTCAGATCCTGGCCGTTCTTATCAAAGAACTTGATGTCCACCACCCGATTATCATAAGGCGACAGGCGCAGGTGCACGCCGCCCGCCGTGTTGGCGTGCCGCGTATAGTAGCGGGCTACAGGGATGGGCATCGACTGGAGGTCGAGTACATTGACGCCTGCGGAGGGCAGACCCGAGATGACGCCGCGCTTGAGCATCCGCGGGCTGCGGTGCGGGTCGCGGTTGATGGTTACCACCGCGCCCTTGGGGAGGGTGGCTCCAAAGGTGGCGCCAAGGCGTGCGGCAAACTCGGGCGTGAGATCGATGTTGACCAATCCCGTCACGCCAAAGCGGCCAAAGAGCACGTGGCGGCCCTGAGCTCCCCAGATGATGCTGTTGTTGACGCTGGCGCCCGCATCCACCTCTTTGTTCGGCCATATCTTGACGTTGGAGTGGATGATGGCCCCCTCGCCGATCACCGACGAGTCGGCGATCACGGCGCCCTCAAAGACCACGCTCTTGCGCTTTAGACTTACCTGGCGCCCGATGATGGCGCCGCGTATCTCGGCCCCCTCGCCGATGTAGCAGTTGCGCCAGATCACGCTGCGGTCCACATCAGCGTATCGATCCACCACGGTATAGCTGCGGATGACAGAGGGCCCGTGTACGATGACACCCTGCTTGATTTTTACGCCATCGCCCAGATAGACGGGGCCATAGAGCTGCGCATCGGGGGCGATCTCTACGCCCTCCCCTACCCAGATTGCGTTGCCCACCTCTTCACCGAGCGGCTCCACCTTGACAGCGCCAGAGAGCATGTCGGCGTTGGCCCGCATGTATTCGGAGAGGTTGCCCACATCGCACCAGTACCCATCGGCGACATAGCCATACATGGGATCGTTCTTTTCCAGGAGCATCGGGAACAGCTCCTGGCTGAAATCAAACTTGGTCTCGGCAGGAAAATAGTCCAGTACCTGAGGTTCGAGGACATATATGCCGGTGTTGACATTGTCCGAGATGACCTCGCCCCAACTGGGCTTTTCCATAAACTGGCGGATGCGCCCGTCGTCATCGAGAATCACCACACCGTACTCGAGGGGATTGGGCACCCGATAGAGGGTGAGCGTGGCCATGCTCTGCTTTTGCTTGTGGTAGGCAATCACCGCGGAGAGATCGATGTCGGTAAGTGCATCGCCACTGATGACGATAAAGGTGTCGTCCAACAGATGCTGTGCCTGTTTGACGCTCCCGGCGGTCCCCAACGGGGACTCTTCGATGGAGTAGTGGATCTGCATCCCCAACGACGATCCATCCCCCAAATAGTCCTGGATGGCCTCGGCCATGAACTGGAGCGTGATCACCACCTCGGTGATCCCGTGTCGTTTGAGCAGATCGAGAATGTGGGCAATGACGGGCCGGTTGACAATCGGCACCATGGGCTTGGGCCGGTTTACAGTGAGGGGCCTCAACCTTGAGCCAGCGCCACCTGCCATCACAACGGC
>JAAYED010000098.1 GCA_012728955.1 Chloroflexota bacterium
GGATCCCGAGAACCACACCGTGGGCTATGGGGGCTGGCCCAACCTGCTGGGGGCCGTGGAGCTCGATGCCTGCATGATGGATGGCACCACGCTGCGCAGCGGTGCGGTGGGCGCGCTCCAGGGCTTTTTGCATCCCATCTCGGCCGCCCGCCGCGTGATGGAGCAGTTGCCTCATGTGCTGCTGGTGGGAGAGGGGGCGGCGCGCTTTGCCGGCGAGTGCGGGCTGCAGCGTATCGACAATCTGACCCCCGAAGCTGCCGCCTACTATGCCCGCTGGTGTGAAGAAAACATGCCCCAGGGCGCCGAGGGTCAGCCACTGCGGGAGCTCGCCTGGCGCGCGGCGGATCCCATGCACACTCACGGCACCACCGTCTATCTGGCGCAGGATGCGGCCGGGCACCTGGCCGCTGGAGTGAGTACCAGTGGGTGGTCGCTCAAGTACCCCGGTCGCCTGGGAGATTCGCCCATTGTGGGGGCAGGCTCGTACGCCGATACCCGCTACGGTGCCGCTGCCTGCATCGGGCAGGGGGAGCTCACCATTCGCACCAGCACCGCGCGGTCCGTGGTACTGTACCTCAAGCAGGGGCTCGACCTGCGCTCTGCCTGCCACGAGGCCATGACTGACCTGATGTACCTCTCGTCGGATCTGCTCTCTTTTGTAATGATCCATGCCATCGATGCTGCAGGCTCGCACTGCGCCCTGTGCTGGGGCAAGCATCCCGATCCACATTATTGGGTGTGGCAAACCGGGGATGCCGTTCCACGCCTGGTGCCGGCGGAGGTGGTGAGCTGACCGTTGCGGCGGTTGAAGGGCGTCGAGCCGCCCCTTATACTGGTGGCGGTGTCGTTCTCGAGCAATGACAGGGGATCCGCGGCATGCACCATGTGTGCGTGATAGCCAATCCAGCCTCCGGTGGGGCCAACATTGAGCAGCTGGCCCTGGCCCTTGAGGAGATTTTTGTCGAGCCCTGGACCTACGAGTTGCACTTGACCCGCCGGGGCGAGGATCTGGCCGCCTGGGTGGCCAGCCGGTTGTGGGATGGTGCGGATCTCTTTGTCGCGGCAGGCGGCGATGGTACCGTGCGCAGCGTGGCCGGCGCCCTGCTGGGCAGCGGGGTGCCGTTGGGGATCATCCCCATGGGTACGGCCAACATTCTGGCTCATGACCTGCGCCTGCCACTGCGGCTGGGACCGGCGCTGGCGCTGATCGCCGGGGATCATGCCATGCTGGATCTCGATGCCATTCAGGCACAGGGCAGTTGCGCCCTGCTCAACCTCAGCATGGGGTTCAGCCCCGAGATCATCAGGGGCACCGGCTCGCAGGAAAAGCGACGCTATGGCATGTTCGCTTATCTCTGGGCGGGCCTGCGCAAACTTTTTACTGCCCGGGTGCGCGAGATGGTGCTGGTGCTGGATGGGCAGGAGCGGCGCCTGCGCGCCACAGAAGTGTTTGTGGCCAACTGCCCCTCGTTGGGCATCCCCGAGCTTACCATTACCGAACGCATCGATCCCACGGACGGCACGTTGCAGGTGATCGTCTTTCGTGGACGCTCGGTGGCAGACTATGTGGTCGCTGCCTGGGAGTTGCTCACGCGACGCGGGCGCAGCGGGCGCACGCTGCAAGTGTTTCCGGTGCGTGAGACGGTCTCGATCCTCAGTCCGCAGGGGCTGGACGTACAGGCCGATGGCGACTTGCTGGGCAGCACACCGCTGACGGCGCAACTGCTGCCCGGAGCCGTGCGCGTGATTGTTCCGCAGGACAGGGCTGCTGGCAGGCGTGCGCGCCTGCCGGGCCAGATACAGATGGAGGGAAGGTAGCATGGCGCGACACTTGGTGCACTGGCGCAGTGCCCTGATCGGCAAAATCACCACCATGGAGGTGCTGGTACCGCAGGGCGAGCCGCCCTTTCCGGTGGTGTATCTGCTGCACGGATTGACCGGCGATGCCACCGTGTGGACGCGCTTTCAGAATGTGGAGCGCCTTGTAGAGGATCGTGGCGTCGTGCTGGTGATGCCCTCTGCTGATCGCTCCTTTTATGCCAACGATCCGCGACCGGGCGGGCTGCCCTATCTGGACTATTTGACCCAGGAGATTCGCGGTGAGGTGGAGCGCGTGTTCCCCGTGGTGCCGGATCGGGCCGCCAGGGCCTGTGTGGGCTTGAGCATGGGCGGCTATGGCTCGCTGCTGGCAAGCCTCCGGCACCCCGAGCTCTACGCCGTGGCGGCCTCGGTGTCTGGGTCGACCTATTATGGACACGACATGACCGGGCGGCACGAGAATGACGATGTGGGCGCCCTGGGGCGTGCCCTGCGCCGTCAATGCAACGACGTGTTCTACCTGGCGGAACAGCTGGACTGGAACGTCACTCCCCTGGCCCTGCGCATTTCCTGCGGCACCGAGGACCACCTCTGGGACACGAACCTTGCCTTTCACGAGCACCTGACGGGGCTGGGCGTCCCGCATGAATGGATCTCCCATGCCGGCGCCCACGATTATGGCACCTGGGACGTGCAGGTGCCCCTGGCTCTCGATTGGGCCATGCGCCAGTTGGGGGCGTAAAGATATGCGTGTGTCCTGAGGACACTTTGTGTACCGGGCGTACAGGCACCTTGCTCATCCAACGAACAAGGTGCCTGTATTATTCCTGCCAGGGATGACATCATCTTCGAGAGGCTTGCGAGAAGTCAATAATGCGCGATGATTTGTGATCATCGAACTTGTTCTGTTCATAGTCCACAAATTGCTTGAAATCAATTATGCGCGTTGCTAGAATGGATTCAGGTGACTTGATAATATCGTTCGTTCATGTGCAGATAGAAAACGGGTTGCCATACGCTGGTGCTCCATAGAGAAGCGGCGGAGCTGCGAGAAGATCAGGATTGCTAGTAGGAAAGGAGGGTGCCGCATTTAATACAAGGGCACTGGATGCAGGGCTATCGTCGAGCGGCATGATGCAAGCACAAGGAGTAAATGAGGATGCTCACCCGAAGAGATCTCCTGAAGGGTATCATTGCAACTGCGGCCGGGGCAGCGATCTCGGCATGCACTCCTCAAGGCCAGTCCGGCGGGGGAGGAGCTGGAGATACAGAGACCGGCGGTGCCGGAGGTGCCCCTGCAGACAAGTCCAAGAAGCAGATTGTCATGTGGCACCAGTGGGGCGACACCTTTGCCATGCAAGAGATGGTGGAGGAGATTTTCAACGAGTCCATTGGTGAGGAAAAGGGCATTCAGGCCAA
>JAAYED010000099.1 GCA_012728955.1 Chloroflexota bacterium
CGGTAGCGCCCCTCTGGCTGGCATCGTTCCAGGCAGACGTCCACGGTGCGGTTGCGGCACCAGATGCAGATCAGCATATTGGGTGCCCTCATCGTCGCAGCCCGCGTCGAGCGCTTGACAGCCCCCACAACCTGCCTACAATCACACGTGGAGAGGTCGGTTGGCTCCAGTTAAAAATCCAGCCGCTGTGGAGGAGGTGAGGATTATGTCCAAACCTTCTAAACGGCCCTCCTTCAAGGAGTTCGTCCGCCCGATGCCGCACGACGTGCTGATCGGGATTCTGACGGCCATGGGCATCTTGCGGCTCCCAAGCCACAAGGGCGCCTACTGGGCGCAGAAGCAGTCGACGAAGGTATGGGAGCTTCGCGTTCCCTATCGTCCTGGACAGAGGCCGTTCTAAGGCAGGCTGGGAGGCGGTTGCCACCGACCTCCCGCCCTTGCGCGCTATCGCGGGGGCCTGATCCATTGTATCATCTCCTCTGACTCGCTCCACCACCAGACCTTGCCCGTCAGGAACCGGCTCGCGTCCTCGATCAGCCCGAGCAAAAAGTAGTCCCGATAGCCGCTGTCACCGATGCCCTTGCGTAGGAGCTGCACCTTGCTCCGCGAGGTCGTCAACCACAGCACCGGGATCGGCGCCTCCAGGCCCTCCCAATGCGCCTGGTAGCGGGCGATCTTGGCCTGTAGCTCCGCCGCCGTGGGCAGCACGCCCGTGAACTCGATATAGGCCTGCAAGCTGCGCTGTTCGCCCTCCACCCGCAGCCAGGCGTCGGGCTGCATCCCCAGACGGGCCAGCTCCAGCATCCGCGCGTTGCGCCAGCGCAGCCGCCAGCCGTGTACGGCGCACTCCATCCGGGCATTGACATACAGCCGCGAGAGGGTCAGCTCATGCTCCATCATCAGGATCGGGGCTGCCGCGCTCCCGCCCGATACGCCAGCGATGCGGTCCACCGCCTCCTTGGTATACTCGCCCTTGCTGACGATGTGGCGTTTGCCCCGCAAGCCAAGGTAGTACACGTCCGGCTCGTTGACGTGCGCCTGCCGCTTGGCCAGATATCCCAGGTCGTAGAGGTAGCGCAGGCGCTGCTTGCAGGTCGAGAAGGTCGTGGGCGCAAAGAGCAGCCGTGCGATCATCTGATTGGTCAGGTAGCGGGCTTCGAAGACCGCCTCGACGATCTGCAGGTCGCGGGCCGTCAAACGAATCCCCTTGCGATCGGTGCGCTCGAAGCGTTTGGTCATGGTTGGTCTCCATAGCGGGCCTTGGGGTGCTTGCGCGGAGGCTCCCGCCGCGCTGCCTGGGGCTCGACCTCGCCAAAGTAGGTCTCCCGCAGCCGCTTCTGTCGGGCCACGATCTCGGATCGGATGTCGCCCACCGGCCGTCCCGTGCGCTGCAGATGCGCTGCCTCGAAACGCTGGAGGGCCGACTCTACGGGCGGGTCCATGATCACCTCGGGCGTGCGCCACACCCGTGGCGGCTCGCTCCCCAGGCGATCGAAAAAGACCATCTCGCGCTCCCGCAGGTCGATGAAACGGCGGGCGTGCCCGTTCTGCTCGGCCAGCACCGGCAGGTACTCCCAGTCGCCGTTGACCCGCAGGCCCATAGGCACCTGGCCCGTGAGCGGGAACATCAATCGGGCCATCAGTTCGGCATCCTGGGCATTGTGAAAGATGCAAAAGTAGCGGCACAGCCCCAGCACCAGCTCCTTTAGGCGCTCATCCAATCGTCCCTCTCGCGAGCGACAGAGTTGATCCACCGACTGCACCACCAGGGTCAGCCAGAGACTGTAGGCCCGAGCCGTCTCCAGGATCGTATCCAAGGGGCCCGTATTGAAGAAGCGGGCCTCGTCGAGGATCAGGCGATAGGGCCGCGCGTTGGGTGGGCGTTGCATGCAGGCGTACAGGATGCGCGTGATGATCAGGTTGCCCAACAGGGTGGTGTGCGTATCGGACAGGTAAGCATAGGGCAGGTTCACGAACAGCCACTTGCCCTGGTTCACCACCGCGCGCAGGTCCAGAGAGGCATGCTCGATGGCGCAGGTGGCCGTCTGCACCCTCTCGTCGAACAGGTACTGGTAGATGCGCCCCTCGGTGGACTGCGCCCAGTCCCTGCGCGAGGGAGGCGTCCAGGTGACCCATTGATCGCGCCAGAAAGACAGGGTGCCGGAATGGCGGGCCTGGGGCAGCAGGGCGCTCACAAAGGCGTTGTAGGTGGGCGTGGGAGCGTTTTTTCCCTCGGGGCGGTCTGCAGGGCGAAACAGCAAGGGCACCTCCGCCAGGCTGAAGGCGCCCTTGCCAGCCTCCACCAGCAGGCCGATGGCCCCCGACATGATGTTCTGCATCCGGTTGGCTTCGGCCATCTCGAACCCTGACTGGCGGCGGATGTGCGACACGAGCACGTTGGCCACCAGCGCCACGAGATCGGGGGCTGCGTCGGGGAAACCCTCCATGGGAGCGATGGCATTCATGCCCAG
>JAAYED010000100.1 GCA_012728955.1 Chloroflexota bacterium
AAAGAGTGCCGCCAGTACTCCCATCAGGCTGAGTTGCACGCCGCTGGTATCATAAATGCGCCCTACCAGGGCTACTCCGGCCAGCGCCAGCACCAGCGCCACAATGCGGGTTACCGTAACCCGTTCACCCCAGCGGAGCGCACTGTAAAGCGCCACCCATGCCGGCGCCACGTACTGGAGCACGGCTGCCACGCCCATGCCGATCTCGCGGATGGCATAGGCATAGATCCAAAAGGTGGCAGCCACTCCGATGGCCCCCATCACCAGGAGCAGAGGCAGATCCTGCCGCTGAACGCATAAGGTCTCGGGAGCGCGCACTCTGAGCCACAGGCCCAACAAAAGGCTGGCGATCAGCGCGCGCCAGAACACCGTCTGCAGCGAGCTCAAGCCATAGCGCCCCATGACCACACTGTAAAAGAGCCCCAGGCAGCCCCACAGGATGGCCCCTGTCACCACCAACGCATAGCCCCGGGCGCTGGGCGCCCCCGGCTCTGCCGTCCCCACGGTTTGCTCTGTCACCGCTGTGCTCTCCCGGCTCAAGTGCTGCCGCAGAGTATAGCACGCCGGCGGCGGCACACGAATGCGCCGCCGCCTCTTATGAGCGCAGATGCCCACCTTAGGCCAGCGAGCGTTCGCGGAGCCAGTCCAGGGTGACCTCGATGCCGAACCCGGGCGCATCGCTGGGCACCAGGTAGCCGTCCCGGATCACCGCGGTGCCGGGCAAAAAGGTCATCTCCTCCAGCGGTACGCCCGGTGCCGCCACGCCCTCGGAGCGCTCGCCCCAGGGGATGGCGGGGGTGGCAAGAGCCAGGTGCTGTCCGTAGGGAAAGTTCATGCCGCCGTGGGTAATCACCGAGACGCCAAAAGCCTCCGCGATGTGGCAGATGCGCTGCGCTCCGGTAATCCCACCCACCCAGAGGACGTCCGGCTGAAAGATATCCACGGTGCCCTGGGCGGCCGCTTTGGCAAAGGGGTACGGGGTGTACCAGTGCTCGCCAGTGGCGATGCTTTGGCTGCTGTTGCGCTGGCGCAGCCGCACATAGCCCTCCTGGTCCTCCGGCAGCAGCAGGTCTTCCACCCACTTGAGCCGATAAGGTGCCAGTCGCTCCAGCAGGCGCGCGGCATAGTCCACATCCAGCGCCATCCAGCAGTCCAGCATCAATTCGCAGTCGTCGCCTACGATCTCACGGGCGCGGGCCACGCGCTCCTCGGTGCGATTCAAGCCGGCGATACCGTCCCAGGGGCCCGAGTCCATAAAGATCTTGACGGCCTTGAATCCCAGCTCCAGAAACCACTCCAGGCTGGCTTCCAGCCCGTAGGAGAGGATGGTGTTGCTGCCATAGCAAAAGATGCGGTCCTTTTGCGGGCCGCCCAGCAACTCGTACACCGGGCGCTGCAGCAGCTTGCCCTTGAGATCCCACAGGGCCGTGTCGATGGCGCTGATGGCGTAACTGGCAAGGCCACCGGTTCCATAGGCGGCGGTCATGCGGCTCATGGCGTCAAACACGCGCTCGGTGGCCATGCAGTCCATGCCGATGACATTGGGCCCGATGGATTCGTTGATGATGGTCACCACGGGGCCGCTGAGGATGCTCAAACCCAAGCCCCAGGTGCCGTCTTCGGCGGTTACCAGACAGGCTACTCGATGCCAGACGGCGTGAGCAGCGCGCTCCCGTCCGCCGGCCCGCAGTTCCGCATAGCGCCAGGTGGGCGAGGCAAAGGCGCCAGGCATCACCGGCTGGGTGCGGGGCTGGGTTACGGGGCGCGGCGTGATGTCGATGGGAAAGGCACGAACTTCTTTAATCTGCATGGCACTCATCCTCTTTCTGTATCAGCCCGCTACAGCCTCGGGCCGGTGCGGAGGCGCTCAAACTTGCGCTTGTCAGTATACTTTGGCAGGGCCATCGCTGTCAGGCGATGCTCGGCCTGTTGTTACGCTGTAACTCCAGTCACTGACAACCCTGACGAACAATGACTATACTGCTCATCAGATATTGAGGCCACAGGGCCTGAAGCACAGGAGGGCGCATCCATGTCCATGTTCTGTTTTCAGTGTCAGGAGACTGCCCGGGGGACCGGCTGCACCGTGCGCGGTGTGTGTGGCAAGCCTGCAGAGGTTGCCCGGTTGCAGGACCTGTTGATCTACCTGCTCAAGGGTGTCTCGGTGTGGGGGGTGCTGGGTCGCACGGTGGGCCTTGCCGATACCGAGACCGGGGACTTGATCCCCAAAGGTCTCTTTACCACCATCACCAACGTGAACTTTGATGCCGAGTCCATCGTGGCGCTGGGCCAGGAGGCCCTCCGGCGGCGCGATGCCCTGCGCGCCCGGTTCGAGGCTGCCTATCAGCAAGCCAACGGCAAGGCCTTTGACGGAAAGGTTCCTGAGGCCGCCACCTGGCAGCCGCAGGAGAATTCAGTGGAGGCCTGGGCCGAGTACGGTGTGATGGCCGGTATCCTGGCCAATACCGAGCTCGACGAGGATCGTCGCTCTCTCCGTGAGACGCTGGTGATCGGGCTCAAGGGCATGTCTGCCTACTATGAGCACGCTTTTGTCCTGGGCAAGAGCGATCCAGAGATCGTGGTGTTCATGCAAGAGGCGCTGGCCGCTGCCGCTGAAGACGATCCTGATGCGGAGGGGTTGCTGAACCTGGTGCTGCGCGCTGGCGAGATGGGCGTGAGTACCATGGCCCTGCTGGATGCAGCCAACACCGAGACCTATGGCAAGCCCGAGCCCACCGAGGTCAACATCGGGGTCGAGCCCGGCCCGGCCATCCTTATCAGCGGGCATGACCTGCGCGACCTGCACGAGATCCTCGAGCAGACCAAGGGCACTGGGGTCAAGGTGTACACCCACGGCGAAATGCTGCCGGCCAACGCCTACCCTCTGTTCAAACAGTACGATCATCTGGTGGGCAACTATGGCGGCTCCTGGTGGCATCAGGCCAGCGAGTTCGAGTCCTTTAACGGCGCCATCGTCCTGACCACCAACTGCCTCATCCCTCCGCGCGACAGCTATCTCGACCGGCTGTTCACCACCGGTGTGGTGCGTTGGCCCAACGTTACCAACATCCCGGATCGGGTCAACAATCAGCCCAAGGACTGGAGCCCCGTCATCGAGCGGGCGCTGCGCTGCCAGTCGCCCACGCCGCTGGAGGAGGGCACGGTGACCGTGGGCTTTGCCCATGACACGGTGCTGGCGGCCGCTCCAGCAGTGCTGGAGGCCATCCAGAGCGGGGCCATCAAGCGCTTTGTGGTGATGGGGGGCTGCGACGGGCGCCATCCCACCCGTTCGTACTTTACCGACGTGGCGGCTGGCCTGCCGGAGGACAGCATCATCCTCACCGCCGGCTGCGCCAAGTATCGCTACAACAAGCTGAATCTGGGCACCATCGCCGGGATTCCCCGGGTGCTGGATGCCGGCCAGTGCAACGATTCGTATTCACTGGTGGTGATCGCCATGAAGCTGGCCGAGGCACTGGGCGTAGAGAGTGTCAACGATCTGCCCATCGAGTACGATATTGCCTGGTACGAGCAAAAGGCCGCCATCGTGCTGCTGGCGCTCTTGTCGCTGGGCATCAAGAACGTGCGCATTGGGCCCACGCTCCCGGCTTTTCTCTCTCCCAACGTGCTCCAAGTGCTGGTGGACAAGTTCGGACTGCAAAAAATCAGCACCGTCGAGCAGGATCTGGCCACCATCGTTGCCGGTCACTGATCAGCACTGCATGCATGACAAGGGCGCAGCACAAGCTGCGCCCTTGCTCGTTGACAGCTGCGCATCGCTGCGCCGAACTGCAGTCCGCTGTGACCCTTGAATGCGCTGGAGCCCAATACAGCCGTGGCGTGTACGGACGGCCTGCCGTTTCTGAGCCAATACTTGTGCTTGCATCAAGTGGGTACGATGTGACAAGATGGTGCGTGCAGGGGCGCGCATCAGGACCAGTATGAGACAGAGCGCATGAAAGAGAACAAGTACGACAACCCGATCTTTTTTGAGAAATACAGTCAGATGAGTCGCTCACAGCAGGGGTTGGCGGGCGCGGGAGAATGGGAGACGCTGAAATCGGTTCTGCCGGACTTGTCTGGCAAGCGCATGCTCGATCTGGGCTGTGGCTTTGGCTGGCACTGCAACTATGCCATGGAACAGGGCGCCGCTTGTGTCGTGGGTGTCGATATCTCCACCAACATGCTCCGAGTGGCTGAGGAAAAAAAGCGCTTCCCGCAGATCGCGTACGTACAGTGCCCCATTGAGGACATCGATTTTCCCGATGAGAGTTGGGACGTTATCCTCAGCTCGCTCGCATTTCACTATGTGGCTGACTATGAGACGCTTGTCCGCAAACTGTTCAAGATGCTCGAGCCAGGGGGAGCACTGGTTTTCACCGTTGAACATCCTGTCTTTACTGCGTACGGAACGCAACAGTGGTATTACGATGACAATGGGCAGATTCTGCACTTTCCTGTAGACCGATACTTTTTCGAGGGCAGACGAACCGCGACGTTTCTGGGTGAACCAGTCATCAAGTACCACCGGACGCTGACCACTTATCTGAGGACGCTCCTTTCGACTGGATTCGTGATTCGGGATGTCGTCGAGCCGCAGCCACCAGAGAGCATGAAAGACATTCCTGGGATGGCTGATGAGATGCGCAGGCCCATGATGCTGATCATTTCTGCGCAAAAGGCGATCCCGTGCAGGTAGGCAGCCTGCTTCTGTCCGGGCTATTACTGTGTCTCGTTACTGGTGCCTCACGCACGGTCTTGTTGTGCAGGGCGTTATTGCGTCAGGTCGGCGTTGTTGACTCGCGTTGACGGCGGCCCCCTGCGCAGGAAAAAGTCTGGCAAGGGTGGTGGAATTGATCATGAAGGATGAGCATACCGTCGAACGCGCCAGCGCGCGTGAGGTGTTTGGCCGGCGGGCGGCCTACTATACCACCAGCGCGACGCACACCGAGGCAGGTGTATTGGAACGGGTTGTGGCTTTGAGCCAGGTCCTCCCCGGAGATCGCGTGCTCGATGTGGGCACGGGAACGGGGCACACCGCGCTGGCCCTGGCGCCGCACGTCTCCGAGGTGATCGGTCTCGATCTCACCCCCGAGATGCTCGCAGAGGCCGAGAATCTCCGTCAGGCTGCCGGCCTGGACAACCTGCGCTGGCAGCTGGGA
>JAAYED010000101.1 GCA_012728955.1 Chloroflexota bacterium
ACTGTCACGGCCAGGATACGCCTTATCAATACGAGCGACCAAAATGCCGAGATGTATGTCACGCGGGATAGTTTCCTGCTGAACGAGGCAGACCAGAGCAAGTATAGCGTGGGCGAGCAGAGCAACCCCTACACGGTTACGGTGCCTGCTGGTGGCAGCGTGGAGGTGTGGGCCAAGTACCCGCTGCCTGCTGATGCTCAGCCCGCCTATCTGTCCCTTGCACTCGGCCACGGGCTGCTGTTCGAGCACCTCAAGCCGTAGCATCCGCCTGCCTGCGAGCGAATAACGAGAAACCAGACATGTCCAAGCTCACCATACCGCGTCCTTTCGCCGAGGTAACCCGGCTGGGCCAGCCTCTGGCTGTCTACAAACAGTCCCGATCAGTCCAGGTCATCTTGATTCTCGGGACTGTCTTTTTCCTGGCGCTGACGGCCTGGACCACCTATGACCATATCACGCGCCCACTGGAGAGCACGGCGAATGAATGTGTCATCGGATTGTTTGCTTTCTTTGCGCTATTCTGCGCCGGTTGCCTCTACGTGCTCGGCCACGAGGCAGCGGTCGTCTATGAACAGGGGCTGGCACATACCACGCTTGCCAAGCTGCGCGCCCTGCGATGGGATCAGGTGGAATCGGTTACCATCCAGGTCACAGGCTCCGCTACCGGGGGCTACCGCACCAGTTGTAGATACATTCTGCGAGATCGGCATGGCGAGCGCATCCGCCTGGATGATACCCTGTCCAACGTCCACGAACTGAGCGCTATCGTCCGCGCCAAGACCCTCCCATACATCATGAACCGCCTGCTGCCAGTGTTCGACAGCGGCAAGCCCGTGCAGTTCGGCTCGTATTCCATCACCAAGGCCGAGGGCATCCGCCGGGGTGGCAAGCTGTTGCGCTGGGAGGAAATCGCCTCGTTCTCGGTGAACAACGGCATCGTGCGAGCACGGACGCGACGGGGCGGGCTTTTCAGCGGCCTGCGCACGCCCATCGGCAGAATCCCGAATATCGACGCGCTGGTGCAAATCGTCGCCCGCATGGCAGAGCAGCCAGCGCCGGAGCGGAGCGAGGGTTGCTGATCTGGGCAATCCTCTAAATACTGCCAGGATACACGCCAAATCCCCATGCCAAGAAGGGGCACGGACCAATCCCCGCCCCTTTACCCGTTTGCCAGCCCTGCTCGCACTGCCCCCTTCGCGTGTAACCCCACCTCGAATAGAATAGTAGAGGGAAACACACCGGCCCTCACCTGCGCAGGGGCTTTCCGGGATCGAAGGAGAATGCCACAGCATGTCACCAACGGACGAGATGTTGGCACGCGCGGCCCAAGAGGGGGATCGACAGGCGCTCAGTAGCCTGTATCGCCGCTATCTGGATCAGGTCTATCGTTTCCTCTACGCGCGCCTCGGCAATCGACCACAGACCGAAGACCTGACCGCCGAGGTGTTCCGGCGTATGTTGGACAGCCTGTCCCACTATGACCCGCTCAAGGGCAGCTTTCGCGGTTGGCTCTATGGCCTGGCGCGACACGTGCTCACCGATTTCTGGCGACGTGCGTACCGGGTACAGGAATTGCCCCTGGAAGAGTTTCTGGACCTCGACGGGACAGCAACTCCTCCCGATGACTCGTCTCAGGCGCAACACTGGGCCAGTCAACTGCTGGCCCTGTTGCCAGACAGCTACCGCCAGGTACTCGAACTGCGCATCCTGCAAAGCCGCTCGGTGTCGGAGACTGCGGAGATCATGCAGATCAGCGCCAATTATGTCAAAGTGTTGCAGCACCGGGCGCTGAAAAAAGCCGCCTCGCTTGCTCAGCAAGTGCCGCTTGCAGAACAAGCGCCGCTTGCTGAGCAGGCAGCGGATCAGGAACAAGGAGATCACGATGAAAGCCATTGAACGACTCGATCGCTATCTGGACGATTTGAACGCCGACCGCGCGTCCAGACCGGTAATCCCCAATCAGGAGATAGCCGCCTTGTGGCGCATGGCCCGTCGGCTCAAGGTCGCCACGCGAAGGACATCCCTAGTCCCCGATGCCAATTTCGCCGATGCGCTGGAGCGGGAACTGCTGGAGCGACAGGCATCCCGGACCGCTCCCCACTCTCGCTCTCCCTGGGAGCGGGTGCGGCTTTGGTCAGGGATGAGGGAGAAAACCGGGGTGCGCCCCTGGCAGGCTGCCCCGCTATGGCAACGTGGGGCGGCTATCGCCTTGACGCTGCTGCTGGCTATCGGGCTGACCGTGACCGCACTCGGCCCGCAGTGCGTGCTGGCAGATTTGCAGCGTATGTTGGGCTATGTCCCTGGCATCGGTTTTGTCAACCTGGAGCAAACGCGCTTGCTGTCAGCACCCATCCAGGCCCGGCGCGACGGCGTGACCCTGCGCGTAGACCAGGTCTTGGCAGGCCCCGACCGCACCGTGGTGATGCTCCATGCCGAAGGGCTGCCCCCCGCAGAGTACGAGTCGGCAGGTGGCCGCGCGCGTTCCGAGTTCGAGGCCCGGTTGCGCCTGCCCAATGGGCAAACGCTGACGCCGCGCACCTGGCGGCTGAACTGGGGATCTGGTACGCTGGAGCTACCCCCACTGCCGGAGGGCGTCTATCAGGTCACGCTAGAAATCGCCCGGCTGCCGCTCGTGCCAGATGGCGTGGCCCCTGAGGATTGGGCGGTGCCCCTGGCCTTGCAGCCCGCCACCGGCCCACTGGTAGCCGCCCTTTTCCCAGAGCCGTATGCCCCGGCCCAGACGGAAGATACACACCACGACATCACCCTGCGCGTGGTAGAGGTAGCACACGGGCCGGAGGAAA
>JAAYED010000102.1 GCA_012728955.1 Chloroflexota bacterium
GGCCATCTCTTCGATCTTGATCTCGTCGTTGCGCAGCGCACGCTTGAGCGCATCGTAAGAGAGCGCATTGGAGAGCAGATCTTTGGCCTCCACCACCAGGTAGCCGCCGTTGGCGCGATGGAGCGCCCCCGCGCGCACCTGGGTAAAGTCCGTCACCATGGTGCCATACTCGGTGCGGTGCTCAATACGCCCGATCAGGTTGTGATAGGTGGGATTATCTTCGATGATCACCGGGGCGCCCTGGCGCGAGGCGCCCTCCACCAGCACATTGATGGCATAGCGCGTCAGCGCATCCTCCTCACCGCCGCCGCGCCCGGGCATAAAGGGCAGCTGCGGTCGCTCCTCCTGCGGCATGAAACGCTCCAGGTTGGCGATGATGTCCTTGCGCACGGCGTCCAGGTAGGCGAGCACTGAGGGGCTCGAGGCAAAGCGCTCACGGAGATCGCGCAACAGCCCATCCACCACGAACCCGCCGATCTCGGCCTGGATGGCCTCGATGGCCGTCTTGCTCTCCCGGTCGAGATCCCGTGCTTCGCGCATGGTGTTCTCGAACTCTTCCTGGAGCTCGGGCCGGAACGACTCGAACTTGCGCTTGGTCTCGGGATCCAGCTTCTGATAGTCCTCCGGGCTCATCACTTCGCCATTCACCATGGGGGCGATGGCCAGCCCGGCCTGAGAGCGGATCAGCGCAAAGCCGCGCTCGTTAAGATAAGCCTCCAGGTTCTCGTACAACTTTTGCTGGCGCGCGGCCATCTCCTGGACAAAGGCCCGCCGCCGCTCCTCATAGGGCTGGCCCTCAAAGGTACGGGGGATTTCGGCCCGCAGATGGGTGATCATCTCCCCCATCATGTCTCTCAGCGCGGCGGACTCGCCGGCAGGCAGGCGAAGCGCCTTGGGGGCGCGGGGATCGTCAAAATTGTAGACATAGCACCAATCGGCGGGAGCGGGACGCTCGGCCGCCCGGCGCTCGAGAAAAGCCCGCACTGTGGAGGTACGACCCGAGCCAGCTGGCCCCACCGCATAGATGTTATAGCCCTTGCTGCGAATCTCGACGCCAAAGTCGATGGCATCTACGGCGCGATCCTG
Organism: Chloroflexota bacterium; assembly: GCA_012728955.1. Classification (GTDB taxonomy): domain Bacteria; phylum Chloroflexota; class Anaerolineae; order UBA1429; family UBA1429; genus JAAYED01. Next base: position 1,087 of record JAAYED010000102.1, read on the forward strand.
GCCGATGATGCGGGTCAAGCCCTCGAGCTCGGCGGTGCTGTTGAAACGATAAAGGGCGGGATCCGTGGCACGCCGGAGCTGCTCGGGCGTCAACGCCAGTTGCTTATCCATGGGGCTCCTTTAACTATCGATAGTTCAATGGGCAAGAGTATAGCACGATCAGAGAGGCCTCACCAAGGGACAGGCGCTCGAGCACCCCGTGCCCGCTGCGCGCGGAAGGCAGAATGGGACGACGGGGGCACCACCTTTGCTGAGGAGCGCAGGATTCACCCTTGCGCTGTGCGGGGAGCGCGCCTACTCGCCCACCGGTGGCCGAGGGTTCTCGATCTTGCCCAGGGTGTACAGCAGCGTGAGCACGGCGTTGCTGCCCAGCACCGCCGTGGCCGTGCCGCCCAGTACCCCCAGCACCACACCGGTGGCGAGACTGATGATCAGCACCAGCAGCGTAAAGGTGGTAATGAAAAAGGTGAAAAAGGGGCTGGCCACGATCAGCATGGCGCTGAATCGCCACGCGGTAAAGACGCTGGGCTTTTCCAGGCGCAGCAGCATCGGCCAGAAGTAGATCTGCATGGTGAGCCAAAAGAGCGCCAGCGCCAGCCAGATGCCCTGCAGGAACACCCCCCAGGCTGCCGTGATGTTCTGCCCGTAAAAGGCGATATTCCAGACCACCAGAGCCAGCACCAACACGTTCCCCAGCAGCCACAGCAGGCCCTGCTTCCAGAACAGTCGCACGCCCTCGCGCCAGTCCTCAAAGCGGGCCGTCTTGCCATGGGCCACGCGATCAGATACGTGATACAGGCCCGAGGTACACACCGCCCCGCCCAACAGGCCCAGTAGAACCAGTGCAAGGGTCAGGATGCTCGAGCGTGAAGAAGGGATCAGCGCCAGGGGCAACCCCCAGGAGGCGAACCAGACGAGGTTCACCAACGCCAGAGGGATCAGCTCCTCCCAGGCATCTTTGAGGCTGCGCCAAAACACGTCCATCGCGGCACGGATCATCATGACACCATCCCCCTCCAGGCGATGGCGCCATTCTAACGGGCGCCGTGTGGCCTGTAAAGCAAACAGAGCAATCCCAACGGATTGCTCTGTCCTGTTCCAGTGGTGGACTAGCGCCGCGCGCGGCGTCGGTTGCGATCGCGAAGCGCTTCCTGCCAGGCCGCCGCAAACACGCTGGGGCCCCGATCCTCCGGAGCTTGAGCCGGGGCGGGCACGGCGGGCACCTCCTCCTCTGCCTCTTCCAGGTCTTTCATCGTCAGCGAGATACGCCGACGCTCGGTATCGACCTCCAGAATCCGGACGGTCACCTCCTGGCCCAGCTCAACCACCTCGCGGGGATGGTTCACATAGCCGCCAGAAAGCTGTGAGATGTGCAGCAACCCGTCGGTCTGAGCGCCAATGTCCACAAAGGCGCCAAACTCGACCATGCGCACCACGCGGCCGGTAACCTCCTGGCCCGCCTTCAAAGCCTCCAGCGGTTGCTTGTTGGTGCGCCCGGCACCAGGCACCGTCAGACTGATGCGATTCCTCTCCAGGTCTACCCGACGGATCTGGACGTCCAACATGTCGCCCACTTTGAGCGTCTTGTCGATGCCTGCCCGCTGCAGGGTAGAGATGTGTGCCAGGCCGTCCCGGCCCACGCCAAGGTCCACAAAGGCGCCAAAGGGGACGATGTTGCGAACGCGGCCGCGCATCCGCATGCCCTCTTTCAGCTCGACCAACTCGGAGGGGCGACCCTTGGCGGCGGCCGGCTCACTCTGCTGATCCGTCGGCACAGCCTCGGGCTCTGCCGTGGTCCCCACTGCTTCCGTCACAGCCGCTTCCGGCTCTACTGCCGGGCTGGCCTGATCGTCCTCCGGTGGGAGAGGTGTCCCAATCGTTTCCTCACTCGCCATGCCGCTCGAACCCCCTAAGAATAGCACTGCGTGCAACTGACCATCGGGTATTATGGCGAGTTTGCCATTGGGCGTCAAATGCCGTTCAGGGGAGCCAACACGGTCTTGCCTTTGTGTGGCACCCCTTGCGCATTTGCCGGTGCACTCTGGCTGCAACATGTCGCTGGCCAAACGCCTCACTACTTGACACACCCTGGCCAAGACCTTAGAATGTCGCCACGCTCTTGACCAGCGCATCCGTGCGTGGAGGTACCATGTCCTACGACGATCTGACGCTTGAGCAAGTTATTCAACTGGCAATAGAGCGTGAAATTGCGGCTAGGGACCTGTATTCAAGTCTCTTGGAACAGGTTCAAGATGAGGTGGTGCAGGGTCTGTTGCGGGACCTGGCAGCGCAGGAAGAGGGACACCGTCGGCACCTGGAGGTTCTGCTCTCTGCCGGAGCCCTCACCCGTCGCCTGACGGCTGCACCCCGGCCGGTGACCGACTTGCATCTCACCGACCATCTGGTGGAGGCGCCTCTGGACGCCCATGCCGATGTACAGCAGGTGCTCATCGCGGCGGCCAAACGAGAGGCGGGCAGCCACGCTCTGTACAAGGCGCTGGCTGATGCTGCTGCCGATGCCGAGATCGCCAACATCTTTGACTATATGGCTACGCAAGAGCTGGAGCACAAACAACGGATCGAGCGGCTATATGAGGACCTGTATTACCGAGAGAACTAGTGAGGAGAAGTAACATGTCCAAGTGGGAATGCCAGGTGTGCGGCTATGTCTATGATCCCGAGGTGGGTGATGAGGTGGGTGGAATTGCCCCCGGTGTCGCCTTTGAGGACCTCCCCGAGGATTGGGTTTGCCCCGAGTGTGGCGTGGGCAAGGATATGTTTGAGGAAGTCAACTGACGGTCTCCGGCAGTGATGGGACGCTCAGCGGCCTCGGTCCAGACCCACACAGGGCTTGGGATTGAGGCCGCGTCTTGTTAGCACACTCAGGAGCACATATGCAAGTTGCCATAGTCGGCAATGGAATCGCTGGAACGACTACCGCTCGCTTTGTGGGCGAACGCGTGCCCGATGCCAAGATCACGATTTACAGCCGCGAGCCGTACGCCTACTATTCCCGTCCGCGGTTGATCGATTTTATCGCCGGTGAGGCGCCCTTGGAGGGCATGCCGCAGTACGACGCGGCTTGGTATGAAAAACGTCACATCGAGACCTGCCTTTCCTGCGAGGTGGCCTCCATCGATACGGCCGGCAAGACCTTGACGCTGAGCAGTGGCCAGCAGCACTCTTACGATGTGCTGGTGTTGGCCACGGGGGCCAATGCTTTTGTTCCTCCCATTGCTGGCGTGGAGAAAAAGGGCGTGGGCACCCTGCGCACCCTGCAGGATGCCGTCACGCTCTGCCAGGCCGCGCAGTGCTGCGACCGGATTGTGGTGCTGGGGGGCGGTCTGCTGGGGCTCGATACGGCCATCTCCTTTATCCACTTTGGTACCGCGGTCACGGTGGTCGAAGCCCAGCCCTGGCTGCTGCCACGGCAGCTCGATCGGGAGGGCGCCGCTGTGCTGCAACACATGGTAGAGTCCCGGGGCGTGCGGGTGATCACCGACGACCTCTGCCTGCAGGTGTTGGGGGAGGAGCAGGTGGAGGGCATCCGGCTCAAGAGCGGATTAGAGCTCCCCGCCTGCCAGCTGGTGATCTCGGCGGGCGTGCGTGCCAACATCGCGCTGGCCAAACAGGCGGGGTTGGCCTGTAATCGTGGAATCCTGGTGAACGAGCGCATGGAGACCAGTGCCCCGCAGGTGTATGCAGTTGGTGATTGTGCCGAGTTCAACGGGAACGTCTGGGGGATCATTCCTGTGGCGCTGGCTCAGGCGCGAGTGGCTGCCAGCCAGATCGCCGGGGAGGTGACCACGCTCTATACCGATCTGGTGCCCAGTACCACCCTGCAGGTGGGCGGTATCGAGCTCACCTCGATCGGTGAGGTCAATCCCGTTGGCGAGGGATTTCAAGAGTATCGCTATGCCGACGATGCCCACGCTGTATACAAAAAGGTCGTGGTGCGCGACGGCATTGTGGTGGGGGCGATCATGTTTGGCGATCGCTCGGACCTGCCGGCGATCACGCGACTGGTTTCGCAAAAGATCGACGTGACGGCGGTGGCCAGCCGCCTGGTTTCCTCTGACTTTAATGTGGGCGACTGGCTCAAGTCGGCCACGGCGTAGCAACAGAGTGGCCACGGGTGGCGCGAGGGCCAGCCTGAGGTCAAGTCCAGGAGGTGAGATGAGCAAAAAAGCGATCATCGAGATGCTCCGCGCGGACATGCGTGGCGAGCATCAGGCTATTATCCAGTATCTGAATCACGCCTATTCCCTGGAGTGGGCCGGTGTGGCCAGCAGCATAGAGGCGATCGCCCGGGAGGAGATGCGTCACTTGGACTGGCTGGCCAAGGCGATTGTGGCTCTGGGAGGGGATCCGGATCTGGTTCGCGATGAGCCCGATCTGGGCGCTGCGGGCCCCGGCGAGCAGATGCTCAAGGATGTGGCCTTGGAGCAGCAATCGATCGACCAATATCGCGCCCATATGGAGGCCATCGAGGACCCCGAGCTCTTGCGGCTGCTGGCGCGCATCGTGCACGACGAGCTGGTACATCAGGACCAGTTCCGCGATCTGGCTGAAAAAGTCGCAGCGGCCATGGCCGAGCCTTCAGAACCGGCACCTGAGCGGCTGGAGGCGATCCTCAACGCCGGTGTGGAGCACGAGTACACCGTGATCCTGCAATATCTCTATCATGGCTGGGTCAGCCCCGACTGCGAGGAGCAGAAACAGCTCGAGGATGCCGCTATCAACGAGATGCAGCATATGGGCTGGCTGGCCGAAGGCCTGCAAGAGGAGGGAACGCAGGCGAGCTTTGCGCACCATCCTCCTTTTATCAGTCGGGATCCCATCGCCAATCTGGAGGCGGACGTCGACATCGAGGACGAGGTCACTCGCATGTACTCGACCCAGGCGCCCGAGGTCGGCAGTGAGGAGCTCAAGTCGCTCATCCAGCGCATTCGGGATCACGAGATCTATCATGCGGATGTTTTCCGCAGCCTGCTGCGACAGGCCCGTGCCCGAAAGGAGGGCCAGGGCTGCGCATGTGCCTGCAGCGAGCAAACGCAATCGGAGGGGCAGGCCGCCCCTGCAGAGGGTACGCCCCCGGCCCCCTCTATCGGTGGTTTGAAAAAGTAACACAGCCTCGGTTATCCAGCACAGGAGGTCAGAATGTCAGACTATTTGATGCGCGATCAGGCGCCTCTGGGCGTCGAGGTGTGGAAGGCGATCGACGGTATGGTGGCAGAGGTGATCACCAAGACGGTGGTCGGTCGCAGGCTGTTAAAGGTTGTGGGCCCTTTGGGCTGGGGCGTGGAGCAGGCCCCCGTCCCCGGCTTTGAAAAGGTTGGAGAGGCCTGGGTTACCGGCGAGGCTCCCACCTTTGTTCCGCTGCAAACAGCCACAGCCGGTTTCATGCTGCGGATGAAGGATCTGGCCCGCGCCGATCAGACGCCATTTGCCCTGGATCTGGGGGCAGTGGCCACGGCTGCGGTAGAGCTGGCTCGCAAAGAGGACGGTATTGTGCTGCAGGCGCTGCTGGATTCGGCAGCCAAGGGCGCCATGGGTGACTGGACCACCATCAACGGCCCCTTTAGCGCCATTGCCAATGCTGAAGCTGACCTGCGCGCCCGCGGCTTTGACGGGCCCTATGCCCTGGTGGTCAACTATGGGACCTATGCACAGCTGGCGAGCCTGATGTCCGAGGGCCAGCGCGAGCTCAAGCTGGTGGAGCATCTGGTTGAGGATGGTATTTTCCGGTCTTCGCTGGTGCCCGAGGGCAAGGCATTGCTGGTTGATCCGGCGGGCTGGAACGCAGATATCGTGTTGGGCCAGGATGTGGCTACAGCCTTCCTGGGCAACGACGGCCTGAACCTGGTGTTCCAGGTGATCGAAACGCTGGCTGTGCGCGTCAAGCGGGCCGGGTCGGCGGTTCTTTTGAGCTGACGGGCTCTCACTGCCGAGAGCAGATCGATAAACTGGGGCCCGCACCCGGGTTAACTGGGTGCGGGCTGACGCCCGCAACAGGGTCGGTCCTATCAGGAGGTATTATGTCCATCTCTGACATCACCTTTCGCATCGGTGGAGAGGCCGGTCAGGGAGTAGAGACCAGTGGCGCCGGGTTTGCCCTGGCGTTGGTGCGCGCTGGTCTTCAGGTATTGGGTACGCCCAGCTACTATGAGCGCATCCGTGGAGGGCATAACTTTTTCACCATCCGGGCCAGGGCTCAGGACGATCCCGTGTTCAGCCTGGTGGATTCGGTGGACGTACTGCTGGCGCTGAATGCGGAAACCATCGAGGTGCACAGACAGGCCGTGCGCCCCGGGGGCGTGATCATTGCGGACTCGGCGCTGAACGCCGAGTCCATGCTGGGCGGCAGTGACGTGCGGCTGCTGACCCTGCCTCTCAAAGAGATTGCGGTCGAGCACGGCAATGCCTTGATGGTGAACACGGCGGCGCTGGCCATGGCTGCCGCCTGTGTGGGGCTGCCGCTGCAGTACATGCTCAGTGTCATCGATACCAACTTTGGAGCCCGCAGCGAGGCCATCGCCGCTTCCAACCGCGAGGTGGCCGAGTACACCTACAACAAGGCGCAGGAACAGTTCGGCCTGGCGCTGGGCGATGCCCTCGAGTGCCCCCCGAACGCTCCCGAGCGTGTGCTGTTGGGAGGCAACGTTGCTTTTGGGATGGGCGCATTGATGTCGGGGCTCAAGTTTGTGGCGGGCTATCCCATGACGCCTGCCTCTTCGCTGCTCGAGTATCTCTCGCGGCATGCCGACGACTGGGGCCTGGTGGTCAAACATGCCGAGGACGAGATCTCGGCGGTCAACATGTGTGTGGGTGCCTCACATGTGGGCGTGCGCGCCATGACCATGACCTCCGGTGGCGGCTATGACCTCATGGTGGAGGGCGTCAGCCTGGCGGGGATGATCGAGGCGCCGCTGGTGGTCTTTCTGGCCCAGCGCCCGGGGCCGGGCACCGGCCTTGCCACGCGCACCGCACAGGCCGATCTGCTGATGGCAATTTATGCCTCTCACGGCGAGTTCCCTCGGGCGGTTATCGCCCCGCACACGCCAGAGGAGCAGTTTTACGCCGCAGCGCGCGCCTTTAACCTGGCGGATCGGTACCAGTGTCTGGTGCTGGTACTGTCTGACCAGGAGAGCGCCAGCTCCTTTGCATCCCGCGACAAGGCGCTCTTTGATCCAAACAAGATCGAGATCGACCGTGGAGAATGGCTGAGCGCGGAGGATCTCGATGGGATGGAGCAATACCATCGCTATGCCATCACAGAGAGTGGCGTGTCTCCACGGGTTCTGCCCGGGAGCCATCCCAGGGCGGTCTGGCTGTCCACCTCGAACGAGCATACGCCAGAGGGTCACCTGACCGA
>JAAYED010000008.1 GCA_012728955.1 Chloroflexota bacterium
CCTCGGCGAGGGCGATGATCTTTTCTGCGACAAGAGCCCTGCCCTTGGCCACAACACGCGGCGCCTCGTGCGAGCCTTTCTCATATTGCAGCGCCACCGCGAGGGCGCGTTGCTTGGGGCCGTCTTCGCTCATGACACGGCATCCACAAGATTGCCCGAGCGAGGCGTTTGCTGCACCGGCTGGCTCGGCGCGCCGGCCCGGACGACCACGGCGCCGGGCATCAGGCCTACCGCTTCCAGTTCGGCCCGGAGCGCCTCGACGCCGCTGGAGAGAAGGTCCGCGGTACCAGCATCCTCGGCCCAGAGCAGCACGCCCGTCGCCTTGCCGCGAAGGGAAATCTGGGCACCGACCTCACCGGCCTCGCTGAGATTAATGGCAAATCGAACCTGCCAGCCGCGATCCTCTGGCCGGGTCGCATCGCCCTCGGGATCGCGATGGATCTGCATCTGCAGGAGGGTCTGCTGACCAGCGAGGTTCACCGGCAGGTCGAGGCTCCACTGGGCTTCATTGCGCTGAGCGCCGGGGTCGGGCAGCGACGCGCTCTGATGCAGCCGCATGCGCGACAGCGCCGCCTCAGTCCGCTCCAGCAGGATCTTGCCGACCAGTTCCGGATCGTCTGGGAGATCAGGCGGGGCCATTGGGGCCAGTCGCGCTCGCGGGATAATGCCCTTGAGCTGCGGGGGCACTTTGCTCAATTGATCCACCGGCGCCTGGCCGCCGAGCCAGGCACCCAGCTGGCGCTGCAGACCGAGAAGGCTGGACTTCATGTCCCCGGCTGCCTTGCCCTGCCCGTTTGCCAGCATGGCTTCCTGAAAGATGCCTGAATTTCTGACAGCATTCTGGATGGTCGCGCCGTCCAGTTTGCCGCCATCCAGGGTCATGGCCTGCCCCAGAACCTGTTGCGCCGCCTTCACAACTTCCTGCGGCAGGGCGATCCGACCGACCACACCGGCAAGCGCGCTGGTAAGCGCGACAATGCTGTCTTGTCGCGGCAGCGCCTGCTGCACCATCTGGGTCAGCGCGGCGGCTTGTATTTGGGCCGTGGGTGCGGCGGCGGGAGGTTGAGGGCTGGAGCCGCTTGCTGACGCCTGCCCGGGCTGGGGCGCATGCTGCCCGACAAGCCCGCCAGCCATGGAGGCTGTCACCGGTGGCAGCGCGGTTGTTCCGCCTACGGAAGTTGAAGTCGGCGCAGCCACAGGTGTTGGTACAGCGGCTGCGTAAGGGATGATTGTCCGGGGCAAAGCGGCAGCCGGCGCGGCGATCACAGGCGCGGCAGCAGCATTCGGGGTCGCGGCAGTACTGCTCGCGGGTGTGGCAGGCGTTCCGGCGCCAGGTGCTGGAGTGGCGCCAGGTTGCTGCGGAGCGGCAGCAGCGGAGGTGATAGCGGGAGATGACCCGTTGCCTTGTGGGGCGGGAGACATCCCCACGGTTGGCGCGGTCGATGTTCCTTGAGGGCTGGGAGCCAAAGGCGCAGCCTGTACCGCTGGCTGCGATGGTGCTTGCACCGGAACAGTTGCTTGCGGGGAAGCCTGTGGTGAGACAGGCGGCGGGCTGCCAGAGAGGGCCGCAGGCGACAATTGTACGGAGGTTGCGGGCGAATTGGTTGGGTTCGGAGCCGGAGATGCGCTGGCTGGGCTGGATGGTGGCTGGGTTGAGACCAGCGTCACGCGCACCTGCCCCTGTGCCTGTTGTAGCGACAGAGTAAGCGTTGCGCCAATCGGCGGGGGCTCCGGAAACTGCAGGCTCAGCGTCTGCCGCCCGATCTGCACCTGCGTCGTGCCATTGGCCGACTGGGCCAGCACCCTGGCCTCCACAGTCTGGCCCGCGGCCTGCGCGAGGGCGCGCAATGTGGCGCTGGCTTGCGCCAGCGGAATGGGCGGGAGCTGCGAAGAGAAACTCATCGACCAGCCGACTCCTGCCGCACCATGCGACAGGGAGAGCCTAACTCAGACGCGAGCAGTCGTCAGCGACGAATGTCTTTATATTCCTTGGTGGCCGGCTTGCCGCGGAAGGTCACCGCAAAGAAGTTCAGCGTGTACTGGCCTGCGGTCTTGAAGACACCTTCCTCTTCCAGACGACGGCCGGAGGTCTTCATCTTGAGGCGGAAGGTCCATTTGACGTGGCCAATCCTGGAGAGGCGCACGGCGACATCGGTGTCTTCGCCGAAGAATTCGATTGTCCGGTCATAGCCACCAACCGATGCCCAGGCTTCGCGCTTGAACACGACATTGCCGCCCTGCACGACCGAGCCGACGCGGAGCACATAGCGGTTGATCCAGTAGATCAGTTTGGTGAGGCCGTAGAAGAAGCCAACCATGGCGCGATTGTGCCAGGCC
>JAAYED010000103.1 GCA_012728955.1 Chloroflexota bacterium
GCAACGCTGGCTGGATCGCCTGGAGCGGGCTGCAGAGGAAAAAGACTGATCACAGAATACAAGGGGATCCTGGATCGCCGGCACCCTTGCCGGCCCTAGTCACCACAACCACAGGAGACAAAGATGCTGACACACGAATCTCGTCTGGCCGATTTTCCCTCATTGCGGGAGATGTGCTATCTGAATACGGCGGCGGAGGGCATTCCACCAACGGTGGTGCTGGAGGCGCTACAGCAGTATGGCGCGGACAAGACGCTTGGCATGGACGGACGCAAGCGGCATGAGGCCCAATATGACGCGGCCAAGGCGCTGGTCGCCCAGGCCTATGGGCTGACCCCGCAGGAGATTGGCATCTGCTCTTGTTCGTCCGAGGCGTACAATCTGGCGGCGCTGGCCTTGCGCCTGCAACCGGGCGACGAGGTAATCATCAACGACCTGGACTTCCCGGCGGGTGTCACGCCCTGGCTACAGCCTACCTGCCCGGCCACGGTGAAAGTGTGGCGGGCGGTAGAGGGCGCGCTGCGGGTGGAGGATTTGGTCCCGCTGCTCAGTCCCAGGACGCGCATGGTGACCACCTCGCTGGTGAGCTTTTACAACGGCTACAAGCTGTCTCTGGACGCTGTAAGCGAGGCGGTGCGGCGGCATTCCCCGGCCCTGCTGGCAGTGGACGTGACCCAGGCGCTGGGACGCATCCCGCTGGAACTGGGCGGGGCGGACCTGATCATCAGTTCGACGCACAAGTGGATTCTGGCCAGCCACGGCGGGGGATTGGTGGGAGTGCCATCAGCGCGGGCGGAGGAACTGACGGTGCCCGCCGGGGGCTGGTTCAACCTGCAAAACGCCTTTGACGCGGACCGCTTTGAGCGAGCCGTAGTCAAGCCGGGGGCGGCCAGCTTTGGCGTGGGGATGCCCAACTACCCGGCGGCATATGCCGTGCGGGCGGGGTTGGGATACGTGCTGGGAGTGGGTGTCGAGCGAATTGACGCGCATGCCCGCCCGCTGGTGCACGCCTGCCTGGAAACCCTGCGCAAACTGCCGGTGGAACTGTTGACCCCGGCGGAAGACGAGCACCTGGCCGGAATCGTGGCGTTTCGCCATCCCAAGGCGGAGGCGATTCACGCCTACCTCCACGAGAGGAATATTCACATCATGGCGCACGCCGGACGGCTGCGGGTTGCCATCCACGGCTATAACACGGCGGAGGACATTGAGCGGCTGTTGAGTACCTTGCAGGAGGCGATAAACCATGTCTGAGCGGGCGGACGCGCACATCCACCTGTTCGAGGGGGGCTATCGGGCCTCGCTGGCGGCGCGGCCTGGTGTGCAACTGGACGAGGCGGCGCTGTACGACTCGCTGGCGACGGAGCACGGCGTGCGTTGCGCGCTGGTGGTGGGGTATGCCGGGCAGACCTGGTGTGTGGACAATAACACCTGGATTGCTGCGCAGGCCCGCCAATACGCCTGGGCGCGGCCCCTGGCCTATGTAGACCTGGACCAGCCCCTTGCCGTGGGGCAACTGGAGGCATGGCAGGGTCAGGGGTTCGTGGGTATCGTCCTGTACCTGTTCGAGCAGGCGCATCGCGAGGCGTTGAGCCGGATTCCGGCGGAAGTGTGGGCCTGGCTGGTGGAGCATCGCTGGCTCGTCAGCGCCAACTCGCGGGGCGAACTGTGGTCGGACTGGCGGGAGGTGCTGGATCAGCAGGGGGAACTGCGCCTGCTGGTGAGTCATCTGGGGCTGCCGCCGCGCGTCGCCGCGCCGCCCACCCCAGCAGAGGCCGTCCAAGCACTGGCCCCTGTGCTGGCGCTGGCGGAATATCCTGGCCCACGGGTCAAGCTGAGCGGGTTCTATGCCCTGACCGAGCCAGGATACGACTATCCGCACCGGGCAGCATGGCCGTATGTAGAGGCGTTGCGGGCGGCCTATGGGGCGGGGCGGTTGCTGTGGGCCTCGGATTTCTCCCCCTGCCTGGATGACCTGACCTTCCCGCAGACCTACAGCCTGTTCGCCCACATGCCCTTTTTAAGCGCGGCCGAGCGCTGCCAGATCGAGGGGGCGAACCTGCTGGCGCTGTTGGGGGAGGAA
>JAAYED010000104.1 GCA_012728955.1 Chloroflexota bacterium
CGGACTATTTGCCGGTACTGGCGGGCTGGGCGGCGCTGGTGGTGATCGTGTTCCCGCCCCTCTTTCGGTACATCTAGCCAGAGTCAAGGGGCCTGAGCAAGCCGACAAGAGTCGGCCCGGTTCCCTGAGGTGACAGGAGGAGCGCCCCCGTGGGGAGCGCTCCTGTCTTTGCCATCGCCCGGAGTGGCCCAGCCCGCAGCACACTTGCGCGGGCCCTTTCCGGTGTGCTATGCTCGCGCCCACTGGTTACCGCGCTCCGCTCAAGGGCAAGGAGGCGATCGTGCTGGCCAAGATCACCAGTTGTGCGCTGATCGGGCTGGAGGGCGTTCTGGTCGATGTCGAGGTGGACGTCCACTCGGGCGAGGTCGGCCGCATCGACATCGTGGGTCTGCCCGACGCCGCCATCCAGGAATCTCGCCAGCGCGTGCGCTCGGCCATCTCCAACTCGCGGCTCACCTACCCGCAAAAGCGCATCACGGTAAACCTCGCCCCCGCCGATCTCCACAAGGAGGGCCCTGCCTACGACCTGCCCATCGCCGTGGGGATCCTGGCCGGCAGCAACATCATCCCTCCGGTGGAGGAGGGGCAGCTGTTCATCGGAGAGCTGTCGCTGGATGGTGGGGTGCGCCACGTGAATGGCATCCTCTCCATGACGGCCGTGGCCCGGGAACAGGGGGTTTCGCGGGTGTTTGTACCCGCCACCGACGCCCCGGAGGCAGCGCTCATCCCGGACGTGACCATTTACCCGGTAGAATCGCTGGGACAGTTGGCCATGCATCTGAACCACCTGGCGCTGATCCCTCCCTATACACCGGATGCGGCGGTCCTGGCAGACGAAGAGCCTCAGGTAGCCGTGGACTTTGCCGAGATCCGTGGGCAGGAGCACGTCAAGCGGGCGCTGGAGGTGGCTGCTGCTGGTGGCCACTGTGTGCGCATGATGGGCCCTCCCGGTTCTGGCAAGACGCTGCTGGCCCGTGCGCTGCCCTCGATCATGCCGCGCATGAGTATCGATGAGGCGCTGGAGGTCACCCAGATCTACTCGGTCACGGGCATGCTGCCTCCTGAACGCCCACTGATGCGCCTGAGACCCTTTCGAGCGCCACACCACACCATCTCGCAGGCAGGGCTGGTGGGTGGGGGACATTGGCCGCGGCCAGGGGAGGTGTCGCTGACACACCGGGGCGTGCTCTTTTTGGACGAGCTCCCCGAGTTTGGCATGCGGACTCTGGAGGTCTTGCGTCAGCCTCTGGAGGACAAGGTCGTCACCATCTCCAGAGCCGCGGGCTCGCTGATGTTCCCGGCGAATTTCATGCTGGTGGCCGCGATGAACCCCTGCCCCTGCGGCTACCATGGCGACAGTGCGCACGAGTGCACCTGCAGCAGAAGCATGGTAGAGGGATATCAGAAACGCGTGTCTGGCCCGCTGATGGACCGCATCGACATCCACGTGGAGGTACCCACGGTCGAGTACGAGAAACTGGCCGGCCGCACGCTGGCCGAGTCATCGGCGACGATACGAGCCCGCGTGGAGGCCGCCCGCGCTCGTCAAGTGACACGCTTTGGCGCCAGAGGGCTCACCTGCAATGCCGATATGGGTCCTGGAGAGGTGCGCAGCTATTGCGAGCTGGATGAGCCCGGCCGCGCGCTGATTCGCGCTGCCATGCGACAATTGGGGCTTTCCGCCCGTGGGTACCACCGTGTGCTCAAGCTGGCGCGCACCATCGCAGACCTTGCAGGGAGCGACGGCATTCAGGCAGCCCATCTGGCAGAGGCGCTCCAGTACCGTCACAGGGTTTAGACAACTGCTGAAAGGCGCCAGGAGTATCGCGAGAATCCTGCCCCACCCTCCACAGGGACACCAGGAAGCAGGGAACCATAGTGGCCTGTGTGCAGCGCCGGACAGGCGCCAGGACGGGCTCTCATGTGGAACGCAACGCACCGGCGCCTGCGCAGCGGGGGTGTCCCCCTCCAGCCAGTGCGGTCGCTGCCGGCCTCAGCCGCGCACCTTGCGCAGGCAAAAGAAGCGTTGCGAGACGTCCTCCCAGGGGCGAAAGGTGTGCTCCAGCACAAAGCCCACCTCCTGCATGGCGACGGACACCCGTTCAAGGTCATAGCCGCGCTTGCCGATCTCCCAGTAGTGTTGGCCATCAAAGACATGGGGCCTGGCGGGAATAAAGCGCAACGGTATCTGTTTGCGCTCCAGCAGCCGTGAAAGGTGAACCCTCAGCACCCGACTGGCATCCGGCAGGCTGATGAGCGCGTGGCGGCGGCACACGCGATGCAGCTCGAGCAACGCAGGCCGCAACATCTCCCAGGGCAGATGCTCCAGAACCTCAAAGCAGGCCACCACATCGCAGGACTCGCTGGCCCAAGGCAACTCCAGTACCGTGGCCACGACGTCCGGCCCCAACGCCGAATCCAGATCGATGCCATAGGCAGTGATGCCGGCGCAGCGCAGCGTGTGCAGCGTCAGGCCCCCGCCCACGCCCACTTCCAGCACGCTGTCAGGTTTCAAGGTCAGCACTTCGCGCAGTTGATAGCTGTAGGCCGCCAGACGGGCGGGGCTGAGGTACGCCGCCGTGAAATAGTGCGCTCTCTCCACCTGAGGTCGGTTGGACGGTTCTGCTGTCATCGCTGCCGGTTTCTCCTGACAGGTTTCTGCGGGCACTGCGCCGCCCAACGGCGCTGCGGACGCTCCGCAAACGAATCGATTGGCACCACCCCGCCGCCGACCAGAGCCCGCCTCCGCAGACGTATTTATGCCGGCGCAGGGAGCGCCCTCCGCTGGTGATCCCGTGCCCACTTGGCCCGTCAGTATTATCTCAGGGGCACGGGCTAGACACGCTCCAGCTTGAGCAAGGTCCACGCGCGATACTGGGGCCGATGCTCCTGGTCCACGTCAAACTCGTCCAGGATACAGCAATTCCACAGGTCGTACACGGTGGCGTGGTAACGCGCTCCCCGCAGAGAACCATCCCAGGGGCCCAGCCAGGGCCATTTGCCGGGCAGCGCGTGCCGGCAAAAGATCACGATCAGATCATGCCCCTGGGCGAGGGCAAACACATTGCCACTGTCGCTGTTCAAGGGTTGGCGTTCCATCTTGTCCAGGGGAAGGCTCTCGACGATCTCGCGCAGATAGCGCAACCGCGGAGCGCTCTCGCCGGTCATGGTGCCCCCATAGCTCCAGAAGATGTCCTTGCGATTTCCATCGCGGACAAAGGCCTCACCATGGCTGGCATACCCTCCTGCCATGACGCTCTTCCAGTGGCGCTCCAGCACCAGCTCGGGACTCGAGTTCCCCCAGTCGTCACTCAGGTTCCCCTCGTACTGATACTCGTCGTTGATGACTGGCTTGCCGTACCGCTCCTTGAGCTCGAGCATCAGGGTGTACGTGTCGGGGTGCTGATAGCACACGTGGGTGAGCCAATGCCGATCGGGATAAATGATCCCAAAGGGGATGTTGTGGTTTGAAATGAGGTGACCATAGGGATCCCGGGCCTGGATAAAGGCGCCGATGACGTCCCAATCGCGTCGATCGGGCCCGATGACGCGATGCCTGGTGTCGATGTCATATTCGTTTGCCAGGCTCCACCAGACGTTGCGGTATGCCGCCAACCGGGCGACGATATAGCGCAGGTACAGCAGAGCATCAGCCTCGTCCATGCCGGCATCAATGTCCCAATGACCAAAGTCATAGGGATGAAAGAGAATTACATCGGCCTCGATACCCCGCTGCAGCAGATCCTCCACCCGTTGCTCCAGGGCCTGAAAGTAGGCCGGATTGGGACGGGTAAAGCAAAAGGATTTGGGCTCACCCTCAAAGGGATAGCAGGGCGGCTCGTAAGAGATGTCCACCTGGTTGAACCCGCCTGTATAGTGCTTGGGGAACACCAGCATGCGCACCTTGTTGAACCCAAAGCGCTCCAGGCTGGCCAGCGTCTGCACGCGCACCTCGGCAGGGCGATAGTGCCAGGCATAGGCAGTGGTGCCCATGATAAAGGCCGGTGTTCCGTCGGCGTAGGCAAACCGTGTACCCCGCGCCCTCACCGGGCCGTGCACCCCAGCCTCAGCGGGAGTTACCGTAAAGGTGCCCTCGATGCCATCCAGTTCGGCGAGGTTGCTGTGGGTCCGATAAGTGAATTCCCCCGGCGCTTCCCCCATGAAACGCAGCCGATAGACGCCCTCGCCGTCATAAAAGCCCTCTACCTCACGCTCCAGCCCGGAGCCGCGCACCGTAGCCGACAGGCGTACGTCCACAAAGGGATTGGGGACCTGTGCCTCCACTTGCCAACAGAGCTCGTATCGCTCCCACTGTGCGATGCCTGGCATTTCTTTTGCCCTTTCTGCTACTGGTACCATGCCACGTCCGCTCAAGGCCAGTATATCACAGCGACGGCACTCTCCCCACCGCGCCAGCGGAAAGGTGTGCTGCCTGGGGCGCAAATGGCAACACCCCTGCAAGAGGGGTGTTGCCATTTTTCGGCGAGTCACCAGGCGCCTCGCCCACTGTGAGCTCACAGTCAAGCTTCTCTCAGTCCTTGAGATTCAGACGGATCGACTTGATGTAATAGTACTCATCCAAGCCATACTTGCTGCCGTCTTTGCCCACACCGCTCTCTTTGACCCCACCGTGTGGCACTGAAATACCGCCTCCGCCGCCATTAATGGAAACAGAGCCAAAGTGGAGGCGACGCGCAATGGCATTGGCCTCTACGATGTCCCGGCTCCAGACATAGCTGTAGAGCCCGTACTCGGTGTCATTGGCCAACGCGATGGCCTGATCCAGATCGTCCCAGGTCTTGACGGCAAGGATTGGGCCAAAGATCTCTTCGCGCCACACCAGCATATCCTGGGTAACGTTGGTGAGGATCGTCGGCTCGAAAAAGTTCCCTTGCTTGACGGCCG
>JAAYED010000105.1 GCA_012728955.1 Chloroflexota bacterium
CCCAACTGCTCTGTACTGTAGGGAATGGGCATGCGATACACCCGGCAGGAATCCACCATCCGACGGAGGTGCGGTTCCAGCCTAAAGATGGCAGGCCCCTCAGGGGTGCCGTAGCAACGCATACCCTCAAACACGCTGGAGCCATAGTGCACCACGTGAGAAAGAACGTGGATCTTGGCCTCGCGCCAGGGCACCAGTTCACCGTCAAACCAGATGTACTCACACTCGGGGATGGACATGGATGTGCTCCTCTTCTAGTCGCTTGAACAGTGTCGGGCGATCAACTGCCCCATTTGAGTTGTGGATACTGTCTCTGCCTGGGGGCCAGCGATATCTGCAGTGCGATAGCCCTGTGCGAGGACGCTGTCGACCGCGGCCTCGACGGCGCGTGCCTCTTGCTCCAGTTTCAGCGAGTAACGCAACAAGAGGGCAGCGCTCAAGATGGCACCGATCGGGTTGGCGATCCCCTTGCCTGCGATGTCAGGAGCCGACCCATGGATTGGCTCGTACAGACCCAGGGTGCCCTCGGCCAGCGAGGCGGAAGGCAGCATGCCCATGGATCCCGAAAGCATCGAGGCTTCATCGGTAAGGATGTCGCCAAACATGTTCTCGGTGACGATGACGTCAAAGGATGCCGGCCGCCGTATCAGGTGCATGGCACAGGCATCCACCAGCAGATGCTCGCAGGTTACATCGGGGTAGTCCCTGGCCACTCGGTCAGCGGTAGAGCGCCACAGCCGAGAGGTCTCCAACACGTTGGCCTTGTCTACCGAGGTCACCTTGTGTCTGCGGAGTCGTGCAAGTTCAAAGGCCACCCGCAGCACCCGTTCGATCTCGGCCTCTGAATAGACCATGGTGTCAAAGGCTGTACGACCGCCATCGCGTCTCCCCCGCTCGCCAAAGTAGATCCCTCCGGTGAGCTCCCGTACCACCACCAGATCGGTGCCCTCCAGAACAGAGGCCTTGAGGGTCGAAGAATCCAGCAGGGCCGGGGCCAGCTTGACCGGGCGCAGGTTGGCATACAGCCCCAACGCCTTGCGGATGCCCAGCAGCCCCTGCTCAGGGCGCACGGCGGCGGTGGGATCGTCCCAGCGCGGGCCACCCACGGCGCCCAGCAGCACAGCGTCAGCACGCTGGCACAGGGCCACCGTCTCGTCGGGCAGAGGGTTGCCGGTGGTATCGATGGCAATGCCGCCGATGAGGCCCTGTTCAAAAACAAAGCTGTGCCCGTGGGCGCGGCCAACAGCTTCGAGCACACGGGCAGCCTCGGCGGTTACCTCAGGGCCGATGCCATCTCCGCCGAGCACTGCTATCTGGTACGCCATGGATCACTCTCCTTGTCCCTGCTCACTATCCACCAGGGTGCTATCGGCACGGGCGTAGGTCCCCAACACGCGCACAAAGGTGGTCATCTCTCGCAACTGGTCCAGGGCACGCTTGCCCGGGCCCTCCTGGCTGGCACCACCCATATCCACATAGAACACATACTGCCAGGGGACACCCTTCAACGGGCGCGACTCGATCTTGGAGAGGTCGATATCCCGCAGCGCAAAGGCACTCAGGCATCGCCACAGCAGCCCCGGTCTGTTGACGCCGGCAAAGGCCACCGTGGTCTTGGCCTCGACGCCCGGGGCCGGGGTGGCCGGCTCCCGAGAGATCGCCACAAAGCGCGTATAGTTGGCCTTTTCGTCCTCAAACTGATGGACCAGCACCTGCATGCCATAGATCTCGGCCGCCCGGGCGCTGGCGATGGCTGCCGCCGTCAGGTCACCGCTCTCTTTGACCATTTTCACGCTTCCGGCGGTGTCATAGGTGGCGTGGATTTCGATGCCCGGCAGGGCGCTCAGCGATTGCTCGCATTGCGCCAGCGCCTGCGGGTGCGAATAGACATGGCGGAGATCCTCCATGCGCGCACCGGGATGTGCGATCAGGCAGTGTGACACCCGCAGATTGTGCTCTGCCGTGATATGCAGCGTGTGCTGCAGCAGCAGGTCATAGTTGCGATGGATGCTGCCCGCCAAAGAGTTCTCCACGGGCACCACCCCGCGGTCAAAGGCGCCACTCTCCACCTGCTCAAACACCTGGTCAAAGGTGTCGCAGGGCACCGCCTCCACCTCATCTCCAAAGAGCGCCCGCGTTGCCGCCTCGCTGTAGGCGCCCGGCTCACCCTGATAGCCGATCCGCAGGGGCGCGGCCATTCAGTTTCCCGCCGCGAGGCGTCGGCGCGTGTACTCCACGAGCCCGCCTGCCTCGATGAGTGCCAACATGAACTCTGGATAGGGCGTTGCCGTGTAGGTCTTGCCCGTGCGGGTGTTCACGATGGTTCCGGCGCTCAGATCGATCTGCACCATGTCCCCGGCCTCGATGGCCTGTGCCGCCTCGGGGCTCTCAAGGATAGGCAGGCCGATGTTGAGCGAGTTCCGGTAAAAAATCCGCGCAAAGGTCTCGGCGATCACGCAGGCGACGCCACTGGCCTTGAGCGCCAGCGGCGCATGTTCCCGTGACGAGCCGCAACCAAAGTTCTTGCCGGCCACCACAATGTCCCCTGGCTGCACGCCTTTGACAAAGCTTGGGTCCCAGTCTTCCATGCAGTGCGAGGCCATCTCCTGCTCAGAGGTGGTGTTCAGATAGCGGGCGGGAATGATCGCATCCGTGTCGATATTGTCGCCGTATTTCCACACGCGTCCTTGTATGGCCACAGAAAGAGTCCTCCCCTGGTTGCGGTTTATGCGCGGCTGTCGAGAAACCGCTGTACAGCGTCCCGAACGGCACCGGCCTCTGCCGGGAGCTGCACGGGCGGATTCGGGCGCCTGGCCTGAATGCCTGGCAGCCGGTTCTCATGATAAGCGATCTTGAACGGACTGAACTTGAGGCCATGGGCGGTCGAGATCACCACCACACGGTCGCTGGGCTTGACCTGGCCCCGGTCGATCAGCTTGAACAGCGCCGCCAGCGCCACCCCCGTGTGGGGGCAGGTGTACATGCCGGTGAGATCAGCGCGTGCGGTGGCCTCGGCGATTTCATCCTCGCTGGCCTGTTCGACGCAGCCCTCAAAGCGCCTCATTACCTTCACGGCGCGCTCATAACTGACGGGGTTGCCGATCTGGATGGCTGTGGCGACGGTTTCGCCGGCATGCATGGGCTCCAGGCTCTCAAAGCCCCGCTGATAGCTGCGGTAAAATGGATTTGCGCGCTCCGCCTGGGCCGCTACCAACGCCGGCAGCCGATCGATCAAGCCCAGTTCGTGCATCATCAGCAGCCCTTTGCCCAGGGCCGAGATATTGCCCAGGTTGCCCACCGGTATGATGATCCAATCGGGAACCTGCCAATCGAACTGTTGTACGATCTCGATGCCCACCGTCTTTTGTCCCTCGATGCGCAAGGAGTTCATCGAGTTGGCGAGATAGATACTGTTGTCCTGGGTAACCTCCTTGACGAGGGCCATGCACCCGTCAAAGTCAGTATCCAGAGCCAGCACCAACGCACCATTGGCGATGGGCTGAATCAGCTGCGCCGGCGACACCTTGTCGCGAGGCAGGAAAACAATTGTGGGAATGCCGGCAGCAGCACCATAGGCCGCCAGCGCCGCAGAGGTGTCTCCGGTGCTGGCACAGGCCACCGCCCTGACGGACGAACCTGAGGCGATCATCTGGTTCACGGCACTCACCAGCACCGTCATGCCCAGATCCTTGAAGGAGCCCGTGTGGCTGTTGCCACACAGCTTGACCCAGAGATCCTCCACGCCAAGCTCGGTGCCCAAACGCTGGGCCCAAAAGAGATTGGTGTGCCCCTCGTACATGGAGACGATATGATCGTCGTCCAAAGCAGGAAGTACCCACTCCTTTTTGCCCCATACACCGCTGCCATACGGCCACTGGTTGGTGCGCGTGCGGCCCTCAAAGAGCGCCCGCCACTCGGCACCCGAGTGCTGCTTCAGGGCAGCCATGTCGTGCTGCACTTCGAGCAGGCCGCCGCACTTGGGGCATTGATAGATCACCTGCGTGACGGGATAGCGCCCGTCACAGCCCCTCGCGCACTGCAGCCAGCAATCGTAAGCAAGGGTCGCCATACTGGCTAGCTCC
>JAAYED010000106.1 GCA_012728955.1 Chloroflexota bacterium
CAAAACCTTTGACCATGTTGGCACCAAAGCTGTTGCCAAAGAACCAGAGAATGGCGCAGGTGATCCACACCGACACGTTCGAGTCGAGGATGGACGTCCACGCGCGCCGAAAGCCAGCGTCCACGGCCCGGTTCACATCCCGTCCGTTACGCAGCTCCTCACGCATACGCTCAAAGATCAGGATGTTGGCATCGACGGCCATGCCGACCGAGAGCAGGAAACCGGCGATACCGGGCAGTGTAAGCGTTACAGGAATCAGCTTGTAAAGCGCCAGGGTGATGAGGGCATAAATGATCAGCGCCAGGTCTGCCAGGGCCCCCGGGAGGCGGTAGTAGATCAGCATAAAGAGCAGCACGATGGACAGCCCGATGATGCCCGCGCGGATGCTGCGGCTGACGCTGTCGGCACCGAGGGTAGGACCCACGGTGCGCGTCTCGAGCACCGCCAGGGGCACTGGCAGGGCGCCATAGCGCAACTGCAACACCATGGACTGGGCTTCTTCCAGGGTAAAGTTCCCTTCGATGATGCCTTTGCCATCGGGAATTGCACTGCGGATGGTGGGGGCTGAGATGACCTTTTTGTCCAGCACAATGGCGAGCACCTCGTTCAGGTGCGAGGCCGTATGCTCGGCAAAGGTGGCTGCGCCCTCCGAGTTGAGCTCAAAGGCGATGTACGGGCGGCTGGTGGTCTGGTCAAACCCCACCGTGGAGCTGCGCAAGCTGCTGCCGGTGAGGACCGTGTGGTACACGGTGACCGTGTCGCTGACCGTTTCGGACGGAGTGGGGGCGAGATAGTCTGTCTGTACTACCGTGCCGGGAGGGAGCTGCACACTCCCCATGGCTACAAACTCGAGGAGGCCCGTCTCCTGCAGGGTGCTGGTTGCGGCCTGGGGGTCGTCGATGCCCGGCAGTTCCACCAGAATGCGGTCCGTACCCAGACCCTGGACCAGTGGCTCGCTCACACCCAGTGCGTTACCTCGGTCCTCGATGATCGCCCGCGCTGCTTCCATCGCACCGGCGTCAGCCGTCTGGCCCTCGGGCAGGTCCGCCCGCAGCAGCACCTGCATCCCGCCTTGCAGGTCCAAGCCCAGACGCAGCCGGATATCGCGGGTGATGGAGCGTTTGCCGAGCTTGATGTCGATGCCGGGATTTCCGGGCCAAACGACCCATGCCGCCAGCGCCGTGATGATGACGATGAAAATGAGCAGACGGGCGTCACGCTGCCTCATGGGATACTCCTCGTTCCGGTGCCGGCTCCTGCAAACAAAAGCACCCTCAAGGGTGCGTGGAACCGGGTGACAGTGAGCAGGAGAAACACACCTGCCCCTGTGAATACCCATCAATTATAGGGTGCGAGGGACCCCTGTCAAATGATGCGGCACCCTCACCGGCCTTGTGGTGAAGCCCCGCCCGGCGCGGGCACGATTCCGAGACGATCGAGCAGCCCCACCACGGCCTTCAGGACCTGGCTCGGGGTCAGGTGGTCGGTACACAGATAGAGATCACAGTGCTCACGGGCATGCGCCAGACGTTGCCGCTGGCTCTGGATATAGCTTGCGTCGGCCACAGAAGGGCGGCGGACGGCTATCGTCTCCAGAGAAGCATCGAGATACACCAATACCTGAGGCCGACTGATGTGACACCACATGCTGGGGACATAAGAGTGCTCCTGAGCCGTGTGGCGCGCATCGTAACCCAGGGCCACCAGACGCGAGACCAGCTCACTCTTGCCGGATGCACAGGGGCCCACGATGGTGATGCGTCCTGCGATGGGCTCCGGCAGTGGTCGCACGGCAGGGTCTCGCCTATACGTGCGTTTGAGGCGGCACAGGGAAGCGTGCCGACAGGCGGCGTACCCGGTTCGGCGGACTGTTCGGCAGCACAGCGACAACCAACACGCTGACGTCGTCGTGTGGGCGCCCATCCTGGCGTTCGAGCGCGGAGGAGAGCAGGGAATCTGCCAGATCCTGGGCAGTCGGCCGGGCAGCGAGCAACTGGTTCAGTGCCGTTGGCAGGTCAGACCTTTGGCCCGTCTCAAAGGCTTCGCCCAAGCCGTCGGTGCAGCTGACGACGTACACCCAGGGAGCCAGCGGCAATTCGACAATGCTCGGCTTGGTATTGTCATAAATGCCGATGGGTTCCGAGTCATTGACCAGCACATCCAGAGTTCCGTCGCTCCAGATGTAGGAGGGGCAGCGGGCATTGCGTGAGATAACCAGGGTCTGTGTCACCAGGTCTACCGATACCATTTGCAGCTCGGCGGAGACTTGGCCGCCCCGATGGGTGCGCAAATAGTCGTGGGTGGCGCGCACCGCGGCGCCATCACGCACGCCCTCGCCCAGCAACGAGATGGCCTTGCGGGCAACAATGTTGCTGATGATCCGGGCGGAGCGGCCGCTGCGCTGCCCATCCACCAGCACCGCAGAGATCCCGCCCTGTGGACGTTCGATCATCTCCAGCGTGTCGCCGCTGATGCTGGTGGCATAGCGCGGGACTTTGGCAGCCCCCAGCTGAATCTCCAGGGAATGATTGGCGGGACTTTCCCGGGTATCCATCAGTCGTCCTCGTTCTCAGCGGGGCCATTCTCAGGCGCCGCTTCCCCTTCGCCCAGCGGCACCTTGGAGATGAGCAACTTGTCGATGCGGGGGCCGTCCATGTCCACGATCTCAAAGCGCAGCCCATCCCACACAAAGTGATCGGCGGACTCTGGGACGCGCCCCAGTTGCATCATGGCAAAGCCGGCCAGTGTCTGGAACATGCCCTGCGCTTCGCCTGGGAGCAGCGTTTCTATCTCCCAATGGCGACGAAAGTCATCGGTGGTGAGCATACCGTCCACGAGCCAGCTGCCGTCGTCCCGCTCCACGATCTGTGGCTCCTCCGGCTGGTCCTTGGCAGGAATGTCACCCACAATGGCCTCGAGGATATCGGTCAGTGTGAGTACACCTTCAACACTGCCGTACTCGTCGATCACCATGGCGAGCTGTGTCCCCGACAGCTTGAACTGTTCCAACACCGTGAGAGCTGGCATGATGTTCGGCACGTACAGGGGAGGATGGAGCACGGGGCCAAGGTCAAAGGGTTCGTCATTCCAGGCCTGAATGAGCAGATCCTTGGCTTTGACTTCACCCAGCAATTGCTCCAGGCTTTCACGACCCACAGGAAAACGCGAAAAGGGGGCGGCGACGATCTCCTGGCGCAGTTGTTCCGGTGAGTCGTCGAGATCGAGCCATACCACCTCCGGGCGCGGCGTCATCAACGAGCTGGCGGTGCGGTCGTTGAGCAGGAATACGCTCTCGACCATGTCCTGCTCCACCACATCGATCACGCCCGCATCGGTCCCCTGTTGGAGCATGGCGCGAATCTCTTCCTCCGTCACAGGGGGGCGCTCAAAGTGTTCGATCCGCAGCACTTTGAGCACGAGATTCGTGGACCAGCCCAGCAGGCGAACCGCCGGCCGCATGATGCTGGAGAGGGCATGCATCGGCCAGGAGAGCACACTGGCGGCACGCTCCGGATTGGTGAGGGCGATCCGTTTGGGGACCAATTCGCCCAGCACCAGTTGCAGGTAGGTGATTCCAATTACCACAGTCACCAGTGCGATGGTTTGGGCGTGCGGTGCGAGCGCTGGGAACCGTTTCAACCAGGCAGCTACAGGCGCCGAGAGTGTGGCACCTCCCACCGCACCGGCGAACACACCCACCAGTGACACGCCGATCTGGACAGTGGAGAGAAAACGGTCCAGGTCGCTGGCGAGACGGAGGGCACGCTGTGCACCTGTATGGCCCTCCCGCGCACTCTGCTGCAGGCGCTCTGTGCGCGAGGAGACCACAGCGAACTCGGCCATGGCAAAGATCCCGTTGAGCACGATCAGCAACAGGACCAATCCCATCTCTTGCAGCACCATTTTGCGCTATACCTGCCTTGTGGTGAACTCGGATACCAGGCGTCTGGCCAGTGCCAGAGCCTCTCCGGGGCTGGAAATCAACCCCTGAACTTGATGCTCGGTGAGAATGCGCAGAGTCTCGCCCACTTGGGCTCCGGGCGCAAGGCCCAGATCCTGAACCAACTCGCGGCCAGTCAGCAGCGGTTGCGGCGCGATGACTTGGGCCTGATGATCCAGCCAGAAGCCCAACATCCTCTCGGCCGCTGCGACACCGCTCGCAGAGGTGCCATGCCCCACCGCAACCAGGGCGGCACCATCAGCACCGCCCGAGCCCCATCGCCGGTAATACCGATGCGCAGTGAGTGGATCAATGTGCGCATACTCCTGCCACGAGGGAGAGCCCCACGAGCCAAGCACGTCCAACACCCGTGACCGCTCCCGGTCGGACAGGCGCAGGGAGGCCAGGGCGACCCGCACATGCTCGGTGCTGCCCTGGGAGACCAGCGCTGCCAACGCCACCATCTGACCGCGCGTGTGCCCGGTGGTATAGGCTTGGCTCCACTGCAGGCTCAGGCGTTGAATCGTGGGCTCTCGGAGATGCTCGAGCAGTGCCCCGAGCAGCGCGATTCCGCCGGCTAGTTCTGTGGCGGTCAGGGGGGCCAGTGCGATCTGCAGCAACCCCAGGTCCTGCGCCAGGCAGATCCCTGCTGCCTGGGGCGCGAGCAGCAGGCGCAACAGCTCATCGCGCACGCGCTCGCGTGAGGCGTTGGCGAGCAGCTCCCGCTGTTGGAGCAGCAACTCTCGGGTCGCCGGGTGCAGATGAAAGTGCATATCTGCGGCAACCCGTGCTGCCCGCAGCAGACGAACGGGGTCGTCTATAAAGGCC
>JAAYED010000107.1 GCA_012728955.1 Chloroflexota bacterium
CCCGTCGCGGCTCATAGTAGGCCCAGGGAAAGTACTCCACGATCCAGGATGCACCCATCTCGCGGACCATTTGCAGTGAACGCTGGATCTTCCACTCTTCAACCTCATCGGTGAGACGCGTATGCAGCCCGATTTTGGGGTGCAGAGTCTCCACCTGCTGCGGTTCGCCAACGGTGACAAGCCTGGTGGGATGCCCGGAGAGCGCCAGCACGGCCAGGCATGCGGCGACGCTGCGCCACAGAATGGCGCACAGTTTTTTTGGTATGCGATGGACTAGCGAGCCCGCGACTCCGGTTGCCATGACATCCCCGTTGTGCTAAACTCTCGAACGCGCCCCAGTAGCTCAGAGGATAGAGCAGAGGTTTCCTAAACCTTGTGTCGGGGGTTCAACTCCCTCCTGGGGCACCTGTTCGCTGACTTGCGCTAGTATACCTGGCTCTGCAGGCCGCGCCATTCTGTAGTGGTGTGCCTTGCCGGGCCCATCAGCTGGCAATCGGCCCTCTTCTCCTCTCCCCCTGTCCCTGTACGCCGCACGCTCACAAAGCAGACGCATCCGCCGGAGGTACTGTGGCTGACGCTTGCGATGCCTCCGCAGTTGCTCCTACAATACGTCGTGACGCCGAGTCACCGGGTGCATACTACCCATCGGGGCACGAAAGGAGCTGCGTGGCCTTTACCTCCCCCTATCAAAAGCCTGGTCGCTGGTTCAAGGGCAATCTGCATACCCACTCCACCCAGTCGGATGGCGAGCTGACCCCCGACCAGGTGATCGCCTGGTATGATGATCATGGGTATGACTTGATAGCGGTGTCGGATCACTGGGTGCTCAGCAAGGGCCAAACGATCAGACCGGACCTGATTACACTCACAGCAGCCGAACTGCATGGGGCAGGCTACCACCTGCTCACCCTCGGATTGACCGAGTTGCCGCCTCGAGAGTGGGCCGATGACCCGCAACGCATCATCGATGCGCTCAAGGCACAGGGAGCGCTGTGCTATATTGCCCATCCTTATTGGACGGGCCAGTCGTCGGCGGAGGTCATGGCGCTACAGAACCTGGACGGCCTGGAAGCGTTCAACGCCGTGTGCGAAGAGTCCAAGGGGAACGGACACAGCCGCGTGCACTGGGATGACTGTCTGGCGGCAGGCCGCCAGCTGACCGGTTTGGCTGTGGATGACTCGCACTGGCACCGTCCCTGGCAGGGCATCGGCTATGTGATGGTGCGCGCTCCGCAACTCACCGAGGAGGCCATCCTCAGCGCGCTGGCCCAGGGCGACTTTTACAGCAGTACCGGGCCGGTGATCGAAGATCTCGGCGTGTTGCAGAATGCCCACGGAGAGTGGGAGGCCTATGTGCGCTGCAGTCCCTGCCGGGAGATCATCTTTTACACCGCTGCGCAACGGGGACGGCGCATCGCTGCCGCGGACGGCGAGCTCATCAGTACCGCCCGGCTGGCGCTGCACCCGCAGATGCGATATGTGCGGGTAGAGTGTCGCGCTGCCGATGGTGGTGTGGCCTGGGCGAACCCGATCTATCTGGCAGAGACCTCCTGACCGTGCACCGGCCACTCGCCGTCGCGCGGCGACCACACAGGGAGTAATGACATGCGTGAACTGGTAAAGGCAGTCACTTGGCTGGGCCACGCCAGCTTTCGACTGGAAGGCGAACGGATCGTCTACATCGACCCGTGGCAGCTCCGGGGTGGGCCCAGCGCGGACCTGATTCTGGTTACGCACGACCATCACGACCACCTTTCGCCGGAGGATATCGCCAAGATCGACGACAAGGATCCTCTCATCCTCTGTCCAGCCTCCTGCCTGCCCGCTTTGGAAGGCGCCCGGACGCACACGATGGACATCGGCGATGTTTTTGCCACAGAGGGGGTGCGGGTGGAGGCTGTGGCGGCCTACAATCCGGGCAAGCGTTTCCATCCGCAGGGCGCGCGCTATCTGGGGTACGTCGTCGAACTGGAAGGGGTACGCTACTATCACGCCGGTGACACCGATGTGATCCCCGAGATGGCAGACATCTCCTGCGATGTGGCCTTTTTACCGATCGGCGGCACCTACACCATGACAGCAGAGCAAGCCGCCGAGGCCGTTTCGTTGATCAAACCCCGGGTGGTGGTGCCGATGCACTGGGGACGGCTGGTGGGCTCGCGGGAGGACGCAGAGCGGCTGGCCACACTGCTGCCGCCCGAGGTGACGCTGGCAATTCTGGAGGCGGAGAGCTGAGCAGGCTCCGGGTGCTCAGCGGACCGTGCCACCAGGCGCCGGTGGTCAGTGGTAGCGATCCACGCGAAAGCGGGAGAGCGTGTAGGACTGGTACGCGCCGATGCCGGCCTTGCGGAGGGCTATCTCTACCTGCTGCTGCGCGGTGTCCACACCCTCCAGATCCGGCAGCAGCAACCCGCGCCGATTGCCACGCTCGACAATCACGCCGTATTGGCGAGGGTCCAGGTCCTCAAGCCCGGCGACGCGCTCCGGCTGCCCCAGCACGTCTACCGATATGGCCAGGTCGTCCAGTTCGGAGGCCTGCAGTGGCATAAAGCGCGGGTCTCTGGTGGCAGCGCTGATGGCATTGTGGATCACCTCGCGCTCCAGGTTGCCGTACACATTGCTGATGGTGCCGATGCAGCCACGCAACTGCTCATTACGATGCAGAGAAACAAAGGCCCCCGCCTTGATCTCGCCCAGCTCTCTCAGATCGCCCGTAGCAGGCAACACCCGAGACTCGCGTATATAGAGCGTGATCGCACTCCGGGCAAGCGCCACCAGCGGATGCTCATCGCTCGTCATCTTCTTCCTCCAGTTCTGGCTGCGTAACACCAGCAGTTGCGAGCTCGCCTTCCAACACCGAGAGAACATCCTCGACGGTGGCCGCCGCCAGCACGTGCGGCCGCATGGCTGTGGCGTTATGAATCCCATGCAGATAGCGCACCACATGCTTGCGAAAGAGTACCACGCCCAGCTGCTCCCCATAGTACTCGGCCATCCACAGCAGATGTCGGCGGACCGTGGCCAGGCGCTCCTCGTAAGAGACATCCTGAATGAGTCTTCCTGCAAAAATCCAGGGATTGCCGATAGCCGCCCGCCCGATCATCACGCCATCACACCCGGTGTGGTTGCGCATACGCAGCACGTCGGCAGGTGTGCGCACATCGCCATTGCCGATCACTGGAATGGAGAGCGCCTGCTTGACCTCGGCGATGGCGTCCCAGTCGGCCTGGCCTCCGTATTGCTGCTCGCGGGTGCGCCCATGGACCGCCAGTGCCGCAATGCCAGCATCTTCCAGAATGTGCGCCACCTGCAGGTAGTTGCGCGTGCTGTCGTCCCAACCAAGGCGGATTTTGGCGGTTACCGGCACGGGCGCGTGTTCCACCACAGCGCGGGCCAGCCTGCCCGCCTTTTGCGGTTCACACAGCAGGGCGGCTCCGCGACCGCCGCTGTTCACCCGGCGCGCAGGGCACCCCATGTTCAGATCGATCAGGTCGGGCCCGAGAGGCAGGAGGCGATCCAAAGCAGAGAGCAACGTGCCCTCATCGGCTCCCAGAAGCTGCACAGCCACAGGACGCTCCGCATCCAGCCAGTCAGCCAGCCGCTCGGTGCGCTGCCCGCCATAGGTTACGGCAATATCGGTGATGCACGGAGTATAGCTCACCGCGGAGCCTTGTTCGCGACAGATGCTGCGAAAGGGCACGTCCGAGTAGCCCGCCAGGGGTGCCAGCATGGTTCGACCCTGCACAGGTACACTGCCAATGGAAAAGGCGAACTCTTGTTCACGCCCTTTCTTCCCCATCACCACACCTGTCGCCTCCTCACTTGCGTGGCGCCAATCCGTACAGGTGCAGTGTAGTGCCCCGCGGGGCGCGGTCAAACTGCCGCTGGGATATCGTCGGCGCTGAGCCTTGACCTGGCGCCTGTCCAGACCTAGAATCACCGCAGCACATCTGGGAGCTGGTGAAATGCCTCGTGAGACCATGACCCCCCGTGAGCGCTGGCAGGCGGTGTTATCCTCCAAGCTTCCCGACCGCGTCCCAACGGACTATTGGACCACCAACGAGGCGCACCAGCGGCTCAAAGCTTACCTGGGCATCGACGATGAGGACGCCCTGCTCGAGAGGCTGCATATCGACCGCCCCTTGACCGTCGGTCCCCGCTATACCGGGCCAGCCATCCCTGACAATAAGGACGTTTTCGGTATTACCTACCGTTATGTCGACTATGGTGCCGGCAGCTATCGCGAGGCTGTGACCAACCCGCTGGCCGACTTTGGTTCGGTGGAAGAGATTCAAGCCAACTATCGATGGCCGGACCCGGACTGGTGGTCCTATGATCACTTGCCAGAGGCGATCCGAGGCAGGGAGCGTTGGCCGATCCGTGGCGGTGGCTCAGAGCCCTTTCTCACCTACAAAGACCTGCGCGGCGATGAACAAGCGTACATGGATCTCGTGCTCAACCCAGAGATCGTGCACTATTGTCTGGACAAGTTGTTCGAGCTGGCCTACCAGAATACGCTCCGCATCTATGAGGCCATCCCTGGCCAGGTGCTGCTGACCTATGTGGCCGAGGACTTGGGCAGCCAGTCCTCGCTGCTGTTTTCGCCTACACAGATACGGACCTTTTTGCTGCCGCGCATGCGCCGCATGATGCGCTTGGCGCACGAAGCCGGTGCATACGTCTTTTTCCATAGCGATGGTGCGGTGAGGCCGATCCTGCCGGACATGATCAGCACAGGCATCGACATCCTCAACCCGATTCAGTGGCGTTGCCCCGGCATGGAGCGCGCGCCTCTCAAGGCAGACTTTGGAACGCAACTGGTACTGCATGGCGCCATGGACAATCAGCAGACGCTGCCTTTTGGCACGGTGGAACAGGTCCGTGAGGAGGTGCGCGAGAATATCGCTACGCTGGGGGCGAACGGCGGCTATGTGCTGGCGCCCTGCCATAATATTCAACCGGTATCACCGCCCGAAAACACGGTGGCCATGTACGATGAGGCCTATCGCAGCGGATGGTACTAGAGGAGCAAGGCATGTATATCGGTCGCTTTGTGCTGGCAGGCAGAACCCCCTCCGGCAGGCCTTTTCTGGGGTACCGTGTGTCCTCCCGCTCCTTCCCCAACCGCCGCATCGTGTTAGAGGCTGGTACGGCGGCAGTATTGCCCTTGAAGGATGCCCCGCCCACGGACAACCCCTACATCAGTTACAACTGTCTGCGCAGCGAGGGCGACATCGCGGTGGTGGCCAATGGCAGCCATACCGACCCCATCTTTGAAAAGGTCTGTTCCGGTTATCCTCTGCGTGACGCACTGGCACTGTCTCTGCTGGCCCTGGATTATGAACACGACAGCCTGAACACTCCCCGCATCGCAGCCGCCTGGAGCGGCGAGGTTGCGCTGCTGGGCATTGTTACCGACCAGGGTTTGCTTGTGCAGCAGATCTGTGCCCAGCCCGGCCATGCCTCCCTGATCGCCACCTATGGCCTCACCCGCCCGTCAGAGATCTCGGTTGGTTCCGAGAACGTGACGGATCTGGCGGCAGAGATCTATAGCCTGCCCTATAGCCACCCGGTGGCGGCCCTGGCCGTCCTGTTGGGGACTGAGGGCGGTGCTGCTGTCGCAGGGCCAGTGCGATCCTGAGACACACACGCACGCTGCAGCTGCCCTTGAGACGGACGGCCGGAATGGGTTTGCGATAAGGCCCGTCCGCTGGTATAATACGGATATCGAGTCAACGCCACGCGGCGAGGGAACGCATGCCCGGCCAGTACGGCGGCACATCCAGCTTGGCCAAACTGTCGACCGACGACAGCCCCTCTACCTACCCATCCGAAATGCACACACGTGTGCCTGCTCTTGTTCCATCAGCGTGTGTCCGGCTTGCCGAGGGCAGCCCGACGCGCACCACTACCTGACAGGAGGCCAGTAAGCAAATGTTTCAGATCGGCAGCCGAGTGGTCCATCCGTGCTATGGTGCTGGTGTTGTGGTGCGAATTCAGGAAAAGAGCATCGGTGAGACTGTTCATGCCTATTATGTGATCGACACGGTGGCGCGCCCCATGCAGCTGATGGTACCGGTGAGCCGGGCCGTTGAGCATGCCCTACGTCCCGTAGGGGATGAAGGAGACCTACGCAACTGTCTGTGCCAGTGCGAGGAACCGCCCCAGGACGACGAGATCAACAAGGATCAACGTGCCCGGCAGGCCACCATGCGGGAACAGCTCAAGTCCGGTGTGTTTGATGACATTGTGGGCATCGCCCGCATGCTGTATTACATGAACAGCAAGCGCCCCCTGGGAACCATCGATCGCCAACTGTTCGACCAGGGCAAGGACTTTATCGCCGGAGAGTTGGCGCTGGCTGCGGACGTGCGCATTGATGATGCTCGTCAAGAGATCGAGCATCTGCTGACCACCATGCTCAAGTCCGCAGAGGACTGAGCCCGCGGATCCTGGCGCCTCACGCAGGCGCGACCTTGGTCGTCAAACAGAATGTTCGAGGCCGTTTGGGCCTATCCCTTTACAGAACAGAGGACTGATGCAGGAGCAGATCCGTCAGCTGGCCCTGGCCGACCCACAGCAACGGCTGGCCGCACTCAAGTCAGTGGTTTGCACCTCGCTGCCCAGCCTGCAGAGCGCTGCCACAGCGCCCCTGCGCATCAACCTGCACGCCCACACCATCTACTCGTACAATGGCTATGGTTACTCGCCTGCGCAACTGGCCTGGCTGGCCAGGTCGAGCGACTGGTATGCGTTGGCCACTGTGGATTTCGATGTGCTGGACGGCGTGGACGAGACGCTGGCCGCTTGTGAGATGTGCGGCTTGCGTGGCGCAGCGGGGCTCGAGACCCGAGTATCTGTGCCGGACCGCGCAGACACCGTGTTCAACTCACCCGGTGAGCCGGGCGTGATGTACCTGGTAGGGATGGGCTTTGTGCGGGGCGTCCCTCAACCGAAAGCCTCAGCAGTGATGCAGCAGCTCGCCAGCTCGGCGCAGGCACGCAACAGGGAGATGATCTCCCGTTTGAACGCCTATCTGGCCCCCGTAACGGTGGACTATGAGCGAGACGTGCGCCCGCTCACACCATCGGGCAACGCCACGGAGCGTCATCTGCTGCTGGCCTATGACGCCGCTGCCCGGCGCCTCTATCCCCTGCGCTCAGACCTGTTGGCCTACTGGAGCGCTCGCCTTGGCCTGCCCCTGGACGAGGTAGCCAGGATCATCGGCGACGAGCCCTTCCCTCACGACGCGGTGCGCGCCAGGCTGATGAAACAGGGCGGACCGGGTTACATGGCTCCTGACCCGACCACGTTTCCTGCCATCGATACGGTCATCGAAGCCATTGCGGCCTGCGGCGCACTACCCTGCTACCCCTTTGTGGACGGAACCAGCGCAGGTGAGGCCGACATGCCGGCTTTGCTCGAGGATCTGGTGGCACGCGGCATCCGTGCCATGGTGGTGATCCCCGACCGCAACTGGAATGTCGCCGATACAGCCCGGTCGCAAGAACTCGTCGCCAAGCTAGCCGCTGCGCTGCAGGCTGCCGCAGGTTTGGGGCTGCCTGTGTTCATTGGCACAGAGATGAACAAGCCGGGCCAGCTGCTGGTGGATGATCTCTCCGTCGCTGCTCTGGCACCCCATGCGGAACAATTTCGCCAGGGCGCCGACATGCTCTGGGGACACACGGCGTTGGCGCGCGCGGCAGACCTGGGTTACCAGAGCGAGTGGGCTCAGGAGAACTGGCCCAGCCTGGCGGCAAGAGCGCGATTCTACACGGAACTGGGGGCGGTTCTGGCACCCAGCCGTCGTCAGATCGCAGCGATCGCGACCCTGATGCGACACAACGATCCTGCTACCTGCCTCCGGGCGCTCGGCAGCGCAACGGCCTAGCAGACGGACCCGCTGCATTGTCCCCATCCATGGCAAATCCGCCGGTCACCCCAATCCGCCAGCAGTACCTGGACATCAAGCGACAGTATCCTGATGCGATACTGTTCTTCCGGCTGGGCGACTTTTACGAGACCTTTGACGCTGACGCCCACCTGGTGGCCGAGCATCTGGATATCGTGCTCACCTCACGCAACGTCGCCAAAGGCCAGCGGATCCCCATGGCCGGCGTGCCACACCACGCCGCCGAGGGGTACATCGCCAGGCTGATCGCGGAAGGCTTCAAGGTGGCCATCTGTGAGCAGGTTGGAGACACACCTGCCGGCGGCCTGATGCCCCGCCAGGTGGTGCGCGTGGTCACCCCAGGGACGGTGCTCGAGGCCGGGATGCTTCCGGACAAGCGCAACAACTACCTCCTGGCCATTGCAATCCATGGCGAGGCGGTGGGTGTAGCCTATATCGACGTGAGCACGGGAGGCTTGCACACAACACAGTTTGTGGATCGCGACGGCCAGTCGTTGATCCGTGAACTGGACCGCCTGGCACCGGCCGAGATCATCATCAGCGACCTTGGTGATCCCTGTTACGAGCAAGGTCAGGCCCACACAGCCACCGCTCAGAAGCGCTACCCCCAGCTGGCTGGTATCTCGGCGGCCATCACTCTCTATGATGGCTGGCGCTTTGAGTACGGCAACGCCCGACAGGCTTTGCTGAACCAGTTCCACGTGCACACGCTGGCGGGATACGGATGTGAGGATCTCCCGCAGGCCACTTGTGCAGCGGGCGTACTGGTTCAGTACCTAACCGAACACGCCAGCAGCGCACTTTCTCAGCTGGATGCGCTGAGTACGTATTCTACCGAATCCTTTATGGCACTGGACGTGGCCACCCGGCGCAACCTGGAGTTGGTCGAGTCGCTGCGCGACCGCACGCTGCAGGGCTCGCTGCTGTGGGTGCTGGATCAGACACTGACTCCGATGGGCGGTCGGTTGCTCCGTCAGCGAATCCAACAGCCCTTGCTTGATCGCCCCTCACTGGAACGGCGCCTCGCAGCGGTGGAAGCGTGCTTTCGCTGCGCCAGGCCCTGCACGGGATGGGGGATCTGGCGCGGCTCACCAACCGCGTGGCTCAGGGCATTGCCACACCCAGAGATCTGCTGGGTCTGCGTGGAGCCTTGGAGCGCACTGCTCTGGCAAGAGAGGGGCTGAACGCCCTGGCCAGTGACGGGCAGATACCGGTGGGAGAACAGGTCTATCCCATGGACCCGGCCCGGGTGGATCCCTGTCCGGACGCCGTGGAGTGGATCGCAGAGGCCCTGGTGGACGAACCACCTGCCCTGCTCAGCGGCGGCAGGGTGATCCGCCCGGGTTACTCGCGCGAGCGCGACGGGATCGACTCCTCGGTGGCGGCAGCGCGGGAGTGGGTCTCGGCATTAGAGTCGGTGGAACGTAACCGCACGGGCATCAAGAGCCTCAAGGTCGGCTTTAACAAGGTCTTTGGGTACTATATCGAGATCACCCACGCCAACACCGATGCCGTACCGCAAGAGTACATTCGCAAGCAGACCCTGGTGAACGCCGAGAGGTACATCACTCCCGAGCTCAAGGAGCGCGAGTCGCTGATCCTGCACGCGGAGGAGCGCGCACAGGAGCTGGAGGAAGAGCTGTATGCAGAGCTGTTGGCCCGCCTGGCGGCCATTGCGCCACGCCTGCGAGCCACCGCTGAGGCGATCGCCGAATTGGATGTGTATCTGGCGCTGGCCCACGTGGCTGCCGAGTACAACTATGTCCGCCCAGAGCTGGGTGACGATCGCCGCATCCAACTGGTGGCGGCACGTCACCCGGTGGTGGAGCGCACGCTGGCTGCTGGCAGTTTCGTCGCCAACGATGTGCTGCTGGATGGTGAGCATGCCATCCATCTCATCACGGGCCCCAACATGAGCGGCAAGTCGACTTACCTGCGCATGACCGCGCTGGTGACGCTGATGGCCCAGATCGGGTCCTTTGTGCCGGCAGAACGCGCCTATATCGGACTGGTCGATCGTATTTTCAGTCGGGTAGGTGCGCAGGACGAGATCGCCTCGGGGCAGAGCACCTTTATGGTGGAAATGGTGGAGCTGGCGAACATCCTGCACCATGCCACGGATCGGAGCCTGCTGATTCTGGACGAAATAGGTCGGGGCACCAGCACCTATGACGGGATTTCCATCGCCTGGTCGGTGATCGAGTACCTGCACAACCAGCCCGGGCTGTGCCCGCGCACGCTTTTTGCCACCCACTATCACGAGCTCACCGAGCTGGAGGGCTTTTTGCCGAGGGTGTACAACGAGAACGTGGCCGTACACTCACAGGGCGATCAGGTGGTGTTTACGCACTATATCGTGCCCGGCGGAGCGGACCGCAGCTATGGCATACATGTGGCCGAGATGGCAGGCCTGCCCCACTCGGTGATCGCGCGGGCACGGGAGATCCTGGCAGATCTGGAGGGTTCGGCGCGGCGCGTACCCGTGGCCTCGGGGCGCGCGGTGATCCAGGTCCGACAGCTGTCCCTGCTGCCGGCCAGCAGCCCTGCCCTGGACGCGCTGCTCAAGCTCGACATCGACGGGCTCTCCCCGTTGGAGGCCTTGAACAGGCTCGCCGAGTTACAGCGGATGGCCCGCAACTAGTGGTCGTTGGGCGCCGACGAATCCTCGCGCCCTTCGGCGTCCTGTTCCATGCGCACCAGCGTGTCCACCACCTGGTCAATCGCCACGCGTTGCTTGCGGTAATAGTCCGATTCGCTCACGGCCAGCCGTCGCACCACATCACGGATCTTGTACCCCTGTACAAAGCGCAAGTCCAGGATGTTATAGATGAGCCATTCGGCAGAGGTCATGGAGCGAGGACCATCGGGCTTGAGCCGGGCGATCGCCTCCTGCAGTACCGCACGCATGGCCTTGGCCGGCACGTTGTCGTTCTCGGGCATCGCCCGCTGCACACTCTGCAGACGTCGCAGTGCGCTCTGGGTAAGCTTGGGGCCACCCCACATCTGCGTGAGCGCATCTTTTACGATCAGCGAGAACTCGGGAGAGTGGACAGGGCTCGATTCCAGCGAGTTCAGTGCCTCATCGCTCACACTAAAGGGGCTTGAACGCCATCCCTGGATCTGGTCGAGCTCGTCATCCAGGGTTTGCACCAGTGCAAACACCTGCTGCTGCAGACGCATGTCCTCCAGCGCGGCCTCTGCCCGACGCACCAGACCGTTGGCTGCCTCCAGCACCTCGGGGGAAAAGGCCACCTCCGGATTGATGTCTGCCAGGCCGATGATGCCCACAATGGATTGATCCGATCGCCTTCGCAGGGGCAACAGATGGTGTCCGTCGCTCTGCACCAGGTCGTCCAGGCTGAGCGTGTCCTCACAGCGACTGGCCGTCAGCTCCCCGATCAGGCCAGGAAGCGTGCGCTGGTTTAGAAAGGCCTCCGCATGGGCCCGTGCTCCCGAAAAGACCCTGATCATGAGATCCGATTCGTTGGCTGTCACCAAAAAGCCAGAGGGTGCCCGCACGAGCTCACAGAGTGCTACCAGCGTATTCTCCAGCAGCTGCTGCAGGTCTGTGGTGGTAAGCAGACGCTGATCGAGCGACTGCAACCAGGCGATCTCCTGCCGGTCCTTGCGGTACACCAGGCGATCGATGGCCGGCTTGCCCAGGCTGATCATCACCTGGAGGGCGACCACCGCACCGGCCACCGCGATAACCATGATCGTGTCGCGCGGCAGACCGAGAATGGCCGGGACGTGCGGGATGCTGAGCATGATCACGACGATGACGATGGCTACAGCGGTTCCACGCATCAAAAAGTGCAGCATCTGGTGCTTGATGACGCGATCTGGGAGAAAGACGCCCTGGTAGGCCACCGTGTAGGCGATCACAACGGTCATGGCGGCCACCGCCAGGTTGCCCAACAAGAGCGTTACGCCCAGCAGTACAGGATGCATGGCGTGTGCCAGGAGCGGCATGAGCAAAAAGGGCAATACACCCGCCGTGGGCGCCAGGATCGCCACCATGAGGTAGGCCATGCGTCGCCGTTGGCTGGAGGTCAGGCTGGCGCGTCGGGCACGGGTGATGTTGGTCCAACCCCAGACGCAGGCCAAGGTGTAGTAGACCGCCGAGGCCCAAAAGAGCGTGCCGGGTACCAACACGTGCCTGCCCGCAACCTCCTCGACGCCGGTAAAGAGCAGATCGGTGCGCGCCGCCACCACAACCAGCAGCACACTGGTGATATAGGCCAGCAAGCCACCAATCCGACGCAGACGTGAGCCGGATTGAATCGTGCTGAGGACGGCGTCAGAAAAGTGCAGATAGGCGGCAGGCACCAGAATGATGCCCGCCCACTGGATGCGCAACCACAGGTAGGCGGCATCGCCACCCGACACACCGTTGAGCGTGAGCTCTACGACGTGGGTCAAGGTCACACAGGCCACCAGAGCACAAAAGCCCCGTGCCACGCGGCTCTTCCAGTTGTGTGTGAGGATGTACACAAACAGCGAAAAGCCGATAATGACGTTGGCCGAGGCCAGCAACAGATTGCTGAACCTCAGAATCGATTCCAGCACAAGCCCTTCCATCATGATTCGGTGATCCAGACGCTCAGGCCAGCAGCAGCGCCACATAGTACACAGCGGGCGCCACAAAGAGCAGGCTGTCGACCCGATCCAGCATGCCACCGTGCCCGGGGATCAAGTTGCCCGAGTCCTTGACGCCCGCCTGCCGTTTGATCACCGACTCGGCGAGATCTCCCAGCGTGGCGGCGGCCACCAGCACCAGCCCAAGCACGGCCCCCTGCCAATGAGGGAGATAGAGTGCAAAACGCGCGATGGCCCACACCGTGATCAAGCCGGTGATCAACCCGCCCCATACCCCTTCCCACGACTTGTGCGGACTGATGTCAGGGGCCAGCTTGTGGCGGCCAAAGCGGCTGCCCAGCCAGTAGGCGCCCGTATCGCTGATCCAGGTGCCCACCAGGGCCAGGGCCACCCAAACGATGCCGTTGGACAGTGCCCGCAGCGAGATAAAGTGTGCCAGCCCCAGCCCGATGAACAGGGAAGACACCGTCACACCCCAGCTCTCCAGGGAGCCAGGCCGGTTCCTCTGCCAGACAAAGGCTACCAGCGTGCCCGCCACAAAGAGCGTGACACTGCCACGGAAGAGGGCTGGAACAACGAGATGGGCATCCACCATGACGACAGGGACCATCAGCAGAGAAGCGATCGAGAGAGGAGCGAGACCGTGCCGCCTGGCCAGGGCGCAGTACTCACCAGTCGCAAGGAGGCCGGCGAGAGTCAACAGGCCCGTGAGGTACCATCCACCCAGGTACACCGCGACCGCAACCAGGGGGATTAACACAGCGGCACTGGCGATGCGCCGGGTCAGCAAGGTTCAACCTCCTCCCGTCGGCCGTGGAGGGCGCAGGCCCTCACGCCGGCTTGTCCAAACCGCCAAAGCGGCGCCGGCGAGCCTGATAGGCAAGCAGCGCCTGGTAGAGATCCTCGGGGCCAAAATCGGGCCAGAGGATGGGCGTCGCATAGAACTCGGCGTACGCGGCCTGCCAAAGCAAAAAGTTGCTCAAGCGCATCTCGCCCGCGGTGCGAATGATCAGGTCGGGGTCCGGCTGTCCCTCGGTGGAGAGGTGCCTGCCGATGGCCTCCTCATCCACATCCTCCGGGCGCACCCCTGAGGCAATCAAGGCGCGGACCGCGTCGACGATGTCCGCCCTGCCGCCATAGTTCAGGGCAATATTCACGGTGAGCGCACGGTTGGCCCGCGTGCGCTCCTCTGCCGCAGCCAGAGCCTGCCGCAGAGTTGCATCCAGCGCCTCCCGACGACCGATGATCCGTATCTGCACGCCACGACGATCCAGTTCATCGATCTCGCGGGCCAGAGCAGTACGCGCCAGGACCATCAGGGCAAGGACTTCGGGTCGCGGGCGGGTCCAGTTTTCGGTAGAAAAGGCGTACAACGTAAGGATGCGGACACCGTACTCGCCCGCCGCCTGCAGCACCCGCCGCAGATTCTCGGTGCCTGCACGGTGCCCGGCACTGCGACTCAGGCCGCGCGCCTGCGCCCAGCGACCGTTGCCGTCCATGATAATGCCCACGTGCGCGGGAATGCGCGCAGGATCCAGGTCACCCAGCTGCTTGTTTCGCGGCTCGGTATCCACTAGAACTCGATGATCTCCGCCTGCTTTTGCTCGCCGAGCTCATCAGCCTTGGTGATGTACTCGTCGGTAACCGATTGCAGATCCTCGCGGGCCTTGAAATAGTCGTCTTCCGGAATGTCTCCGGCCTTTTGCATATCGGTCAGATCTTTGAGGGCATCACGGCGCAGATTGCGTATGGCCACGCGCGCCTCCTCCGCCCGACGACTCACCATGCGCGCCAGATCACGACGGCGCTCATCGGTCAACGGGGGTACCGCCAGGCGGATGATGCGTCCGTCATTGTTGGGGGTGAGGCCCAGGTCAGATTTCAGTATGGCGCGCTCGATTGCCCCCAGTGTGCTCACATCCCACGGCCGTATGGTGATCAGGCGCGGCTCGGGCACGGCCACGGTGGCCATCTGGTTCAGCGGAAGCACGCTGTCATAAGCCTCTACCCGAATGCGGTCGAGCAGCGAGGATGACGCCCGGCCGGTTCTGATGCCCATCAGGTCCGAACGCAGAGCAGAGATCGCCTTGTCCATGCGGTCTTCGATGTCGAGCAGAATCTCATCAATCATGGCTATGCCTCCTGTGGATATGTTACCGCACCCGTACCCAGCTGCCAACCTTACTGTTGCGCCGGATACGGGTGCGGAGCTGCCGTCTCGCTAGGAGACAATGGTGCCGATCGGCTCACCCAGGACCGCGCGCACCACACTGTCGGGAGGCTGAAGCCTGAACACCATCAGCTGCAGGTTGTTGTCCATGCACAGCGACAGTGCCGTGCTGTCCATCACGCCCACCCCCAGGTTCAGGGCCTCTAAATAGGTCAAACGCTCAAAACGCCTGGCATCCGGGTAGCGCATGGGGTCCTTGTCGTACACACCATCGACCTTGGTGGCCTTGAGCAGGACCTCCGCATCGATCTCCATCGCGCGCAGTGAGGCCGCCGTGTCCGTAGTAAAGTACGGGTTGCCCGTCCCAGCCCCAAAAATCACCACACGTCCCTTTTCCAGATGACGGATGGCCCGGCGACGGATGTAGGGCTCGGCGACATCGCGCATTTCGATTGCCGTCTGCACGCGGGTGTCGACGCCCATGTGCTCCAGAGCATCCTGAAGGGCCATGGCGTTCATGACAGTGCCCAGCATGCCCATATAGTCAGCGGTGGCGCGGTCCATGCCATATTCCATGACGTTGGCACCCCGCAGGATATTACCGCCGCCAATCACGACAGCGATCTCGACGCCGAGCTCGTGAGCGGGCTTGATCTGCGCTGCGACGGCCTGCGCCACCGCAGGATCGATCCCAAAGCCAGAGCTTCCTGCCAGAAACTCGCCGCTCAGCTTGAGCAACACCCGCTTATAGTTGGCTTGTGACATGGTCACCTCCCGATGGCCAGAAACAACCAGCGCCCGTGCGCGGTCGTCCCGGTTCCGGCCCGGCGCACACCCTGTCAGGCGGCCGAGTCTATTGACAGTCGTTCAATACGGCTGACCAGGATGTTCTCGCCGATTCGGGCGATTGCCTCCTGGATGAGCGACTGGACCGTCTTGCTGT
Organism: Chloroflexota bacterium; assembly: GCA_012728955.1. GTDB lineage: Bacteria > Chloroflexota > Anaerolineae > UBA1429 > UBA1429 > JAAYED01. The sequence continues at coordinate 15,625 of JAAYED010000107.1, forward strand.
CATCCTTGATAAAAGCCTGATCCAACAGGCAGTACTGCTGGTAGAACTTGTCCAGCTTGCCCTGAACGATGCGCTCGGCGATGTTCGCTGGTTTGCCCGCGATATCGTCGGCGAAAGTGGCTTTTTCCGCTGCGATCACGTCGGCAGGCACATCCTCGCGAGACACCCAGCGGGGCGCCAGCGCGGCAACCTGCATCGCCAGATCGTGGGCGAGCTCGATGAATGCCTCGGTACGCGCCACAAAGTCCGTCTCGCAGTTGAGGATGACGATACCCACGAGCTTGTTACCGGGGTGCACATACACCTCGACGCGTCCCTCGGCGGCCTGACGATCTGCCTTTTTTGCCGCTGCCAGCAGGCCCTTCTCGCGAAGGATCTCGGCGGCGCGTTCCATATCGCCATCGGCCTGTTCCAGCGCCTTTTTCACATCCAGAACACCGGCACCGGTCTGGGCCCTGAGCTCCTTGATCTGCTCCATTGTCACTGCCATGGTTGCAACCCTTTCACGTGGAGATTCCAGCGAAAAGCCGGGACCAGGGCCCCCGGCTTGTCAAAAAACCAACGATCGTCAGTGAGACCTACTCTTGGTCCAAGTCACCTTCATCGAGGTCATCGACGATGATCAGATCATCATCATCGTCATCATCCTCGTCGGCCGACTGCACCGCGGGACGGGCCGCACGGGTCTCTGGCCCATCATATGCGTCCTCATACTCGGCGTAAGCGTCCGCCGCATAGCGATCCTCTACCGGCAACTCTTCGCCCTCTTCCGCCATCACGATACCGCGCATCTGCTGTCCCTCGATCACGGCATCGGCCAGCGTCGACATCATCAACAGGATGGCACGAATGGCGTCGTCGTTTGAGGGGATCACATAGTCGACGGGATCAGGATTGCAGTTGGTGTCGACCATGGCAATCACGGGGATATTGAGGCGGTTGGCCTCGTTAACCGCGATGTCCTCAGTGCTCACGTCCGCCACGATAAGGGCATCAGGAAGCTGGTTGAGGTTGCGCAGCCTGCCCAAACGCCGATGGAGGCGCGCCAGATCGCGATCCAGCAGGGTCGCTTCCTTCTTGGGGAGGCGGTCCCAGTCACCCCGAGCCTGCCGAGCCTCGAGATCCAGCATATACTCGATACGGCTGCGAATGGTGGTAAAGTTGGTCAGCGTGCCGCCGAGCCAACGCTGAGCAACGTAGGGCATGCCACAGCGCTCGGCCTGTTCCCGGATGTTGTCCTGCGCCTGGCGCTTGGTACCTACAAACACCACCGTACCGCCCTCGGCGGCAATGTCTCGCACCACTTCATAGGCCCTCTCAAGAGCCTGGATCGTCTGCTGCAGATCGATGATGTGGATACCGTTACGCTCGGTAAAGATGTACGAGCGCATCTTGGGGTTCCATCGACGGCTGCGGTGTCCGAAATGGACTCCAGCCTCCAGCAGCTGCTTCATCGTTACGATCGCCATGGGTCCTCCTCGTTCTCTCACCCGCCCCTGCTGCCTTTGCATGACACCGGTTGCACCGGCACGAGTCGTTACGGACAGGGACGTGCTTAATGATCGGCCGCACCCTGTGTATTGTGCAGCCGGAAGGAGAGTATATCACGACGTGCTGTGGCCCGCAAATAGTTGAGACGCCCCTCTGGCTGTGATATACTCGGTCCCTGAAACGACCACTCACCATCTCGGCCAGCGGCCTCAGGCCGCAGTGGCCCCGGAGGGCATCATGCTCAGCGAACAGCTCCTGTCGATCCTTGCCTGCCCCGCGTGCAAGACAGCGGTGAAACTGTACAAGGATCAATGGCTGGTCTGTCAGAATCCCCAGTGCAGGCGCAAGTACCCCATCCGCGATGGGATACCAGTGATGCTGGTGTCAGAAGGGGACAAGTACCGTGACACGCCTGAGGAAGAGCTCGATGCGGTGGAGAGCTAGGTCGCCACTCGCCCGGTCAGGCAGGGCCTGCCTGCTGCTGGCGCTACTGGCCTCCGTAGTTCTGACCACCGGTGCGGGCAGCGTGGGCGCACAGGCGGGCTGGCAGGTGCTGGAGAGCGGTGCTTCCGCCGAGTTTGCCCAGAGCCTGAACGCCGCAGTGCGAGTGAGCGCACCAACTCCCATCACCAGGGCCGATCTGTTCTTTGGTCGCGTCGGAGACCGATTGGTCCGGCGCGTATATGTCCCCGTCTCTACGGGCACGACGGTGAGTGTGGACCACGGCGAGGTGCTGGAGCCAGGGCAGTACGCCCCGGGCACCGAGCTCCGTCTGTGGTGGCGCCTGACCGACCGCACTGGGGCGACCTTTGATACGCCGGAACAGGTCATCCGCTACGACGATGAGGCCCACCCCTGGGAGTCTGTGAGCGAGCGTGGGGTCACTCTCTACTATTATGGGGTGCGGCCAGGCCGCGCCCAGGGCTGGCTGGATAATGCCCACACTGCGCTGGGGCGGATCGAGAAGGAACTGGGTTTGAGCGCAGAGGCTCCCATCGATATCTATGTCTATCGATCCGAGAGGGACATGCAGGGTGCCGTGGCCACGCGCAGCGACGACTATGATGCCATGGTAACCACGTTGGGTGTCGCTGTTGACGAGGATACGCTGATTCTGCTGGGCTCGCACTCGGACATGGAGGAGACCATGGCGCACGAGCTCAGCCACATCATCGTGGGCATGGCGACGGAGAATCCCTATGCCGGTTTGCCCCGCTGGCTGGACGAAGGTCTCGCCATGCTGGCCGAGGGGAAACTGCCCCGCGAGAATGCCGCCGCCCTGCAGAGAGCGATCGAAACCGACCGGTTGCTATCCGTCCGCTCGATGACGAGCTACAGCGGCCAGGCGTCGGAAGTGAACCTGTTCTATGGCGAGTGCTATTCGGTGGTGAGCTTTATGCTCGAGAATTATGGCCGCGAGCGCATGCAGGCCTTGCTCGAGGTGTTCTCCAAGGGCGCCAGTCAACACGACGCCCTGCGCGAGGTGTACGATATTACCATCGAAGAGCTGGATGCGCTCTGGCGAGAGAGCCTGGGCGTACCGCCCCGCCCTGCTCCGCAGGCACCGGACAGTGCCGACGCTCTCTCAGGTGGGCACTGATGCCCGAGCTCCCCGAAGTTGAATGCGTGCGCCGCGGTCTGCTGCGCTCGCTGCCGGGCCAGGAGATCGCAACGGCACGCGTGCTCTGGCCGGGTAGCGTGGCAACGCACACCCCGGAGGCCTTTGCCGAGCTCGTGCGGGGAGCACGCTGGGGCGTCCCTGATCGTCGTGGCAAATACCTGATCCTGCCGGTGCCGCCCCGGTGCCTGGTGGTCCACTTGCGCATGACGGGGCGGCTGTTTGCAGCGCCACATCGGGACGACGAGTGGGAGTACCACCCGCATACGCGGCTGATTCTGGAGCACACAGATGGCAGCCGGCTGTACCTGCGAGATATCCGCAAGTTCGCACGGGTTTACCTGGTGGAAGACCCCCTGTCGGTGGTGGGAGCCCTGGGGCCCGAGCCTCTGGCAGAGGACCTGACGGCTGAGGTGTTCGATGCGTTGCTCTCCCGACACAGGCGACAGATCAAGCCGCTTCTCTTGGACCAGCACGTGATCGCGGGCTTGGGCAACATCTATGCCGACGAATCCCTCTGGGTGGCCGGGATCCACCCATTGCGCAGCAGCGATTCGCTGAGCGCGCTGGAGCGCGTCCGCCTGTACAAAGCTATCCGCAATGTGCTCAGCCAGGCGATCGTCGATGGTGGCTCGACCATACGCGACTATCATGGGGCCGATGACCGCCGGGGCTCACACCAGCAGGTGCTGGCGGTGTATGGTCGCCGGGGCAGGCCCTGCCCTCGGTGCGGCTCTGAGATAATCCGTTCGGTGGTGGCCCAGCGGGGCACGCACTGGTGCCCGACTTGCCAGCCCCTGCCAGGTTTGCAGCCATGAATAGCCAGACACGTGCCGCCCTCGGCTTGGCTTTGCACACATCCACCAGCGCCGATAGCACAGACCGGCAACAGCCACCTGGCCTCCTGTTGGCCAGAAGCATTGCCCTGGCAGAGCAGTTTGCTGTGAGCCGCAGGCAGGTGGAGCTCGTAGCGCTCGAGGAGGGCATTCTGCCCGAGCGTTACCGACGCAGCTACGGCACCATCGGCCTGGAGGGACAGCTGGCGCTGGCGAGGGCAACCGTGGGCGTTGTGGGTGCCGGCGGGCTGGGCGGCTGGATTGTAGATGCTCTGGCACGCATGGGCGTGGGACGACTGATCATCATCGATGGCGACCGGTTTGAGGAGAACAACCTCAACCGGCAGGCGGGCTGTACCGAGGCAACCATCGGGCACAACAAGGCACAGGTGGTGGCAGAGCGCGCAGTGCTCGTGAACGCTGCAGTAGAAGCGACTGCACATGTGGCCTGGCTGACTGCGGAGAATGCAGTAACGCTTCTCGCTGGTTCCGCCATCGTAGTGGACGCGCTGGACACGTTGCCGGCACGCATGGTACTGCAACAGGCCGCACAGGCACTGGGCATCCCGATGGTGCACGGCGCCATCGCGGGCTATACCGGCCAGGTTACCGTGGTATATCCAGGTGACGCAGGACTGGTGAGCATTTATGGCCCGGGACCCTGGCGGGAACGAGGCGCAGAGATTACGCAAGGCAACCCGGCGGCGACGCCCATGATGGTTGCCGCATGGCAGGTGTCACAGGTCATCAAGTACCTGACCGGCAAGGAACGGGGCCTGCTGCGCAACCGGCTGCTGCTGCTCGACTCCCAGGCTGGAGATGTCACCATCCTCGAACTGGGTGCCTAGCGCCGGCCGAGCGAGCCGCTGACGCTGCTGCAGTCGCTGCGTCCATCGCCTCAGCGTCCGGAACGCCCCCGCCCTGAACTTGCCACTCCGGCCGCCTGAGCCGCCGCCTCCTCAGGCGACAGCCCCTTGGGCAGGCAACAGTGCTTGTACTTTTTGCCGCTGCCACAGGGGCAGGGATCATTTCTGCCCACGGCCTCTGCGGGCCTGCGCCTGCGTGGGCTGGGCTTGTCGCTTCCGGCAGCGCTGGAGCCCGAGTAGCTCAGACGCGGCCGCGCGGCGGCCTCACTCCGTTGCGTCAGTTGTATGTTGAACAGATTCTGCGCCACGTCGCTCTGAATCTGGGTCATCAGCTCTTCAAAGGCCTGGAAGGCCTCGCGCTTGTACTCGACCAGCGGATTGCGCTGCCCAATGGCCCGAAGGCCGATGCCGTTGCGCAATTCATCGAGCGCCGTCAGATGGCGGATCCAGCGCATGTCGATCACCCTCAAGAGCAGCAGGCGCTCCATCTGGCGCACCGTGTCCACGCCCAGCTCGGCCTCTCGTTCTGCATAGCGGGAGCGGGCTATCTCCAGCACCTGGTCTTCTATCTGGGCACCGCTCATGCCGCGCCAGGTGGCCACCGAGTGCGATGCCGGCAGGCCGATCATGCGCCGCACCGTATCGTGCAACGCCCCCAAGTCCCACTCGTCATTCGCGTCATCGGTGGCCGCACGCACCAGCCGGCGCAACTCGTCCTCCACGATGCCCAGCACAAACTCGCGCAGATCGGATTGGCTCAGCACCAGGCGGCGCTGCTCGTAGATGACCTGCCTCTGGTGATTGAGCACGTCATCGTATTCCAGCAGGTGCTTGCGCATGTCAAAGTTGTGCCCTTCAACGCGCTCCTGAGCACCTTCGATGGCGCGGTTCACCATGGCGTGCTCCAGCGGCAGATCCTCGTCGACCCCCAGCTGATCCATGATCCGGGCCACCGAGGGGCCCCCAAAGCGCTGCATGAGGTCGTCCTGCAGTGAGACGAAGAAGCGGGACGAACCAGGATCCCCCTGACGCCCTGACCGGCCGCGCAGCTGATTGTCGATGCGCCGCGCCTCATAGCGTTCGGTGCCGATCACGTGCAGGCCGCCCACCGCACGCACCTGCTCCCGGTCCCTGGCCACTTGGGCGCGTGCCTGGGCCAGCGCCTCATCCCATACCCCGGGCTCCAGCGCCTGCAGATCCAGCCCCTTTTTCCGCAGCGCTTCGCGAGCGAGCCCCTCAGGGTTGCCCCCCAGCAGGATGTCGACACCGCGCCCGGCCATGTTGGTGGCAATGGTCACAGCCGCGGGCTGCCCCGCCTGTGCGATGATGAGCGCCTCCTGCTCGTGGTACTTGGCATTCAACACCTGGTGCGGAATCCGCTGGCGCTCGAGCATGTGCGAAAGCATCTCAGAGGTCTCGATGGCCAGCGTGCCTACCAGAACCGGCTGCCCTTGCTCGTGGCAGGCACGAATCTCGTCGACCACCTTGCGAAACTTGACCTCGGGGGTCTTGTAAATTACGTCAGGATGGTCCACCCGAATCATGGGCTCGTGGGTGGGTATGGCCAACACTTCCAGATCATAGATCTGGGCAAACTCCTGGGCCTCGGTTTCGGCGGTACCCGTCATACCCGCCAGGCGCCGATACATCCTGAAATAGTTCTGGAAGGTGATGGTCGCCATGGTCAGGCTCTCGCGCTGCACCCGGACGTTTTCCTTGGCCTCTATGGCCTGGTGCAGCCCCTCAGAGTAGCGGCGCCCATGCATGAGTCGGCCGGTGAACTCGTCCACGATGATGACGTTTCCATCGGTCACCACATAATCCCTGTCTCGCTGGAACAGGGCGCGGGCCTTGAGGGCATTCTCCAGATAGGGCGTGAGTTCATAGTTATCAGGAGAGTAGAGGTTATCGATGCCCAGCGCGCGCTCCACCTTGTTGATGCCGTCATCGGTGATCGTGACGTTGGTGCGCTTTTCATCGATGGTATAGTCGGGACCCTCGCTGAGACGTGTGACGATCTGTGCAAACCGACGGTACTGATCGGTAGACTCTTCAGCCGGGGCCGAGATGATCAAGGGCGTGCGCGCCTCGTCGATGAGGATATTGTCCACCTCGTCCACAATGGCATAGTTGAGTTCCCGTTGCACGCGACGGCCCGGCTCAACGGCCATATTGTCCCGCAAATAGTCAAAGCCAAACTCGTTGTTGGTGCCATAGGTGATGTCAGCCCGATAGGCATCCGCCCGTGGACAGGGACGCAGGTTGAGATATCGGTCGTCGGAGGCAGGGTAGCTCGGATCATAGAGAAAAGACCCAAGTGAGGGATCCTCACCCATGGACTGGATCACCCCCACAGACAGGCCCAGCAGATGATACACGGGCCCCATCCACTGGGCACCGACTTTGGAAAGATAGTCGTTGGGGGTCACCAGATGGACGCCACGGCCAGTGAGCGCCCCAAGATACAGGGGCAGCGTGGCCACCAACGTCTTGCCCTCACCCGTCTTCATCTCGGCGATCATGTTGCGATGCAGCACGATGCCGCCGAGCATCTGCTCATCAAAGTGGCGCAGCCCGATGGCGCGCACGCTGGCCTCGCGAACGGCGGCAAAAGCCTCGGGCAGAATCGCGTCGAGCACATCTTTTTCCAGGCTGCTGAGGCGCTTTTCCAGCGCCTCGATCTCGATCCTGAGATCCCGCCGGAGGTCGTCATCGGTCTCTACCTCCAGAGCCGCCTGCGACGCTTCCAAACGCTCACGCGTAGCACGGGTCGCCTCGGCCACCCGCGCACGATGCCGTTGCGTCAACTCGGCCAGATCCGCATCGCTGCGCGCCTGCATGGCCGGCTCGAGATCAGCAATTTGCTGCACGATGGGCCGCAGCTTTTTGATCTCGCGTTCATTGGGATCTCCGAATATTGCCCGAGCCAGCTTGGCCAGCATGGTCGCCCGCTCCTCTCACTTATGTAAACGTTCGCATGATGGCATGGATGCTAGTAGAACCCATATTGTACCACGGATGGACACCCGCTCCATACCCGCCGCCAATTGAAACGAAGAGCGGGTCCGGCACCATGCCGGACCCGCTGTGGCAGCAGAGCACCAGACTGGGGCTATCCCAGTAGCGCGAGGATTACACCACCAGCCATCACCGAGGCGATCTGGCCCGCGGTGTTAGAGGCCATGGCGTGCATGAGCAAAAAGTTTGTCGGATCCTCCTGCTGACCGACGCGTTGCACCACCCGGGCAGACATGGGAAACGCCGAGATGCCGCAGGCACCGAGCAGCGGGTTGATCTTGCCACCCAAGAGCACGTTCATCAGCTTGCCAAAAAGCGTGCCCGCCGCTGTATCCAGGATAAAGGCGATCAGCCCCATGCCAATGATCAGGAGCGTCTCTGGCCGAAGGAACTTGTCCGCCACCATGGTCGAGCCGATGGTGATGCCCAGGAAGGTAGTCACCAGGTTGGCCAACTCGTTCTGGGCCGTCTGGCTGATACGCTCCACCACGCCGGCCTCGCGCGCCAGGTTACCGAACATCAGCATCCCGATGAGCGGCGTCGCCGCCGGGGCGATGAGACCGGAAACCAACGTCACCGCGATGGGGAACACGATGCGCGTCACCTTGGAGGTGGGCCGCGACGTGTAAGGCATCTTGATGCGGCGCTCTTGGGAGGTGGTGAGCAGCTTCATTACAGGGGGCTGGATGATCGGAACCAGCGACATGTAAGAATAAGCCGCCACGGTGATGGGTGCCACCAGGTTGGGAGCCAGAGCTGAGGCAACAAAGATCGAGGTGGGCCCGTCAGCAGCCCCGATGATACCGATAGAGGCCGCCTCGTTGATCTGAAAGCCGAACAGGGTCGCCACCAACAGGGTACCAAAGATGCCGAACTGGGCTGCCGCGCCAAAGAGAGCATAGCGTGGGTTCTCCAGCAGTGGGCCAAAGTCCGTCATGGCTCCGATGCCGATGAACACCAGGCTGGGAAAGAGCTCGCTCTCGATGCCCACATCATAGAGCAGCTTGAGCAGGCCGCCCTCGTCCACCATGCCCGTGTTGGGAATGTTGGCCAGGATACAGCCCAAGCCGATAGGGAGCAGCAACAGGGGCTCGTACTCGTGGCGGATGGCCAGCCAAATCAGCACCCCGCCAACCACCATCATGATGACACTGCCCCAGGTGAGGCCGGTAATACCCTTGAGTAACGATTGCAGTGATCCAAGGTCCATGCTGATCGTCCTCCGTTACCCGATGGTCACGAGCGGAGCGTCGTTGGCAACTGTCTGACCGGCCTGCACGTGCACAGCGGTTACCGTGCCCGCCACCACGGTGCTCACCGGCATCTCCATCTTCATGGCTTCCAGCGTGCACAGTGTGTCGCCCTTGTTGACCTTTTGGCCAACTGTGACCAGCACAGAGAGGATCTTGCCGGGCATTGGAGCAGCCACCAACTCACCGGCGCCAGCCGCAACCGGAGCAGCCGCGGGCGCAGGCGCTGGAGAGGGGGCCGGTGCGGGGGCAGGTGCCGCCGCTGCCTGCGGTGCCGCAGGTGCTGCAGCGGGCGCGGGGACTGCAGCTGCCACCTCGGTAAAGCTCACCGTCTTGGCGACGCCATTTACGTTGACCGTCACGGGCGAACGTGACACGTCGCCAACTTCAACAACAAAGGTCTGACCGTCGATCACCAGCTCTAGCGTTGCCACATTGTCCTCCCTATTGCATCGATGCGAGCCGGCCCTGGCACTTCCAGTTGCCAGTGCCCGGATCGACATTTATTACTACGGTCGTCTCGCCCTGCAGCAAGTCCTCACCCCACATCTCTGCGGGGCGCTCCCACGGCATCGCCGGATACATACTCTGGGCCGGCGCCAGGGCCACGGGAGCCGTGCGGACGGCTGCGGCTGCCTGTCGAACCAGGGCCACTGCAATAGCCGCGGCCTCATCCGCCAGGCTCGCGCCGGCCTCTGGTACAGGCCCCGCTTCTACGGCCGGAACCGTCACACGCTCCGGCTCTGCTTCCGGGACGTCTTCATGGCCGGGAAACAACTTGTTGAGGGCCCAGATGAGTCCAGCCACTACCAGCAAGGAGAGAAACACCAGCAACATCCCGATGCCGGTAACCTCGAGCCCCACCTCAAAAGTCGACATCTACTTCTCCACCTCTCATCAGCAGCACGCGTCCCCGGAATTGGGGAACACCTCAACTACAACTATCGCCCCTGGACACGCGAGGCCAGCTTCCACAGAGAAGACTCTGCGCACGGCTGCGCCGGCAGCGTGGGGCCCATGGCCGCACGGGCGTCTGACTTGGCCGTGGACTGGGCCACTGCGGGAAAGACACGGGGTTCCTCGATGGGAGGAACTTTGCCCGCCCGTCGCAGCTCAAAGAATTCGCGCGCCTCCCGCGGGAAGCAGGCATAGGACATGATGTCCTCGTCGCACTCGGCCAGGTCGCCGATCTCGCTCTTGGCCTTTTCCCATCCAGGCTCGATATAGTCTGCCGGGCGACCGCTGAGCGGTTCCTGATGGCCGATGGCCATCTTGCGCACTTCTGGGTTGATCTCTCCAGGGGGCCGGCCGTACATGCCGAGACAATAGTCCCTGATCTCCTGGGGAATGACCTTGTAGCGCTCGCCGGTCAGCACATTGAGCACCGCCTGCGTACCAACCATCTGGCTGGTCGGAGTCACCAAGGGGGGATAACCCAAGTCGCGGCGCACGTTGGGCAGCTCCTTGAGCACGTCCTCGTAACGGTTGAGGGCCCCCTGATCGCGCAGCTGGTTCACCAGGTTGGAGAGCATGCCGCCAGGAATCTGATAGAGCAGCACGCGAATGTCCGCCGAGGTGATACCCGTCTCGAAACGTGCCAGGTGCTCCTTGCGCACTTTGGCAAAATGCTGCGAGATCTCTGCCAGCAGACTCAGATCCAGTCCCGTATCCCGCTCTGTGCCCTGCATCATGGCCACAAAGGTCTCTGTAGGAGGCTGTGCGGTGCCGCCGCCGATGGACGAAATGGCCGTGTCGACGATATCCACCCCTGCCTCGGCCGCCTTGAGCAGCGACGCCATCCCAAATCCGCCCGTCTCGTGAGTGTGGAACTGCACGGGCAGGCCCACCTCCTGCTTGAGTCGGCGGGTGAGCTCGTAGGCCTCATAGGGCAGGCAAAGGGCCGCCATGTCCTTGATGCAGATCGTATCGGCGCCCAGCTCCTTGAGCTCCTTGGCAATCGCCACAAAGGTGTCGATGCTGTGTACCGGGCTGATGGTATAGCTAAAGGCGCCCTGCACCTCGCCACCATACTTTTTAACGCACTTGATGGCCCACTCCATATTGCGCACATCGTTCAGCGCATCAAAGATGCGGAACACATTGATGCCCGCCTTGACGGAGAG
>JAAYED010000108.1 GCA_012728955.1 Chloroflexota bacterium
CGAGACACGCATCAACTCGTCGACATTCTCGGGCGGTACCGGTTCCTCCAAAAACGCCAGATCCCATGGCTTGAGCACGTGCAGCAGCCGGATGGCCTGTCCAGCGGTGAGTCTCCCGTGGGCATCCATCATGACTTGTACGTCCTGGCCCACGGCACCGCGCAGCACGCCCAGGCGCTCATCGATGGCATCCAACCAGCGTCTCTCATTGGCATAGAGCTCAGGTCCGGGGCAACCGATCTTGAGCGCGCCCCAGCCTCGGTCCACCAACTCCTTGGCGCGAGCGGCCAGGTCCTCTGGTGTGGCGCCGCCACAGTGCGTGTAGAGTTGGATGCGATCTCGACAGGCACCGCCCAACAGCCGGTAGACCGGCACGCCGAGATCCTTCCCGGCAATGTCCCAGAGTGCCTGTTCGATGCCGCTGAGGGCGCTGTCGAGGACGATGCCCCCTCGCCAAAAGCCATGGCGATACAGGATCTGCCAGTTGTGCTCGATGCGGCGAGCGTCGCGGCCCAGCAGCGGTCGCGAGAGATCCGCTACCGCCGAGCAGACTGCCTGCTCCTTGCCCTCTACGCTGGCCTCACCGACTCCGGTGATGCCTGCATCAGTCTCTACCACCACGAACACCCAGGTCTGCCTGCCTCCATAGGCCAGGCGGGTCGTAACGGACGTGATCTGCATCTCAACCTCCTGCGGGACCGCTGGTGCTGTCTGCCTCCGACGCAGCCGATCGCGCTCCACGGCCGGCTTGGTGCAAACGGCAGCAGCATCTACAATACGCGAGAATGGATACACGCGCGAGGTGTTGCATGATTGGGACAGCCACCATCGACCAAACCTATCTGATGAAATCGCTCGTCGCGTTGCTGGAGATGCCCAGCCCCACGGGCTATCACCGTCCGATCATCGCCTGGCTGGAGGGCACCATCGCCGCGCTCGGCATCTCCGGGTTGCAGATGGTCAAGACGCGCAAGGGCGCCCTGTGCGTCACCCTGCCCGGCACCTCGCCGCAGGGCACCCGCGCCCTCTCCGGACACATCGACACGCTGGGCGCCATGGTGCGGGCGATCAAACCCAATGGGCGATTGATGCTGACCCAGCTGGGCGGCTATGCCTGGAATGCTGTAGAGAGCGAAAACGTGACGGTATACGCCGTTTCTAACGGGCGCACGGTACGGGGGACGATCCAGACGGTAAGCCCCAGCGTGCACACGGGCCCGGATGTCTATGACGGCAAGCGCAATGACGAGCGCATGGAGGTGCGGCTGGATGCCCGCACCAGCTGTACAGCGGACACCCGTGCGCTGGGCATCGACGTGGGGGATTTCGTGTTTTTCGATCCAAGGGTCGAGTGCACCGATACTGGCTATATCAAGAGTCGTCATCTCGATGACAAGGCCGGCGTGGCAGTGATGCTGGCCGTGTTGCAGGCCCTGGCCGCGTGCGGTGGGGCGCCGGCGGTCCGCACCTCCTTTTACTTTAGCAACTATGAGGAGGTGGGCCATGGCGCTGCCACGGGCCTGCCTGCGGACCTGCAGGATCTGCTGGTGATCGATATGGCGGCCAGCACCACCGGCGAGCATCAGAATTCGGACGAGTACTCGGTCGGGATCTGCGCCAAAGACTCCTCGGGTCCCTATGACCTGGAGCTGCGCCGCGAGCTGGTGGCGCTGGCGCAGCAGCACCAGATCCCCTATCGTATCGACACCTATCCCCGCTACGGTTCCGACGGCAGTGCGCTGTTGCGTGCCGGCGGCGATGTGCGCGTGGGACTCATCGGCCCCGGGCTGGACGCCAGCCATGCCTATGAACGCACCCACGTGGACAGCCTCATGGCCACCGCGCGCCTGGCGCTGGCCTATGTTCAGAGCACCTGGCAGGGTACTGATGTAAAGGATGGCTTGCCGTGACCAAGATCGCTTACCTGGACTGTTTTTCCGGCGCCGCTGGCGACATGATCCTCGGATCGTTGCTGGACGCTGGCTACCCTCTGGAGGATCTGCGCCGAGGATTGGCTGCCCTCAAGGTGGAGGGTTACGAGCTGACCCTGGCCCCTGTGCGCCAGCACGGCATCACGGGCAGCAAGTTCGATGTCATCGATCACGCTCAAGAGCAACCGGTTCGCAATCTCTCGCTGGTAGGAGAAATCCTGCAGAACACAGATCTGCCGGCCGATGTGATTGAGAAAAGCCTGCGTGTGTTTACGCGGTTGGGCGAGGCAGAAGCCAAGGTGCACGGTGTGACACTGGATGAGGTCCACTTTCATGAGGTGGGTGCTGTAGACGCCCTAGTGGACATTGTGGGCACCTGCCTGGCGCTGCACGACCTGGGCATCGAACGGGTTTACGCATCGGCCTTGCCCCTGGGCAGCGGCACCGTTCGCACGGACCACGGCCTGCTGCCGGTGCCCGCCCCGGCGACGCTGGCATTGCTGACAGCTGCCGGCGCTCCCACCATCCCCAGCGACGCCCGGGGGGAACTGGTTACGCCCACGGGGGCTGCGTTGCTCACCACGCTGGCAACCTTTGAACGCCCCGCCATGTGCGTGCAGCAGGTGGGATATGGTTTCGGCAGTCGCGTCATGCCCTGGGCCAACATGCTGCGGGTGTGGATTGGTGAGGCGGTTGCCCACGTGCCCCCTGCAGCCCACGCACAGGTGCATCCGTCGCCGCACGGGCATCCTCACGACCACGGGCATTCCCATCCGCACCCCCACCACCATGGTCCCGACAGCGAGGGTGAGCAGGAGTGAGTGCCTGATGCAGCTCCAGCCGGCAGCGGGACAAAAGCATTCCAGCATAGAGGCCGGCTCGGGGCGTATGCAGATCCTGGCGCTTGAACCCTACTGTACCGGCTCCCACCGCGACTGGCTCGAGGGCTATGCCCGGGCCAGTCGCCACCAGGTGGTGACCCTCACCATGCCGGGACAGTTCTGGAAGTGGCGCATGTACGGCGGAGCCGTTACGCTGGCGAGGCGTCTGAGCGAACTGGACACACGGCCGGACCTGATTCTGGCTACCAGCATGCTGGATGTGGCCACCTTTCTGGCACTCTCCCGCCAGCGCACCTGGGACATTCCAGTGGCGCTGTACATGCACGAGAACCAGCTCACCTACCCGATGCGTCCCGGCGAAAAGCGCGACCTGCACTTTGGGCTGGTCAACTATACCTCGATGCTGGCTGCCGACCGCGTGCTGTTCAACTCTCGATTTCACCTGGAAGCCTGGTTCGACGAGCTTCCCCGCCTGCTCAAACACCATGCGGATTTCAATGAGCTGGACACCATCCCCCTGCTGCGAGGCCGCTCCGCGGTCCTGCCTCTGGGCATCGACCTCGCCAGTCTCGATCGCGCACGCCCCAGCCAGCCCCGCAGCGGCCCCTTGCTGATCCTGTGGAACCACCGCTGGGAGTATGACAAGGATCCGGCCAGCCTGGTCCAGGCGTTGGACAGGCTGATGGATTGGGGCGGCGAGTTCGAGGTAGCCTTGCTGGGTGAGCGCTTTGTGAGCGAGCCGCCCGCCTTTGTGGAGGCACGGGAGCGCCTGGGCAGCCGCCTGGTGCACTATGGCTATGTTCCCAGCCGGCAGGCGTATGCCCGCTGGCTGTGGGAGGCGGACGTGGTGGTCAGCACCGCGATCCATGACTTTTTCGGGGCTGCAACGGTGGAGGCCATGTACTGTGAGTGCTGGCCCCTGCTGCCCAATCGGCTCGCCTACCCGGAACTGGTCCCGCCAGAGTATCACGGACGCTGCCTGTATGCCAGCCTCGATGATCTGGTGGAGCGTCTGCGCCAGGCAGCACAGGATCCCATAGCGTTGCGGCAAGGATCGACGTTGCGTTCGGCAGTTGCCCAGTATGATTGGCGAAGGATGGCACCACAATACGACGCCATCCTGGAGGAAATGGTGCGCCACTGAGGCGCAAAACGGCCCTCCCTTCGTCCCCCTGGTCCCCAGTTGCCCCCTTGGTCCCCTGACAGCCCTGCCGGTGCCCTGCCTTGCGATTGACGACGAGC
>JAAYED010000109.1 GCA_012728955.1 Chloroflexota bacterium
CACGTCGGTCCAGATCCAGACCTCGTCGGCATCCAGCCCAGCGCCCACGATGGCTGCAGCAAAGTCACTGCCGCCCCGCCCCAGGGTGGTGGGCACACCGCTCTCCGTAGCGGCGATGTAGCCGGTGATCACCGGGATCACGCCGCGCTCCACCAGGGGCCGCACTTGCGCCTGCAGGCGCTCCCGCGTCTGCGGGAAGAGGGGGGTAGCAGCCCCGAAGTGATCGTCGGTGACGATGAGGTCGGTGGCGCTGAGGGCCTGGGATCTCAGGCCGCGGCTGCGCAGCACGGCAGCCAGGATGTGAGCCGAGAGCTGCTCGCCTGTGGAAGCCACCGCATCGACGCCGCGGGCGGTCAGCTCGCCCAACACGCCGATGCTGCGGTAGAACCGCTCCAGCCCGTTCAGGCGGTCGTCCACAAAACCACCCAGCTCCAGCCGCTCCGCGTCGTTGGACAGCAGCGCCTCCACCATTGCCAGGTGCCGGTGCAGCAGTCCAGCCTTGATCTCGCGGTGCGCCCCATCCCGGCCTTCCGCCGCCGCCCGGGCGCCAGCGATGAGCTGGTCAGTGACGCCGCGCATGGCTGAGACCACAACCACCGCGCCGGCCGGGGCGTGTTGAGCCAAGATATCGGCCACGCGGGCAAAGCATTCCGCGTCCCCCACCGAGGTGCCGCCAAACTTGTGCACAATCATCAGGCTCGTCCCCTTTCCCTGCTAGGCGCAGACGCCGCACAGCGCCTGCTGCAGGTCGGCGATCAGGTCATCGGCGTCCTCAATGCCCAAGGCATAGCGCACCAGGTTGTCCTTCAGCCCAGCGGCCTGCCGGTCTTCCACCCTCAGCGAGAAGAGGGCCGCTGGCTGCTGGACAATGCTCTCCACACCGCCCAGGGTAGGGCCGATGTAGGGCAACTGCAGGCGGTCGATGAAGCGAGACGTCTCGTCGAACCCCCCAGCGATCTCGAAGCTGACCACGCCGCCAAAGCCGCACATCTGGCGCTGAGCCACAGCGTGATCGGGGTGACTGGCTAGGCCAGGGTACCAGACCCGGCGGACGGCCGGATGGCCCTCCAGATACTGAGCCACCCGCCATCCGTTTTCGTTCTGGCGGGCGACGCGCACCGTCAGCGTCTTCAGGCCACGCAGCAGCAGGTAGGCGTCGTGCGGGCTGCTGGTGCCCCCCAGCACCCCGCGGGCATGCGCGATGGGAGTCAGAGCCTGCCGCGCGCCCACCACAACGCCAGCCAGGAGATCGTTGTGCCCCCCCAAGTATTTGCTGGCGCTGTGGATCACCAGATCGATGCCGTGTTCCAGGGGCCGCAGGTTCACCGGCGTGGCAAAGGTGCTGTCGACGATGGTGGCAATCCCTCGCGTCGCCGCGATCGCGGCGACGCGCTCCAGGTCAACCACGCGCAGGTAGGGGTTGGTGGGCGTCTCAGCGAAGATGGCCCGCGTGCGGGGGGTGCAGGCAGCGGCCAGCGCCTGCGGTTGATCGATGGGCGCCAACGTGACGGCGATGCCCCAGCGAGTCAGGAACGAGCGGGCGAACTCCCGCGAACGGTGGTAGCAGTCGCTGGTGACCACAAGGTGATCGCCAGACGAGAGGAGGGCCAACAGCGTGGTGCTGATGGCCGCCATCCCACTGGCGAAGAGCAGGGCTTGCTCGCCGCCTTCCAATGCAGCCATCTTGCACTCGGCGGCCTGCTCTGTGGGGTTGCCATAGCGGCCGTACTCGTAGCGATTGGTGGATTCTCCTTCAGCCTTGCGCCGCATGAACTGAGCGATCTCAGCGCCATCGGCAAAGGTGAAGGTAGACGTCTGGACCACAGGCGTGGTCAGCGCGCCGTAGGGCTTGTGCTTTTCTTCCCCGGCGTGGACAGCCCGGGTGGCAAGGGGGTCAGGCACAGTACGCTCTCCTCTCTCGGCGATCTCGCCGACCTGAGTCTTGGGGATGCCCATGCAGAGAGGAGAGGGCCGTGCGCCAAACAACAAGCCTCTCCAGCGGGCGATTGCCAGTTGAAGAGGCTTTACTTCGCGATATGCCAAGCTCTCATCTTCCAGAACCCGCCAGGTTCTGCCGGAATTGGCACCGTAGACTCGTGTTGAGCGCCATCGCTGCACGGTCGGGTTGCCGAGGTTTCACAGGGCCGGTCCCTCCACCTCTCTGGATGAGCAAGATCTCATCGATCCTATTTAGTTGGGCCCGAGTGTACCACGGGCCGCACCAGATGTCAAGTGAGCGCCGACGCCCCTCCAACCTGCCGAGGGATGCCATCATGCGTACGGTGCAGGGGATGCTGCTGTCTGGCATCCGCTATCGCGGCAGCCAAGAGCTCGGGCCCGGGCCGGCCAAGAAGGTACGTCGCTCGTACAACGTGCTGCATCTTGACGCTGGACCGTTTGGCCTGACAGGCATAGACACGACAGGCATCGAGTTCGTCGGCGTTCCCGAAGGATCTGAGCTGGG
>JAAYED010000110.1 GCA_012728955.1 Chloroflexota bacterium
CATTGGTGGACATGTCCAGGATGCGGCTGGCCACGGCGGCGGGCAGGTTATCCAGCACCGAGAGATGCCAGTCGGCTTCGACGAGGAATTGAAGACCATGGGCACCGGCGTGTTCGACAAACTGGTAAAAGTAGACAGGGTCATTCCACTGGGCCAGTTCGTCATGCAGCAGCGCCGCGTCCACCTGCTGGCGGGGATCCCCGTTCTGGACGCGGAGGATCGAACGCCAGGCGCCCATCAAAGTACCCTCGATGGGGTTGTCCTCGTCGGCGGTGGCCTCTGCGAGAAAGGCGATGAGCTCCCGTGCGAGAGCCGCCTGGGCCAGCGGGTCTGTGGCCGTCCGTGCGTGGTGCAGCATCATCTCCCGCAGGCTGAGGATCATGTGCCAGCCGGGCAGCGTGTTGTAGCTGACATAGGCCACGCCGTTGGGGGCGAGGTTCTCATGACAGACCCGCAGAAGGTGATCGCGCACCGTCGGCGGCACCCAGGAGTAGATGCCGTGGGCGATGATATAGTCAAATGTGCCCAGTGCAGGGGTAACGTCGGAGAGGTCCTTTGTCTGCAGCGATACGTTGCGCAGGCCAAGCGCATCAACGGCCTGCTGGCCGCTGGCGATCTGGGCGGGCGACAGATCGATGCCCACAAAGCTGGCCCCGGGCAGGCTGGCCGCCATGGGCAGCAGGTTGCCGCCCAGCGCGCAGCCCAATTCCAGCACACGACAGGTCTCCGCCGGTGCGGGCGACAGGCCCAGCAGCGTGGCGCAGACGAACAGGTGGCTGGGGTGCGAGGGCCGGTAGCAGAGCCAGGGATAGGGCACCTCATCGTAGCTGGTGGCGAGCCCCTGTGTTGGCATGGCAACTCCCCTTGAGCGATTGGGGACATTATAGAGGGTATTGACGCCCGGTTCCACGGTTTTCCAGGCTGGGGAGTTGTTTGGGGCGAGGCAGGAGCCGGGCACTGGCCGCACTGGGCCGGAGCATGCTATGCTGCCCAGCAGCAATGGCTTGGAGGTACGACGGTGATCGACGCAGAGAACCGGTGGATGCCACCCTCGCCCCATCGTGAGCGGATCCTGGAGGCGCTGCAGAGCGGCGCAGCGCACCTGGTGGATCAGGGACATCGCCTGCCGCCTCTGCTCGTGTTTGAGGATGGCGGCATGATCCCGCTGCCGCGCGTGCGCCTGGCAGCGACGCGCCGGGGCCCTCAGTTGGTGGCCGCCGAGGAGAGCGACTCTCCCGGCATGACGCGTTTTTACGATGTGTGCGGCAGCATCGACGAGATCCTGGGGCAGGTGCGTGAGGGCCGTGCGCGCGATCCCGAGGAGATGGCCGGACTGTTGCGCGACATCGGCTACATGGTGGCGCGCCTGGGGCGCCGGGAGGAGCAGTACCGCGCTTTTCTGCAGGCGGTGCAGGCTGCGGTAAAGGCCGGGTTCGCCCAGCTGCCCCCCGATGCCCAGCAGGCGCCAGAGCGGCTGGCGCGGCTGGGCGCGGCCCTGGGGCTGGAGGGCGCGCCCCCTGGGGACGTGGCGACCATCACCAGTTGCGCGGAGGAGGTGCGGGCGCTGGCTCAGGCGCTGGAGGACCACCTGGCGCGCATGCGAGAGGTGGCAGCGGAGGTGCATCGCGCCTACCAGGCGGTGCGCGGTGCCCGCAACTGGGACGAGCAAGCGCCGGCGTAGCGCACAAGAGGGCGCCACGCCGGCGGCGGTACGCCGTGGGAGAGACGGGCTCAGCGGGCGCCGGTGATCTCGGCCACCCGCTCAAAAAAGGCGCGCTTGAAGGGCGTGTTGATCGTCCAGTTGACCGGCGGGGTCTGAAAGCCGGTGAGATCCTCCCAGGGGGCGTCGTCGCGCCAGCGGGGGCGCGGGTTATAGTCCTCCCAGGGATCGCCACCCTGTCCATGCCAACCCTGGTCATAGTAGCCCCAGGAGACCCGGCGAGGCCAGGCGGCCTCGAAATTGGGCAGCGCCGGCGAATCCTCATTGATGATGATCGGCTTGGGCGCGATGCGGTAAGCCTCCATGCCCTGTACCTGCTCGATGGCGGCGATCAGGCCCTCCGGTCGGAGTCCGTTGCCATGCAGCAGGATATAGTCCACGCTGCGCACCAGGCTGGCCGGCGGCATGCCGCGCCCGGTATGCACCTCGGCGCCGCCGCCACTGGTGGAGAACAACAGCCCGGGAAACTCGGCCCGCAGGGTGTCGAGCATCTCGTGCTGCCTGTCAGCGCGAAAAATGCTGTAGGGCGTGTGGTCCACCACCACATCGATCTCGTTGGCCAGTTCCACCAGGACGTTGCGGTAGCCGCCCTCGCAGATAAAGGCGCAGGCCTCGCGGGCGGCGCGCCACACGGCGGCCTCGTCCTCCATGCGATTGAGCATCATCCAGTAGAAGAATCCCACGTTGGCCACCATGCCCAGAGCATCGGCACGCTTGAGCACCCGGTCAAGGCGCGCGGCATAGGCGGGCCTGAGAGCGCCCTGGGGCGTAAAGCCGTTGTTGTCATAGTTAAAGTACACATCACGCACGTACATGGGGCCGCCGCCCTGCAGGTTGACGCCAAAGGCGCGGATGCCGTGGTCGTACCAGCTGGGGAGCGCCTCGCAAAAGGCGTCGGTGTTGCGCTCCGGGTCCCAACGACCGGTATCGGGATAGGCCCAGTGGGCCACGGTCACAGGGTTGGCGTCGTCAAAGATGGCCTGTACCGCGCGCACGTTAAAGAGCATGCCCTCGATCCGATGGCCCTGGTACCAGCGGCCGGGATAGGTGGGCTTGCCATCGATGTACACATCGGCACCGTGGATCGTCACCGTGGTCATGGGCACTCCTTTCGCCCTCTGCATGGTTTCCCTCTCGCCGGCGGATTGTACTCGAGGCCGCGGAGGTTGTCAGGCAAGGCGTCAGGCCAAGGGGGCCCGCCCACCGGCCAGCGCGTATCAGAGGTTGACCAGAGCGGCGGTGAGACTAGAATGTGCCGCGGAAGGCTTATCTGCATCAGGAGGCACCAACCATGCGTGTGATCGCTGCCGACATCATCGACGTGACCCTGCATCCGCACAAGCCGCCCGTGATCCTGCGCTTGATCACCGACGAGGGCCTGTACGGCGTGGGCGAGTTTCCGCTTTCCTATGGCATCGGGCGAAGCGCTGCGCTGGCCATGCTGCAGGAGATGGTGGAGCAGTATGTGATCGGGCAGGACCCCGCGCGGGTGGAAAAGATTTGGAAGGATATCTTTTTCCGCACCTTTTGGGCGCAGGGGGGCGGTCCGGTGGTGTACGGGGGCCTGAGCACCATCGACATGGCACTGTGGGACATCAAGGGCAAGGCGGCCAATCTGCCGGTGTACGATCTGCTGGGCGGGCGCATGCGCGATGACCTGCACGTATACTGCAACGGCTGGCTGGGCACCGAGTTTGCGCCGGCCCCCGACCATATCGAGAGCCCCGAGGCCTATGGTGAGCGTGCCGCCATGGTGGTCTCCATGGGGTACGACGCGCTCAAGTTCGATCCCTTCAGTGCGCCCCGCGGCTCGGGCTGGGGCCCCCGCGAGCGCCTGCTGGAGCCGGAGCGTGGCGAACTGGCCTATCAGCGGGTCAAGGCCGTGCGCGAGGCGGTGGGGCCGCAGGTGGACGTGCTGGTGGAGGTGCACGGCTGGCTGGGCGTGAGCGACGCCATCGCCTGGGGGCGCCGCATCGTGGATCTCAAGCCCTTTTTCTATGAAGAGCCGGTGGACGCCATGAACGTGGAGGTGATGGCCCGGGTCGGTCGTGAGGTGCCCATTCCGCTGGCGGCAGGCGAACGGCTGTACACCCGCTACCAGTTCCGCGAGTATATCGAAAAGCAGGTGCTCGACATCCTGCAGCCCGATATCGGGCTGGCGGGCGGCATCACCGAGTTGAAAAAGATCGCCTCGTACGCCGAGACCTATAACCTGTACATGCAGCCACACAACTGCCACGGGCCAATCGCCACGGCGGCGGCGGTGCAGGTGGATGCCTGTATCTCGAACTTTATCATCCAGGAGACGGTGCCCGAGCGGCCGATGGTCTGCTATGACATGGTCAACGAGCCTCTGGAGCCCCAGATCCGCAACAGCCGCATGCCCATCCCCACCGGCCCTGGGCTGGGCGTGACGCTGAACGAGAAGTATATCGCCCGCTGCAACGTCAAGCGCTTGGGCGACAGCAAGGCAACCTTTTAGGAAGGCTGGGGCGCAGGGGGTGGGTCCCTCTGCGCCCTTTTTCGCGATCTCGGGTGCGCAGTGTTTGAGGAGGCGAGGCAGGCGGTGGACAAGCCCTGGGCGCAACAACTGGCGGGACGTTTACAGGCACGCACTGCGCGGGTGTGCGTGATGGGGCTGGGCTATGTGGGCCTGCCTCTGGCGCTGCTGCTGGCCGAGGCAGGCTTGTACGTGACGGGCATTGACCCCGATCGGGACAAGGCGGCGCTGCTCGCCAGCGGCGTGAGCTATATCCACGACATTCCGGACGCCCGCGTGGCGGCCGCCAAGGCCTCGGGACGCTTTCACACCTCTCTCGATCCCGAGCCCCTGAGCAGGGCAGACGTAGCCATCATTTGTGTTCCCACGCCACTCTCCAAGTCCAAGGATCCCGATATCTCGTATGTGGTGGAGGCGGTAGACAGCTTGGCTGCGCACCGTCACCACGGCATGCTGATCGTCCTGGAGAGCACTACTTATCCCGGCACTACGGAAGAGATTCTGCTGCCGCGGATCCAGCAGGATGGATATGTGGTGGGGGAGGACCTGTTTGTGGCCTTTTCGCCCGAGCGGGTGGATCCCGGCAACAAGCGCTTTACCATCCGCAACACGCCCAAGGTGGTGGGCGGGGTGACGCCGGTGTGCCTGCGGCTGGCCCAGCAGCTGTACGACGCCATTGTAGAGCGCACCGTGCCCGTCTCGAGCCCGGCCACCGCTGAGATGGTCAAGATTCTGGAGAACACCTACCGGGCGGTGAACATCGGGTTGGTGAACGAAATGGCCCAGATCTGCCGGCGCATCGGGCTCGACATCTGGGAGGTGATTGAGGCGGCGCGCACCAAGCCCTTTGGCTTTCAGGCCTTTTATCCCGGGCCCGGGCTGGGGGGCCACTGTATCCCGGTGGATCCCCTCTACCTCACCTGGAAAATGCGCAGCCTGAGCGTGCAGACGCGCTTTATCGAACTGGCGGACCAGGTGAACCGCGATATGCCGCTGTATGTGGTGCACGGCGTGCAGGATGCCTTGAACGACCTGGGCAAGCCGCTGCGTGGCAGTGCCGTGTTGCTGCTGGGGGTGGCGTACAAGGCTGACGTGGCCGATCTGCGCGAGAGTCCGGCGCTGACCATCATCGAGCAGCTGCTGGCCCGCGGCGCCCGGGTGCAGTATCACGATCCCTTTCTTGCTCACGTCCAGCTCGGGACGGGGGCCGTGTTGGAGAGTTTACCCGCCCTCGACGAGGACGCGCTGCGAGCGGCCGATTGCGTACTGGTGCACACCCCTCACAGCAGCTATGACCTGGAGGCTCTGGTGCGGCAGGCGCGGCTGGTGTACGACACGCGGGGTGTGGTGCCGCAGGGCGTGGGCAGCGCGCAGGTCTATCGCCTCTGAGGTTTGAGGCTGGCGACTGGGAGCTACTGATCCTGGAGCGTAGCGACCATGGGCAGGTTGCGGTAGTACGAGCCGGCATCCAGCCCATAGCCCACCACAAACTCGTCGGGCAGCTCCAGGCCCCGATAGGCCAGGGGGACATCCAGCAGGCGGCGATAGGGCCGGTCGAACAGGACCGCCACATTGAGCGAGGCGGGTTGCCGCGTACGCAGCGTGCGCAGCAGGTAATCCAGCGTCAGGCCGGTGTCGATCACATCCTCGACAAAGAGCACGTGGCGATTGGTGATAGAGATGTCGAGGTCCTTGACGATGCGCACGGTGCCCGAGGAGCCGCCGGCGGCATAGGACGAGATGGCCATAAAGTCCACGGCGACGGGGATATCGATGGCCCGCAACAGGTCGGCCATGAACATCACCACGCCGGTGAGCACCCCCACCAGAACCGGTTGCCTGCCGGCATAGTCCTCGCTGATACGGGCGCCCATCTCCAGCACGGCCGCCCGTATGGCCTCCTCGCTGAGCACCACGCGTTGCACGTGCTCCTGCAGCTTGCCCGCGGGCGGGTTACTCGTCTGCATGGCTCAGCGCCTCTTTGCCCACCAGCTCCTCCGCATGCTCCTCGATGCCATAACGCCTCAGCATCCACTCAAAATCCTTGCGATTCCACAGCTTGATCTTGACGTCGGGATACAGTGCTACCAGCTCGCGCAGCTTGCGGCGCTTGAGGCGGATCAGCCTCTGGCGCAGGGTGGTCAGCTCGATAAAGGTGTCCTGGTCCACCAGGTAAAAGTCGGGAGAAAAGGCCTCGAGGATGTTACCGTGCTCGTCCCAGGCCAGTGGAAAAGTATAAGGCTCATACTCCCAGCGGATGCCGTAAAAATCGAGGACGGAGGCAAACTCTTTTTCGCTGGGGTGGGCAAAGGTGATGGCTTTACGGGGGAGGGACGGATTCCGAATGGGGCGACGAACCGATTCTGGCTGGTCTTGCATTCCGGTGATGACTCTCCTCCCCGGCCTGACGCCGTTCTGGTGCCCATTATAGAGTCGCCAGGTGTGCTGTCAATGGGTACAAAAAAAAGCCGCAGAGAATACTCCGCGGCTGGTTCAGGCAAGAAACAAGACCCCAAGTGGCCTTCCCGCTCGGTGCGCTACACTCTCGTTGATCAAGGAGTGTCTCCTCCTGCAGCCCCAGTGCATCACTCTCCGCAACGGGATCCTGATGGACTCCACAGTGCCGGGTGCTGCCAGCGCTTGCCGCCAGCAACCCGCACTGCTTATAGACCGCGACCGGCCCTCTGGGGACCACCCCAGGAACGCTCCGCCCACTGGGCTGTTCGATTGTGGCGCCCCGACTGTCAGATCTCTCGGGGTCTTGCACAGTGATGTTAGCAGAGTGGTGGGCGCTTGTCAAGGATTTTTGGGACCAAGTGTTGCCCCGCCGGCCCATGCTACGGGCAGCGGCACTGGTCTTGGCCGCTGCCCGCATATGCTGCTTGGCTTGTGGGTGACGCCGGGGTCTAGCGGGCCTCCATGGTGAGCGTGGCGCCCGTCAGGCCCTCGCCCCTGGCCTCCAGTGTCACGGTGCCCTGGGCGCCGGTGCCGCGCAGTACCACCATCAGCCGACCCTGGTACGTGGTACGAGTGGGACCGGTGTAGAGCTCTTCAGAGGTGGGCTCGCCGGAACCCACGGCGATGATCTGCGCCGGGCCGCTGGCCGCAAAGGACAACCTTTCGGCGGCCCAGGGTACCCGTCGGCAGGCGGCGTCCACCACTTCTACGGTCACATAGGCCAGGTCGCCATAGCTCGCGCAGAGCCCCTCGCGATCGGCGGTCAGGCGCAGGGCGCCGGGCGCCTCGGTGGTCTCCAGACGGGTGCGCCCCGTCTCCTGTCCATCGCGATAGGCGATGGCCTCCACATAACCCGGCTCGTAGACCACGTCAAAGCTGGCCAAGAAGCGGTTGGCATCGCCAGCAGGGCGACGCCCCTGCGACCGGCCATTGATCACCAGCTCGATCTCGTCGTCAGGCGAGTAGACGTCCACCCGGGTGGTGCGGCCCTCCTCGCCGGGGAAGCTCCAGCTGTCCGAGACGGGTTCCCAGCCCCAGGGGTTGTAAAAGACGCCCGCCGCCAGGTCGCTGGGCCGCAGCACGCCCACCCAGGGCGCCGTGCGCACGCCCCACATCACATCGCGGTAGTAGGATTGGGCGCGCTTGAACCCGCAAATGTCGATGTCGCCGCAGTTGGCCAGGTGGTACGGAAAGGGCGTCCCAAAGCCACCGGGCTCGCCCAGGGTCACCTTGCCGATGCCCGACTCGCCCAGGTAGTCGATGGAGGTCCACACAAAGTCGCCGATCACCTGGGGCAGCGCCTCAGTGGCCTTCCAGGTATCGTAGGCCACCGAGGGAAAGGTCTCGGTGCCGGCCAGCACCCGCTGAGGAAAGCGCTGGGCGTCAAAGTCATAGCGCGGATACAAATAGTTATAGCCTACCATGTCCAGGGCGTCGCAGAACTCTTCCGTGAGGTTACCCCAGCGGTCGGATTCGCAGTCGGTGGGGCGCAGACGGTCAAAGTTGAATGCGCCCTGGGCCGCCGTCACCGAGCCCAGGCTGGGCTGTCCGTCGGTGAACACCGCCTCGAACAGGAAGGGCAGCGCCGAGGTCACTGGGCGGGTCTCGTCCAGTGAGCGGATCAGCTCCGCCTGGCGGCGTGCCCAGAGGGGGCCGTCGGAGATGCCGCCACGCTCTGACACCTCGTTGCCGATGGACCACATGATCACCGAGGGATGGTTGCGGTCGCGCAGCACCATGGAGGCGGTATCCCGCGCCCACCAGTCCTCAAAGTAGAGGTGATAGTCGGCGAGATTCTTGCCCATGCGCCAGCAGTCAAAGGTCTCGTCGATCACCAGCATGCCCAGCCTGTCGCAGGCTTCGAGCATGGCGGGGGCGGGCGGGTTATGGGCGCAGCGGATGGCATTGTATCCGGCCGCCAGCATCAGCTCGACTTTGCGCTCCTCGGCACGGTCGTAGCTGGCGGCGCCCAGCAGGCCGTTGTCGTGGTGCACGCAGCCGCCCTTGAGCTTGAGGGGCACGCCGTTGAGGCGCAGGCCCTGCTCCGCATCCATGGCCAGGGTCCGGATGCCAAAAGTAGTGCTTTCCTGGTCGATCACGGTGTCATCGGCCAGCACCTGGCTTTGGAGCGTGTACAGACAGGGATCTTGCAGGCTCCACAGACGGGCGTCGTGCAGGGTCACCGTCTCATCCAGCACCAGCTGCCCCTGGTCGTCCAGCCGCAACGGGACCGTGGTGGAGGCCACCTGCTCTCCCGAGCAATCGAGGATGGCCGATTGGATGGTTGCGCTGGCCCCAGGCTGGCCCGCCAGGGTGGTAGTGATCTTGAGCTTGGCTTCAGAGCCACGTACCGATTCGGTGCGCACAAACACGCCCCACGGGACGATGCGGGTAGCCCCGCCGCGGCGCAGCCACACGTGGCGATAGATGCCCGTGCCCGTGTACCAGCGCGAATTGGGCTGGGCGGAGTTGTTCACCCTCACCATGATCCGGTTGGTGGCGCCAAAGGTGATGTGAGGCGTGATGTCCACCACAAAGCTGGTATAGCCGTAGGGGTGCAGTGCCACCGTGTCACGGTTGACCATGACGGTAGCGTTCATGTACACACCCTCGAACTCGAGTTGCAGGCTCTGACCGCGCCATTCTTCGGGCACGTACAGCTCGCGGCGATAGGTGAGCACGCCCGACCAGGCATAGCCGCCGCCACCGCCGGTGGGATATGTGGCCGAGCGCTCGCGCTCGATAGAGGCGTCGTGTGGCAGGGTGACCGGCGTCCACTGGGCGTCGGGCGGCGGTGTCATGCCCGTGTGGACGGTGTACTCCCAGCCGTCATTGAGCTTGAGTTTGAGCATAGTGGCTCCTTGAAATGGTCAGAGATTCGGTCCCGTAAAGATCCGCACTAGTCGCGTGACAGGTGCTCCGTGGCGGCCTTGTAGAGCGGGGTGATATAGTAGATATAGTTGGCGACGCTCTCCGCCATCCATTCGTCGCCCCGCAGGCGCAGAGCCCCCGAAAAGTAGGCCGATTCGCCGCTGAGCCTGCCCAGAAAGATCCGGTCCAGCGTGTCGCTGGCCAGCGTGATGCCCACCGTGGCGGCGCTGGCGCTGCCTGCGGTACCGGTGATCACGCCCTTGCTAAAGGCGATCACGTACTCGGTGCCGGGCAGATCGGTGACATTGATCCCCAGCGAGACGTTGGCGCTGCGGATGCGGGTGGTGAGCGTTTCGTTCTTGTTGAGCTCTGCTACCACCTGGTCCAGGATGGCGATGAGCTCTTCGCGGTTAGCATACACTGCCATGATGACCTCCCTGTCATTCGTATGTCCACTCTGTCCTTATACTAGACGGTAACACATGCGGTTGCAACAGGGTTTTGGCTGGAGGCGTGGCGTGTCGGCGTAACAGCACCTATAATCCCCACGGAGGTGGCGCATGGTGGTGGAACAGGCTGGTTTGATGCCTGCGGCGTTGGAGCCGCTGCGGCTGGGAGAGCTTCTGCCGGAGGGCTGGCTGGCGCGGCAGTTGCGCATCCAGGCCGAGGGGCTCTCCGGGCACCTGGCCGAGTTCTGGCCCGACATCGCGGACAGTGGCTGGATCGGCGGCTTGGGCGAGGGCTGGGAGCGGGGGCCCTACTGGCTGGATGGTTTGGTGCCGCTGGCATTCCTGTTGCAGGACGACGGGCTGATCGCGCTGGCGCGTCGCTGGATGGATGAGGTGCTGGCTCGCCAGAGCCCGGATGGCTGGCTGGGTCCGCGGCAGGACGTCGCCACCGGCCGCTACAAGCCGCTGGATCCATGGCCCGTGGCGGTGTTCGTCAAGGCGGCGTTGCAGTGGCAGGAGGCCACCGCAGACCGGCGGGTGCTGCCGGCGCTGTTGCGCTACTATCGGCGGCTGGAGGAGCAACTGCAGCGCACCCCGCTGTTTGACTGGGGCCGCATGCGCTGGCCCGAGATCGCCCTGGGCATCCAGGAGACGTTTGTCCGCAGCGGCGAGAGGTGGCTGTTGCCTCTGGCCGAGACGGTGCGTCGCCAGGGGTTCGACTGGGCGGCACTGTTCGCCCACTATCCGTACACTGGGCGTACCACGCGCCAGGATATCTCCATGGCCACCCACGTGGTGAACAACGCCATGGCGCTCAAGGCAGGAGCCATCGCCTGGCGGCAAAGCGGAGACCTGGCGGATCTGCTGGCCAGCCAACGCATGCTGGACCTTCTGGAGGCGTACCACGGTCAGGTGACCGGTGTTTTCACCGGGGACGAGCATCTGGCGGGCAAGAGCCCCTCCCAGGGCACCGAGCTGTGCGCTGTGGTGGAGATGATGTATTCCCTGGAGTTCTTGCAGCGGGTGGCGCCCTCGGTGGAACGGGGCGACCTGCTGGAGCGCGTGGCGTTCAATGCGCTGCCGGCCACCTTCAAGCCGGACATGTGGGCCCACCAGTACGATCAGCAGGTGAACCAGCCAGTGTGCCAGGTGGTGCCCGAGCCGATCTATACCAACAATGCGCCCGAGAGCAACATCTATGGCCTGGAGCCCAATTATGGCTGCTGTACGGCCAACATGCACCAGGGCTGGCCGCGCTACGCCGCCAGCGCCTGGATGCGCCGCCCGGCCTGCAGCGGCCGGCCAGAGCATCTGGTGGCGCTCTCCTACGTGCCCTGTTGCCTCTGCACACAGGTAGCGGGAACGCCAGTAGAGATCCGCGTGCAGACCGAATACCCCTTTGAGGGCACGGTGCGCGTCACCGTGATGGCGGATTCTCCGCTGCGGATGGGGCTGGAGCTGCCCGTCCCTCGCTGGGCCGCCAGCGCTCAACTGATCCTGCCGGACGGCAGGACACTGGCCTTGACTGCCGGCAGCTGGCATGTGCTGGAGCAAGAGTGGTGCGGGCGCAGCGAGCTGCTGCTGGAGCTGGAGATGGGTTTGCGCGTGGAGACGCGCCATCGGGGCGCCGCCTCGATTCTCTATGGTCCGCTGGTGATGGCGCTGGAGATCGGCGAAGAGTGGCGCCTGATCGGAGGGGAGCCGCCCCACGGCGATTGGGAGGTGCACCCCACCACGCCCTGGAACATGGGACTGGTACTGGATCGGGCTCACCCACAACAATCGTTGGAGGTGCACCGGCGCCCCATGGGAGAGACGCCTTTTTCTCCGGAAGGTGTGCCGCTCTATGCCCTGGTGCAGGGCGCGCCACTGGCGCAGTGGGTGCTGCAGCAGGGGACGGCGGGGCCCGTCCCAGAGAGCCCCGCTGCCAGTGGGGCGCCCTTGCGCCCGCTGCGACTGATCCCCTATGGCGCCACCAACCTCCGCATCGCCGAGTTTCCCACCCTTGCCGCGGAGAATCTGGCGGCGGGTTCACCGATCGACAGCCAGAGTGACATGCCCTGAGCGGGATGGAAAGGATCGATATGCGCAACACAACCGGCCTCAAGCCAGTTCCCCTGAGCCAGGTCACCCTCAGCGGTGGCTTTTGGGCCGAGCGTCAGGCGGTGAACCGTTCGGTGAGCGTGCCGGTGGAGTATGACCGTTGCCAGGAGACCGGTCGCCTGGCGGTGTTCGATCTCAACTGGAAGCCGCAGGATTCCTGGCGGCCGCATCACTTTTATGATTCAGATGTGGCCAAGTGGATCGAGGCGGCGGCTTATTCGCTCACCACCCATCCTGACCCAGCGCTGGAAGGGCAGGTGGATGCGGTGATCGAACGCATCGTGGCGGCACAGCAGCCGGACGGCTACCTGAACACCTTTTTCACCATGATGACGCCGGACGAGCGCTGGACCAACCTGCGGGACATGCACGAGCTCTACTGCGCGGGCCACCTCATCGAGGCGGCGGTTGCCTGGCGCGAGGCCACCGGCAAGACGGCCCTGCTGGACGCGCTGTGCCGGTATGCGGACTATATCGGCGAGGTGTTTGGACCGGGGGAGGGGCAGAGGCCGGGCTACCCGGGCCACGAGGAGTTGGAGCTGGCCCTGGTCAAGTTGTACCGGGCCACTGGGGAGGAGCGCTATCTGAGCCTGGCGCGCTTTTTCCTGGATGAACGGGGACGGCAGCCTCACTATTTCGACGTGGAGGCGGCCGAGCGGGGCGAAGCGCCCGGCCAGGCCCACTATGGGCACGATCACCGCTACAACCAGTCGCATCAGCCGGTGCGCCGGCAGTCCACGGTGGAGGGGCACGCCGTGCGGGCCATGTACCTCTACAGCGCCATGGCCGATGTGGCCCTGGAGACGCACGACGAGGAAATGGCGGCCGCCTGCCGCCGGCTGTGGGACAACATGACCCAGCGCCGGATGTATGTTACTGGCGGTATCGGATCCAGTTCCCGGGGCGAGCGCTTTACGGTGGACTATGACCTGCCCAACGACATCGCCTACGCCGAGACCTGCGCTGCCATCGGTGTGGTGTTCTTTGCCCAGCGCATGTTCCTGCTGGATGGCGAGTCTCGCTATATCGACATCATGGAGCGCGCCCTCTACAACGGGATGCTCAGCGGCGTCTCGCTGCAGGGGGATACCTTTTTCTACGCCAACCCACTGGCCGTGGATCCGGCGCAGTACGCCGCGCGGCCGGACCTCTTTCGCGGTGGCGTGGTGGCGCCGCGCCGCCAGGCCTGGTTTGACTGCTCCTGTTGCCCGACCAATGTGGCGCGGCTGCTGGCGGACCTGGGGGCCTATGTGGCTGCCACAGCCGAGCAGCGTGTATATGTCAATCTATACACGACGGGGACCATCTCTGTGGACCTGCAGGAACCTGTGCAGCTGGAGGTAGAGACTGATTATCCCTGGGGTGGGCGCGTGCGGCTGGTGTGGCACGGACGGCCACAGCAGGCGGGCCTGGCGCTGCGGGTGCCTGGCTGGTGCCGGCAGGCTGATGTGGCGCTCAATGGGGAGCCCTGGAACGGACCGTACCTGAGACACAAGGGCTATCTGTTGCTGGAGCGGTGCTGGAGCGAGGGCGATACCGTGACGCTGGACCTGGCCATGCCGGTAGAGCGCGTGTACGCACGGCCCGAGGTGCGTGCCGACGTGGGCCGGGTGGCGCTCCAGCGCGGCCCGCTGGTGTATGCCCTGGAGAGCTGCGACAACGGTCCCAATCTGGATGCCCTGGTCCTTCCACGGGATGCGGCGCTCACCGTGCAACGGGAGCCCGGCCTGCTGGACGGGGTGGTGACCATCCGGGGCGATGGCTGGCGCGTGGGGGCCGAGGCGGGCAGCTCGGGGCTGTATCGCAAGCAGGCCCATGCGCACCGGGGCGTGTCGCTGACGGCGGTGCCCTACTATGCCTGGGCCAACCGCGATCCGGGCGAAATGCTGGTGTGGATCCGTGAGGCCTGACGGACACAGGGCGCTCGCATGAGTGACAAGTCCGCTTGGCGAAGCTCGCGGACGTCCTGCTAAAGTGTCAAGGGGCTCCCCGGAAGACCCACTTTCTCCCGCGAAACGTCCTTCAAGCCTCGGTGGGCCTCGCTGGGCCGGCGCCCTGCGCTGGCCCCGTGCGCGGTGGAGCCGTCTGCGCGGCGGCAGGGGTGCTCTCAGGCAGTCGGGGCGGCCAGCAGCCTCCGCGCCCGCGTTACCGCGCTGGCGATCCACTTCTCCTCACGCAGCAGGGTCTCCGCCCAGTCCCCTGCCGGATCCATCCAAGCCTCCAGCATCACGTCCAGGTTGCGTTTCACGGGCTGGATGCAAGCCAGCGCGGCAGCCATGTCCAGCTGTCCCTCACCGAGCTGCCTGCCGGTGATGCGATAGCCCACCGGAGCGCGCTCCACCGCATAGTCCTTGAGGTGCAGTTGCAGCGCTCGAGGGGCCAGTTGCGTGAGGGTTTGCAGGGGCGGCTCCAGCAGCAGCAGGTTGTTGGCGGTATCGGCGCAAAAGCCCAGCGGGGGGTGGCCCAACTGCCGCACGATCTCGGCCAGGGCGGCCGCCGGGAACTCGCCGTGATTCTCGATGGCCAGGGGCAGGGCCGCCCGCTCCAGCTGGGGCAGCAGCCAGCGCAGGCCTGCCTGCGCCTCTGACGGCTGGGGCACATCCAGCACCAGGCGCAGGGCGCGGCTGCCCAGGTGCGTGGCGATAGAGACATAGCGCGACAGCAGATCGCGGTCCATGCCTTTGGTTCCCACTTCGATGGCGACGCCCAACTGGCGCGAGAGCGCGCCCAGGTCAGCCAGCGCCTCATCGCCGAGCAGGTGCAGCGGCATGTTATCGGCGAACTGGACCAGGTCCAGCTCCAGGGCCAGGGCGCGGCGCAACAGAGTGGTGTGATCCATCACCAGGGCATTGCGCGGATCCGCCGAGGTGGCATAGCGGTAGATAAAGCTCGACAGTCCCAGTCGCATGGGCAGTGCTCCTTGGGCAGTGGCATGTTGGATCGCCCGCTGAGGGCCAACTGCCCGCAGTGTACTCGCCTTGCCGCGGTAATTCCAGAGAGGGAGGTCGCGTCTGAATGCGGGATTGACAGGGGCCGCCGCCTGGCTACCATTGTGGGTATGGCAAACAGTATCAGCTCTGTACGCGGCACCATCACCGAGGTTCAACGCTTTTCCGTGCATGACGGCCCGGGCATCCGCACCACCGTCTTTGTCAAGGGCTGCAACCTGCACTGTTTCTGGTGCCACAACCCCGAGACGCACCGCCTGGCTCCAGAGCTGGAGCTGCACCCCGACCGCTGCATCGGCTGCCTGGCGTGCGTGGCCGCCTGCGAGCGGCACTGCCACGAGGTGACCAGCGAGGGCAAGGTCTTTCACCGGGAGGACTGCATCGCCTGTGGCGCCTGTGCCCGTGAGTGCTTTGCCGACGCCTTGCACCTGGTGGGGCGAGAGGTCTCGGTGGGCGAGATAATGGGTGACATATTGGCCGACCGTGCCTTTTATGCCAATTCGGGTGGTGGCGTGACCATCTCGGGTGGCGAGCCGCTGCTCCAGCCCGAATTTACCGCCGCGCTGCTGACGGCCTGTCGCGAGGAGGGCATCCATGCCGCCATCGAGACGGCGGTGCAGTTTCCCTGGGAGCGGGTGGCCGCTGTGCTGCCGCTGGTGGATCTCTTGATGATGGACATCAAGGTGATGGATGAGGCAACGCACCGCCGCGTAACGGGGGTGGGCAACGCCCGCATCTTGGAGAACGCCCGGCGGATAGCCGCCAGCGGCAAGCCGATGATCGTGCGCACGCCGGTGGTGCCAGGCGTCAATGACACCTCCGAGGCGATTGGCGAGATTGCCGCCTTTGTGCGGGGGCTGCCCACGCTGCAATATCTGGATCTGCTGCCCTTTCATCCCATGGCGGCCGGCAAGTATGACAGCCTGGGCCGTGCCTATGAGGCGCGCAATCTGCCGCGGCCCACTTCGGAGCATATGGAGGCGCTGGCCCAGCGGGCGCGGGCGGAGGGCATCGAGGTGCGCCTGGGGCGAAACTGACGGCAGAAGCGAAAAACCGCCGCGGCAGATCCATCTGTCGCGGCGGTTGTGGTACTTGCGGGCTACTTGGCAAAGATGACGCGCACCACCTGCACGTCCGGCTCTACCCAGATGCCATTGTCCCTTTCGTCGCCGTTGCGGCGGCGGTCCACCACAAAGGTGTCGCCCTCAAAGTGCCCCTCGTCGATCGAGATAAAGGGCGCCTGGCGCTCGCGCAAAAAGTCGCCCTGGGTGGGATCCATGGTCTGGCTGGCGGGCCCCTTGCGTCGCAGGCCGAGACGATAGGCCGCACCTACCAGATAAAAGGTGTCCTCGCTCTCCTGAAAGATCAGGCCGCGACCCCGCGGGGCCTTGGGCGCCTGGAACAGGGCGCGATCGGCCGCCGTGTGGCGCCAATCCATGCCGGCATAGGATACGCCGCCGTAACCAAAGCGTACCACGCCCGTCCAGCCATCCAGATCCAGATACTGATCGCCCTGGCCCTCGAGCTGCATCACGGCATGGATGCGATCGGTGCCCTGGTAGCGCAGGAGCAGGGGGATGGCCGAGGCGACGGCGTGGAAACTGCCCACGATGTCCGCTGCAGGAGGATTGACGCCGCCGTCGGGACCAACGAGATGCTCGATGGCGAAAAAGTGATAGCCGATGGCGCTGGTGTTGGCGATGGCGTGGAACATGTGCCAGGCGTTGGAGCTCCCCGGCGCTGACTCGGGCACAAAGAGCGGGTTATCGGGGCGGGCGTAGGCCTCGCAAATGGCGCGATAACCGTCGGCGTCGGCGATATAGATATCCGGCGCAATCAGGTCAATGTGCGGCGTGGCCCACTTCCAGAGATCCAGCGCAAATGACACGGCTCCGCCCGAGGGATAGGTGCCGCCCGGCGCACGCCAGCCCGCCTCGCCCAGCCAGACGTTGACGTACAGAGGCAGGTCGTACACGGCACGGCCTGCCTCCGCCAGGGAATCGATGTAGCGGGCGATAGAGTAAGCGGTCATCAGCTCACCGGCACGCGCGCCCAGCACCTCGGGCCAGTTGCCGGCCTGCCTGCCGCCCGCCTCCTGCCAGGCCTCCCAGATCCCACCGCTGGAGAGACCCTGCAGCAGCCCCAGCACGCCCTCGGGGACAGGAGACTGGAACATGGCCTCGGCGGCCTCGCCATAGTCACGGTCGCTCCCCAGAATGCCCGGCTCGTTCTCGATCTGCACGGCGATGACGGTCTGCTGCTGGGCGTCCTGCTCCTTGAGGTGGGCCAGCAGCGCGCAAAAGGCTTTTTCATCTGCCTGGCGCGTGGCCTCGCAGTGTGACGAGAGCACCCAGACGCGGTTGCCATAGGGGTTGATTACCCGCCAAAAGCGCTCTGGATCGCGCTTGACCCAGGCCGGGGCGTATTCCATGCAGCCGTTCTTCCAGGTGCCGAACCAGAGCAGCACGAGGTGCACATCATTCTCGCGGGCCATGGCCAGCAGCGTGTCCACACTGGCCCAATCAAAGGTTCCCTCCTCGGGCTCGACCTGCTCCCAGTACACGGGGATCTCGAGGGTGTTGCCGTGCAGCAGTTTCAGCGCCTTGAAGGCCGTCTCGGCCTCGGCGCGGTTGTATCCGCTGGAATTGCGCGACTGCCCGCCCAGGGGGAAAAAAGGCTTGCCTTGGACGGTAAAGGGTCGACAGATGCTGGACATGGGGGCCTCCTCTACGTGATCACAGGATGCAACGGCGCTACCTCGGCAGATTCTAGCGCTGGAGCAGGGGGCGTCAAGGCCTGTGCCCGTGGCTCACTGAGAGTCTGACTCGGGCAGCGCCTCCCGCACCGGCCGATTGCAGCGCCGACAGACGGTGGCTCGCGATGGCAGGGGCTCGCCGCAAAAGCGACAATAGCGGGGAGAGCGCTCCCCACTCTCCCCTGGGCCGGCGGA
This sequence comes from Chloroflexota bacterium, assembly GCA_012728955.1. Taxonomy (GTDB): domain Bacteria; phylum Chloroflexota; class Anaerolineae; order UBA1429; family UBA1429; genus JAAYED01. The sequence goes on from JAAYED010000110.1 coordinate 17,999, forward strand.
GAGGCGCCAGGGACGCCGGCGGGGGCGTTCGGCCCGCTGCTGGTCGCGCCGCATGCGGCGAGCCTGGCGTTGGCGGCGGTAGCGGTCGACCATTTCCCGCGCTCTGGTGCGCCCCGCCTGGGCGGCATCCCGATACAGGGCCTGGATCCTTTCCGTGGGGAGCCTGCCGCCGTTCAGATACCAATGCCAGACGATGTTGCCGGTGACAAAGGTGCCGGACCAGGCGATGGCTACCTTGGGCACCAGGCCCAGCCCGGGCAAGAGCCCTACCAGAGTGCGGGCCAGGCTGCGCCATACAAAGCCGCCTCCGATAACCCCGCCAAACTCGCGCACATAGTCGCGCCACTCGGTCGCCATCCCCAACGCCAGTCCGAGGCGATAAACCATAAAGGCCTGAGCCTTGGTGAGGACCAGCATGTCGGTAACGTTGAGCGGAACGTTGAGCACTGGGATGATCCCCGCCAGGCCGGTGGTGAGCGCATAGGTGGCGTTGGACTGGCTCACCTCCTCGATGAGCCGGCGGGCCACGGTGTTGCGAAAGAGCGGCAGCTGCCGCGCCAGAGCGAGATGGCGCTGGGGCAGCGCCTGCAGGGTTGCCGGCACCAGCGTGCGCTCTAGAAAGCGCGGATCGCTTACGTCGCCAGTGAGATAGCTGTCGGGCAGCCAGAGGTTGGGCCCCGCGGGCACCAGTTCCCCGTTGGTCAGGGTGTCGCGGTCCAGAATGGTGAGCACGGGGATGCGCCGGCTGCGCAGCGCCCTGGCCAGCTCCTGCTCCGGCTCGCTGCTCTCAGCCGAGGGCGGCACTATGATGATGACCAGATCCGCCGCTGGCAAACGCTCGGCAGAGAGCTCCCGGATCACCAGCGGCGTGGCCGCGATCTCTTCCGGGTGGTAGGGGTCCACCCGCAGGGCGTTTCCCAACACCCGCGTGCGGGCACCCGCTCGGCCGGCAAGCACCACCCGCAAAGGGGTGAGGGCTTCCTCCGCGATCGGTTTCAGGTCCACTTCCTTGAGGTTGCGCCAGACGTCGGCCACATCGCCCAATCCCACCATGTTGCACCTGCCGTTCCCGCCAGTGCGGGCCTGTTCTCTCGTGTGTATGGTACCCGGCCCTGGGGCATCACGCCAGCGGCGTACGCTGGGCCTTGATCTTGAACGGTCCTGTGGCACAATACGTTCCAAAGCAGGCAGCGTTGCGGAGGGCCCATGGACAAGGTACGGGTCGGCATTGTGGGGATGGGTATCGGGCGCGACAACGCCCTGGCGCTGCACGGCAACCCCCGGGGCAGCGTGGTGGCGCTGTGCGACCTGATCCCCGAGAGGATGGAACGGGTGGCGGCAGAGCTTCAAGCGCCGGTGCGGATGTATACCGAGGTGGCGGCGCTGTGTGCCGATCCGGAGGTGGACGCCATCTTTGTGGGCACGCCCAATCGGCTGCATGTGCCGGTGGCGCTGCAGGTGGTGGCCGCAGGCAAGCACGTGATGGTGACCAAGCCGCTGGCCGACTCGGTGGCGGCGGCGGAGGAACTGGTGGCGGCCGCCGAGGCGGCAGGCGTAGTCAACATGATGTCGCTCTCGACGCGCTTTTCCGCCGAGGTGCAGTATCTCGGGGCACTGCGTGAGGCCGGGCGGCTGGGCGAGATCTATTATGCCCGTGCCCGCAGCATCCGCCGCAGCGGCATTCCGGATTGGAACACCGGCTTTGTGGAGGAAGGTGGCGGCGCCTTTCGCGACATGGGCGTGCACGCTCTGGACGCGGCCTGGTGGCTGCTGGGCATGCCTCAGCCGGTTACCGTGAGCGGGGTTGCCGGGGCCCGGTTTGGCCCCCGCGGCTTGGGCTACTGGGACTATCGCCGGCCACCAGAGTCGTTCTACAGCCGATTCGCCGCCGATGACTATGGCGGTGGGTTTATCCGCTTTGCCGATGGCACCGGTCTGCAGATCGAGAGCTTTTGGGCCAGCCACCAGGCGCCCGACCTCAACATCGAGCTCTTTGGCACCGAGGCCGGGGCGCGGTTGCGCCCGTTGACGCTGTACAGCACCGAGAAGGATGCGCCGATGGATACCGCCATCAGCGTTCCCAAGACAGGGAACTCTTTCGATGCGGTGGCGGCGCATTTTATCGCCTGCATCCTCGATGGGGTGCCCTGCCAGGCGCCGCTCAGGCACGGGCTGGTGGTGCAGCGCATGATGGAGGGATTACTGGAGAGCGCCGCGCAGGGACGCGAGGTCATTCTGGCTTAGGGAGGCAAGCATGGTCAAGAGATACAGGGTAGCGGTGATCGGTTTCGCACACATGCACGTGAACCACCTGGTGGATACCTTTGCCGCGTTGCCCAACGTGGAGTGGGTGGGCTGCGCCGACACCGTGCCGGCGGTGGAGCCACTCTCGAACAAGCCCAGCACGCGCCGGGCCAACCTGCAGCGTGCCCTGCAGGTTACGGGCATCCCGCGAGCCTGGGAGGACTATCGGGAGCTTTTGTCGAGCGAGCGACCGGATATCGTGATCGTGTGTCCGGAGAATGCGCGCCATGGCGAGGTGGTCGAGGCGGCGGCCGCCGCCGGCGCCCACATCCTCACGGAAAAGCCCATGTCCTCTACGTTGGGCGATGCGCTGCGCATGGCACGGGCTGTGCGCCAGCACGGCGTAGAGTTGATGGTCAACTGGCCTACCACCTGGAGCCCGGCTGTGCGCCGCATGAAAGAGTTGCTGGACGCGGGCACCATCGGCGAGATCCTCCAGGTCAAGTGGCGCAACGGTGCCTCCATGGGCCCACTGGCGTACAACACCGGCGCCGATACGGTGCTGCCAGCGGAAAAGGGCTCTGAATGGTGGCATCAGAGTGCCCCCGGCGGCGGCGTGCTGCTGGACTATTGCTGCTATGGCGCCTGTCTGTCCCGTTGGTTCCTGGGAGAGCCTGCTACCGCGGCGCTGGGCATCAAGGCCAATCTGGACAGCCCCTATGGCGACGCCGAGGACAATGCCATCCTCACGGTGCGTTTCCCGCGGGCGCTGGCGCTGCTGGAGGCCACCTGGACAACCTGGGCTACCGGTGTGCCCACCGGGCCGATCGTATACGGAACCAGAGGGACACTGGTTGCCGATTCTGCCACCGATGCCACCGGACAGGTGCGGCCCGCCGTCAAGGTGTATACCACCCGCGGCCAGTCGCCAGCCTCTCCCGATGCGGTGGACTGGGGCGAGCCGCTCCCCGCGGGCAGGGCTACCGAGGCGGAGGAATTCATCCACCATTTGGAGACCGGTGAGCCTCTGCATCCCACCCTGCAGCTGGAGCTCAATCTCGATGCCATGGCCATCCTGGATGCGGGCATCCGCTCTGCGGGCAGCGGCCAGCTGGAGCTGGTGAACGACCTGCGCTGGTCGATCGGGCTGGGCTGAGCATGACCGAGATCCGTTGTCCTTTTTGTAACCCGGCCATCGTCGCGTCGACCATCGCCGAGTCCACAACCATGCGGGCGCTGTACAACATCGCGCCCATGTTGCCGGGGCACTGTCTGGTGATCCCGCGACGGCACGTGCGGCATTTGGCGGACCTCTCCTCCGAGGAGGGGGCGGCGCTGTGGGAGATGGCGGCGCAGGTCGCCAACGCGGCCATGCGACTGTATGGCGGCACCGGCTTTGATCTCTCGCTGCAAGAGGGCGCGGCGGCGGGGCAGACGGTGCCTCACCTGCACCTGCATGTGATCCCTCGACATGAGGGCGATCTCACCGGACGGGACTGGCATTCCGTGCTGATCGACAGCGTCAGCAGGCCGCCGCTGACGCCGGAAGAGATGGCCCTCCAGGTCACTCGCCTCAGGCGGGCGCTGGCGGCGCGCTAGAGTGGCAAGCGCCCCGAGAGACAACTCTCGGGGCGCTGTGTTTTGTGCCTGCTGGTGCGCGAGAGGGCGCTAGTCCGCCTTGGGCGGAAACTCGGTGTTGCTGAGCATGGCGATCACCTTGACTACCGCCGAGTGATCCAGATTGCCCCAGCCGTTGGCCATCATCGAGGAAAAGAGCTCGTGGGCCAGTGCCGAAGCGGGCAGTGAGGCGCCATAGGCGCGAGCCGCCTCGCGGATAATGTTCAGGTCCTTGTAGTGGAAGGCGGCACGGAAACCGGGCTCAAAGTCATCGTTGATCATGCGCGGACCGCGCACGTCCATCACCCGCGTCTGCGCATAGCCGGCGCTGAGCACCTTGATGATGATCTCGGGATCGACGCCCGCCTTGGTGCCCAGCACCAAAGCTTCGGCGAGGCCGATAAAGTTCATCGCTACCTGGATCTGGTTGCAGGCCTTGACCGTCTGGCCCGCGCCCGAGGGACCACAGTAGGTGGGCTTGCCCAGGATCTCGAAAATGGGCAGGGCCCGCTCGTAAACCGCCGGGTCGCCACCCACCATGATCGAGAGGGTTGCCTGCTGAGCGCCCACCTGTCCGCCGGATACAGGCGCATCCAGCATGGGGCAGCCGTGCTCGGCGGCCGCCTTGGCGACCTTGATGGCCATCACCGGGGAAATGCTGGACATGTCCAGCAGCAGCGTATCGGGGCGGGCGCCCACCAGCACACCGTTCTCGCCGAGATACACCGCCTCCACGTGAGGCGAGTCCGGCACCATGGAGATAAAGATGTCGCACTGTGCGGCAGCTTCCTGCGAGGAGGAGGCCGCGATGCCGCCCAGGCTCACAAACTCGGCCAGCGCCTCAGGCACCAGGTCAAAGCCGATGACCTCATAGCCGGCCTTCATCAGATGCCCCGCCATGGGGTTGCCCATAATACCCAAGCCAACAAACCCGATCTTGCTTCCCATCTGTCGCTCCCTTGTCTGTAGGTGCTGAACGTCCGTCATTTTACCCGAGCCCGTGTGGCAGCGCAATCGCGGTCACCACAGGAGTTGGATCGCCTCGAACATCTCCAGCCGCCGCACCTGCAGGCGCAGCTGGCCGTCGGTCAGCTCCCAGGGCACCGATTGACCGGTGACGAGGCTGGTGACGCTGCGGGGCGCCCTGTCGCATGGCAGCGCCAGCCACAGATCCTGGAGGGACAGCGGCTGGAAAAAGCTCACGCCATAGTGCCCCGAGCTGTTAACCAGGTGGACGAGATCGGCCTCGCCCTTGCGGCTGCGCATGCGCGTTACTTCTACCTGCTCGGGCAGGTTGCCAGCCAGAGGAGCCACGCCGGCCACATGTTCGATCAGATCCGCCATGAAACTGCTCGTGTTGACATAACCCTGTCGATAAAACAGGCTCCCCGGCAGCCAGGGCACGTGGATGGCGAGGCCCTGGCCATGCCGGTGGGTGACCCAACCCGGCCGATCCACCACGGTGTTGGTGTAGCAGCGCTCGGGCGGGCCAAAGGGCTGCGGCGGCACCAGCCGCAGCCACTGCTTCGCCTCTGGCGTGTACGCGCAATACAGGTAGGGTCCGTCCAGATAGAGCAGATCGGTATCGCTGCAGCGTCCGAGGGCAACGCGATCCTCCGGATCGATCATCAGGTAGGACCCTCGTATATCCGCCCCAGTTGCCTCCACCGCCGAGACGCCCAGGCAGGCCAGGCCCGGGGCGGGGCGCTCGTTCAGAGAGCTGTCGCGGCTGGCACTCTGGTACACCGAGATGAGGGTACCCCCGCCCTGCACATAGGCATCCACCTTGGCGGCGAGCTCGTCGCTCATTACCCGCAGGTCCGGCAGGATCACCAGGCGGTATTGGGACCAGTCGCGCTCCAGGGCGGTATCCACAAGCGGGGCGTCAAAGAGCCAGTGTCCCTCGGTGAGCACGCGGTACCAGCCCCGGGTCTCCGGGTCGCCGCTGCGGGTATCGTTGAGCAGCAGCACGTCCGCCAGCACCTGATTGTCCTGATAGGCGGCCTCGTGGGCGGCGTGGTAGGCAAACATTTCGCGAATGGGTTCAAAGCCGGAGCGATCGGCGTGGTTATCCAGGCGGCCGATCAGGTACCAATCCAGTTGGCCGCCGTTGGCCAGGCTCTGTGCAAGCCGCAGCTTTTGCTGCTGCGGCGACACGGTGACGTGCCGGTAGGGAAAGTCGATAAAGTCCACCGTGGTGCTGGTGGACACCAGTTCGGGCCAGGTGCCCACCGCCCACTTGGTGTTGGAGGAGGCCTGGTACTGCCAGTGCGGGAGCGCACGGTCGATGGCGGTGTTGGATTCCTGCCGGATAAAGCCGGCGCGCCGGCCATAGTCGCGATCGATCGCCATGTCGGGGCGCAGACGGTGGATCAGGGCGTGCACCCGCTCGGTGAGGACCTGCACCTGCCTGGCGGTGAACAGGCGGTAGGCGCGCCAGACGGGGTCATCGCGATCGGTGGAACGAGGCAGGTCGAGGCCGCACTCTTGGCGAAAGGCGCGCTGGCAGGCGGCACAATGGCAGATGCCGTACTCGCGCCCGGAATAGTCGCGGGTTTGAAAACCACCCATGTTGAAAAAGATGCCATCCACGTCGTACTGCTGGATGAGCTCCTCGATGATGCGCAGTGCATGGTGCTGCTGATAGTCACCCATCAGGCAGGCGTGCACATCGCCGTTATAGTCGACGATCTCGCCGGCAGCGGTACGATAGGCCCAGTCGGGATGTTCCTCGAACAGCGGACGCCTGACCTTGGAAAAGTCGGTCCGCGCCAGCAGACGGATGTCGGCCGCGTGGCAGGCCTCGATGATGCGCGCCAGGCTGTCGCCCTGCAGATAGGGGCTCTGATAATGAAAGGGTAGGCTGGTGGGATAACTGGCGATGATGCCGGCGCAGTTGAACAGGACGTTGGTGGCGTGAAAGGATTGGAGGTCGGCGACCAGGCGCTGGGCGTCGATGTCGCACATGTCGATCTCACGCAGGTTGGTCTGGATCATCCTCCAGGGACGCTGCTCCCACCAGTAGCTCATGGGATCCTCCTTTGTTTGAGACTGGATCAGTCGGCATCGGCGAGCGTGGTGCGAGGGTCGCGCACCAGAGTCGCCAGCATCAGGGCACCCAGGCAGCCCAGCGCGGTGGCGATGGCGAACAGCGGCCCAAAGCCCAGGGCTCCCGCCAGGGCGCCCCCGATCACCGGGGCCAGGGTGCGGGCAGGTGCAAGCAGTGTGGCGGTCAACCCGATATAGGTGGGGCGATCCACCGGCCGGGCGAATTCGAGCACCAGGTTCGAGCCCGAGATTACTTCGCCACCGTGGGCGGCGCCCACCAGCGCCAGCGCCAGGTGAAGCCCCCACACCACCGGCGTCCAGCCGGCCAAGAGGGCGCCCAGCCCCGTGGCAAGGGCGCAGAGGGCCAGCACCGCCTTGTGGCCATAGCGATCGGCGATCAGCCCCCAGGTCAGGTACATCACCGTCTGCGTGATGGCGATGGTGGCGGTGAGGCCCCCCACCTGCAAGCCTGTAAGGTTGAAACGGCGGGCACCATCCACGATGACAAAACTGGTGGCCATGCTGCCCAGCAGGCCCACCGTGCGCGCCAGAACAAAGCGGGCATAGTTTCGGTCCTTCCGCACCAGTTCCGGCAACCGGGCCAGATAGCTGGTCAAGGGTGTGGGGGGCTTGACCTCCAGGTCAGGCGGCTCACGGGTGAGCGCCAGGCCCGTCCAGGAGACAAAGGTGGCCGCCGAGCCCAGCATCATGCAGGCGGCAAAGCCGTTGAATCCCCAATGCTGCAGCAGTTGTCCCGCCAGAAAGGCGCCGCCTACGCCAAGCAGCGCGCCAAGGCTGCGGCCGATGCCAAAGAACTGCCCCCGGCGGCGGGTGGGGATGACTTTGCCGATCATCGACGACCAGGCGGGCAGGATCATACCCAGCGATATCGAGCCCACGGTCCTCAGCACTAAAAAGAGCACCAGCACGAACCCGGGCCGAGTCTGGCCCCACAGGAGCAAAGCGACGCCCACCAGGAAAAAGGAGGCGCGCTCGATGGAACCGCTCAACAGGCTGATGGGCTTTTTGTAGCGCAGGCCCTCGGTCAGCCCGGCCATGGCCAGTTGCGGCAACAGAACACCCAAACTCACCAGGGCGGTGGCCAGGCCAATGATCACGGTGGATGCGCCCAGGCTGCTCAGCAGCAGCGGGATGACCGTCTCGTTGGACATGATCTGCTGGGCCACCTGGTAGAACATGGCGTCTACGATGCCAACGCCCATGTTCCAGCGCAGGTGCCGTCGCACATAAGCCTGCACCTCAGAGGGCGTAGCCAGGGTCCGTGTCTCGCGCCAGGTGCAAAAGCGCTCCAGCATGGCTCAGGCCCCTCCCGCGTTACGGGGTTCCACCACGCGCAGCGCCATCCACGCCACACCCAGCAGAGAGATCGCCGCAGCCACCACAAAGAGTGTCCCAAACCCCAGCGAGGTAGCTAGGGCGCCCCCGATGATGGGCGCCAGCACCCGGAAAGGCGCCACCAGCGTGTTGGACAGGCCGATATACGTGGGCCGCTCGGCGGGGGAGGCGAACTCGAGCAGAATGCTGGTGGCCGAGATCATCTCGGCCGAGAGGGAGGATCCCACCAGCGCAAAGGCGAGATAGACGCCCAGCAGGTTACCGGAGAGCAGCACCGCCAGGGCGGCCGCTGCCAGGGCAGCGTTGCCCAGGCAGAGCACGAGCTTGTGGCCGTGTCGATCGGCGATGAGGCCCCACACGAGGTACATGATGCCCTGGCTGAGGGCATTGGTGGCCGTCAGCGCTCCCACTGCCGCACCAGACAGACCAAAACGTTGTGCGGCATAGACGATATAAAAGCTCACCGCCATGGTACCGAGGGCGGTCACCGGCCGGGCGATGAGAAAGGCGGCAAAGTTGCGATCGGCTCGCAGGCGGGCAGGCAGACCGGCGAAATAGGCTTTCAACGGGGGCCGCGGTCTGGTTTCGAGATCCGGCGGCTCCTTGGTGATGGTGAGCCCGGTCCAGGAGAGGACAAAGGCGCCAAAGGCGAGAAAAAAGCACAGCGCAAAGTTCTGCGGAAAGGGCTGGGTGTCCAGGATGCGGCCCGCCAGCAGCGCACCGCCTGCCCCCAGCAGAGAGCCGATTCCCCGGCCTATACCCAGAAAGATGCCCCGTCGCCGGGTGGGGATGACCTTGCCGATCAGGGTGAGCCAGGCCGGCACCGAAAAGCCCAGCGCCGAGCCGGTGAGGGTGCGTGCCAGCACAAAAACAGCCAGCGCCAGAGTGGGCGCGTTGGCCCCCCAGATCCACACGGCGATGCCGATCAGCAGATAGCCGAGACGATCGATGCCACTGCCCACCACGCTGACCGGCTTCTTGAAGCGGCGCTCTTCGATTATCCCCGCGGCAAAGAGTTGCGGCACAAAGGTCACCACGCTGTTGATGGCCATCACCGTGCCCAGCAGAACGGGCGAGGCGCCCAGCCGGGTGATCAGCAGGGGCATCACCGTCTCGGTGGAGACGATCTGCATGGCCAGCATCACAAAAATGGCATCCATGATGCCGGCGCCCAGATTCCAACGCAGGTTGGCCTGGACGTACTCTTGCACCGCCTGGGGGGTAGTCAAACGCCTGGCGCTGGTAAAGTTGCTGAAACTCACAGTCTCCCTCGATGCCCCGCAGGGGGTGGCGGACGCAGACTCAGTTCATCGTGCGTGGCTCTCGCACGCGCAGCGCCAGGGTGCCCAGCCCCAACAGGGACATGGCCGTGGCGATGGTGAACATCCCCGGGTAGCCCAGCGTCCCCGCCAGGGCGCCTCCGAGAATGGGAGCCAGGGCGCGAAAAGGCGCCGTTAACGTGTTGCACAGGCCCACATAGGTGGGCTGTTCCTCCGGCCGGGCAAACTCGAGCACGATGCTGGAGCTGGAGGTCATCTCGGCGGCCACACCCGCCCCCGTCAACGCAAAAGCAACAAACAAACCGCCCAGGCTGGGCGTGAGGCGGGCCAGCAGCGTGGCCGCCGCCATGCAGGCCGCCCCGGCACAGAGCACGCGCTTGTGTCCAAAGCGATCCGCCACCAATCCCCACAGCAGGTACATCGCGGCCTGTGCGGTGCTGATGGTGGCGGTCAGCTGTCCGATTTGGGTGCCGCGCAGGGCCAGGCGTTGGGTTCCATAGACGATGATGAACCCCAGGGCCATGCTGCCCAGCACTGTCAGCGATCGGGCGAGGATGTAGCGGCTGAAATTGGGATTCCTGCGCAGGACGCCGGGCAGCTCCGCCAGGTAGCGGCGCAGAGGAGTACGCGGTGCCACGGTCAGGTCCGGAGGCTCCCGTGTCACGGCGAGCCCCAACCAGGAGAGACTCATAAAGGCAAAGGCCAGGCCAAAGCAGAGTGCAAAGCTCAACGGCCAGGGCTGGGTATCCAACAGGTGACCGGAGAGCAGGGCGGCGCCCACTCCCAGCAGTGCGCCCAGGCCACGGCCCAGCCCTAGGAAGAGGCCACGCCGGCGCGTGGGGATGGTTTTGGCGATGAGTGTGTACCAGGCGGGGATGATGATCCCGACGGACACCGAGGAAAGCGTGCGCAGCAGCACGTAGGCCGCCAGGGCCAGCGCGGCGTGGGAGCTCCCCCACAGCCAGAGCGCCAGGCCAATCAGCAGATAGGGCAGGCGCTCGCCCATGCCAAAGAGCATCGAGATGGGGCGTTTGTAGCGGCGCGTCTGCGATACCCCCGCGCCGATCAACTGGGGCAGCATCACACCGGCATTGGTAAGAGCCGTGATCAACCCCAGCAGAAAGGACGTGGCCCCGAGCCTGGTCAACAGCAGGGGAATTACCGTCTCGTTCGAGACCATGGCCATGCCCGGTGCAAAAAAGACCAGGTCGGCGATGCCGGCGCGCATGTTCCAGCCCAGGTTACGCCGTACAAAGGCCTCTACGGCATCAGCGGTGCGGGGGACGTCGGGCTTGGAGGGCACCGCCCGCATCAGTCGGCAGCCTGGGCGTAGCGCCGCTCAAAGAGATCCTGATCATACGGTGCGCGCCGATTGGGACAATCCAGCATGGGGCACAGCTGGCAGGACTCAAAGCCGCCCTCCACAGGAAAGCGGATGCCCGTCACGGATTTGTTGGGAGTCATCAGGCAGCTGTCGCTCAGGGTGACGCCCAGCGCTTGAGCCGCCTCTGCCATGACTGTGAAAAAGGGACGCTGCTGGGCCAGCGGCCAATCGGCAAGAGAGCCCGGGTTCATGGTGGAGGTCTTGCCCGGGGCAAAGGTGGCGTTGAGGTCCTTTTCCAGCGCCGAAACCGCTGCGCGCAGGGCACGGATTTTGATCTCTTCGGCCCAGAACTGGTGCACCATGTCCTCCAGCCCGTGTGCCCAGTCGTTGAGCTCGGTGCCGCAGGTGGCCATGAACAGGAACACGCGGTGAGCGTCCTTCAGGTTCACCGCCAGCACGCGGCTGTGGAACTCGGTCCCATCGATACGGACCTGTGCCTCCCCAACTTCCTGGAGGAGTACGGCACGATACGCCGCTTTGGGCCTGCCGATGCGCATCGCCTCCGCGACCAGTTGAGCCAGTGCAGCCTGATCGGCGGCATTCTTGACGCGCAATACCCGAATCAGGCTGTCCACGTCCGTGGAAAAGGGGATATCGGTGAGCAGTTTGGTATTCATCCTCGCTCCTCGTTGATGGCTGCCACATTATCGGGCCGTACCTGGCGTTGTCAAGGTCCAGTGGACCAGGTACAGGCCGGCGCTATAATGGTGCCACCAGATTGGAGGGGGTAGCCATGCGCGTCACAGAAGTTGTCTCCACACTGCATCGGGTCACACGGCAGCGGGCCATTCGCAACGGGCGCTATACCTATGCCCAGAGCGGCACGGTGATCACCCGGGTGCGCACCGACGATGGGATCGAAGGGATCGGCTGGGCTGGGGGGCAGCCCGGCGCCGATGAGACCGTGTTCCACGCCGCGCTGGCTCTGGGGCCGCTGGCAGTGGGGCTGGACGTCACCGATACGGAGCAGCTCTGGGAGCGCATCTTTCAGCCCAAACTGTATGGTCGCCGCGGACTGACCAACCGCGCCATGTCTGCTATCGACATCGCCATGTGGGATGCCCTGGGCAAGACGGTGGGGCTGCCCGTCACCAAACTGTTGGGCGGGTATACCTCCAGTGTGCCGGCCTATCTGGCGGGGGGATACTATCTGGAGGGCAAGGGGCTGCCCGAGCTGCAGCAAGAGATGCGGGAAAAGGTGTCGGCCGGCGCACGCTACGTGAAGATGAAGATCGGTGGCGCCCCGCTGCGGGAAGACATCGAGCGGGTGCGGGCGGTGCGCGATGCCCTGGGCCCCGACATCGAGATCATGGTGGACGCCAACAATGCCTACTCGCCCCTGGAGGCCATCCGCATCGCCCAGCAGATCGAGGATCTGGATATCTACTGGTTCGAGGAGCCGGTGCACGCCGAGGACTATGAGGGGCTGCGCCGCGTGCACGACAGCACCGGCATCCCCATCGCCACCGGCGAGAACGAGTACACCCGGTACGGATTCCGCGATCTGATCGCCTGTGGCGGCGCCGACATTCTGCAGCCGGATGCCAACGTACTGGGGGGCATCACCGAGTTTCGCCACATCGCCTCGCTGGCAAGCGCACACAACCTGCCGGTGGCGCCCCACGGCTCGGCGCTGCTGCACGTGCACCTGGTAGCTGCCGTGTCCAACGGGCTGATCGTGGAGCATGTGGTGACCGAGGGCGATGAGCGTCGCCTGATCATGGGCGATCTCTCCCTGAACGAGCAGGGGATGCTCACGGCCCCCACCGCCCCCGGCCTGGGGGTGACGCTGGATGAGGCCTTTTTGGCCGAGACGCGCATCGGCTGAAATAGGGGCAGCAACAAAGGAGGGTACCGCCCAGCGGCGGTACCCTCCTCTTGCTTCCCGAAACAGGCGCTAGAATACGCCCTGGCACTCGCGCTGGATGTCGGCGATAAAGTCACAGGTGCGGGGGCTGGCGCCGGCCGGAGCCCACACCTGTAACAGATGGCGCGTTTCTTCGGCCACGCTGGGATCGTCGGTATGGGTCATATAGTGGACCACCACGTCCACGCCGGTATGGTCGGGATGCGCGGCGAACAGATCCAGCTCGTCGCTGAGCCAGCCCAGATGCGCCTCCAGCCGATCGATGCGCAGGTTGGCAAGGTCGCGGCCCGCCTGAGTGTGCAGCCTGGGCACAAAATCGCGACGCTTGCCTTCGGCCCAGTTGGGCAGGTTCTCGCGGATGTAGGGCACCAGGTATTCCAGCGGGCGCTGTTGCAGGATCTCGGCGATGCTGGGCGCATCGGGGGCACGCCGCTGGTCATAGTAATGGTGGTGGATATAGATGTTGCGCACAAAGGCGGGCAAGCCGATATTGGCGTCGATGGTGTCGGCGTCGTACAAACAGGCGCTCTCTATGGGGGCGTCTGCCGGAGGCATCAGGTGATGCGCGATGGTTTCGGCCACGCGGTTGCAGACCCGCTGATCCACGCCCAGCTCGCTCAGCAGCGCGTGCGCCAGCAGCGCCCCGGACTCGTTGTGGAGCTTGCCTTCCAGGGCCAGCTGGTCGTACAGCGCGGTAACATGGTTGCTGCGTACCGGCCGGCGAACCTGGTTGTACCAGAGGCCGCGCTCGTCCACCAGGCGCTTGCCATCCGGGCCCACTACATACTCACCGTCATAGGGCTTGGTGATGTCGTGCAAGAGCGCGGCCAGCTCGGTTACCAGCGCATCGCCGCCCTCCCGCTCGCAGAGCGTCAGGGCCAGCCCGGTCACGCGACGGGTGTGGTCATAGGTGTAGGCGCGCCAGTTAAAGGTCACCCAGCCGGGATCCCAGAGGGCAAAGGTTTCTCGCAGGGTGCTGTCGATTTGCGACACCAGATCAACGTGTTCCATCGGACCTGAGGTTCCTCCAGACATTAGATTGAGCGAATCAGCTCTGGAATGGCTCGCAGCCGGTCGAGATCCATGTCACTGGGCAGCGTGCCCGCAAGGCCCAGCACAATGCCACGGTGCCCTGCGGCGTCGGCGGCAGCCCGTCGCACGCCGTCTTCAAAGGATGTGACTGGAACGGTGGGCGACAGCCAGCCGCCATCGATGCCGCCCCACAGGGTGATCCCTTCGCCCAGTTGAGCGCTGCGCCTCCCCAGGCTGGGCCCGGCTTCTGCCGGCGCGACTCCAGCCAGGGTGGCGATGCCCGCTTCGAGCGCGGGAGCAGCCAGATCTGCACAGTCACCGTGGACCGAGACTTGCAGCACCTTGTGGTACTCGCGCAGCTCACAGGTGGTGGATCGGTAGGACGGGGCAAGGTAACGGTCAAAGAACGGGGCCGTGACGGTGGCGGAGGTCAGCCCGTCGGGACTGGATTGGAGGCTGCCCGCCAGCTGCGCCAGTGCGGTGGCGGCCTCCTGAAGAGGCTCGTCCAGCGCTGCAAGAATCATCCCCATGGCGGGCTCTTCGAGCAGCTCTTCCAGTCGGTCCCAGCCGATCAGCTCCCTGCCCAGGCGCATGATGGGCCGGGGCGGCAGCTCGATGGCCAGCAAGCCATCGCTGCCGATGGAGGCATCCAACTCGGTGAGGCCTGTGGTGTCCAACTCCCAGCGCATGGCGCGTGCCCAGAGCACCGCCGCGGGCAGATCGGCGGGGCCGGCGATGGGCAGGTGGGTCTGTTGCCACTCGGTGCGCGGGGCTCGCTCCCACTGCCAGATCAGCGGGCCAGAGGCGGTCTCTACACGCCGGGTGCGTTGGAACTCGTCCTCCTCCAGCGACACTTCCATGCCGGGCAGGGACTCGCTCCACAGGCGGGCCACCATCCAGATGGGCAGCCCCAGGGCTCGGTAGACCTCTGGCAAAGCCAGGCCCTCCAGCGCAGGCGGCATCATGCCCAGCAGCGCCATGCGCTGGTACCAGCGTGTGAGATCTGCAAGGAAAATGGGATCGTCCCCACCTCCGCCGGTGAGGCGAGCTCTCAACTCTTGTCGCAGAGCCATGCTCGGAACCTCCTAGAGAGGCAGGCGTCGAGACGCGTGGCCAACCAACGCCTGCCATTGTAGCCCGCAGACCGGCCCTCGTCAATCGATCGCCGCACCAACAGCCGGCGGATCACACTGCGGACTATTTGACCGCTGGAAAGGGCACGCATATACTCATTGGTCGGTTTTTGAGGCTCCCTTTGGAGCATCGGAGCCGCAAAAGGGGCTTGCAGGGTGGCATGCTGTGGAATGGCCCGTCGGGCGGGCCGGCGGCAGGCCACTTTTTTTTCGCTGCTGATGCGTACGCGGGCGGCGAGGAGTAAACGGAGACAGAATGACAACGGAACGGCTGCACAAGATTCGCAACATCGGCATCATTGCGCACATCGATGCCGGCAAGACCACCACCACTGAGCGCATTCTGTACCACACCGGTACCATTCACCGCTCGGGGAATGTGGATGATGGCAATACCACCACCGACTTTATGGTCCAGGAACGGGAGCGCGGCATCACCATCCAGAGTGCCGCCATCACCAGTTTCTGGCGTGGGTACCAGCTCAACCTGATCGATACCCCAGGTCACATCGACTTTACCTCCGAGGTGCAGCGCTCGCTGCGGGTGCTGGATGGCGGCGTGGTGGCTTTTGACGGCGTGGCAGGGGTAGAGCCCCAGTCCGAGACGGTCTGGCGCCAGGCAGACCGCTATGGGGTGCCCCGGATGGCCTTTATCAACAAGCTCGACCGCCCGGGCGCCAGTGTGGATCGTTCGGCGGAGATGATTCGCGAGCGGCTCGGGGCCCATCCCGTGGTGCTGCAGATGCCCATCGGCAGGGAGGACTCGCTGGCTGGGGTGATCGACCTGGTGCGCATGCGGGCCCTCTCCGCAGATGTGGACGGGCACGTGGAAGAGAGCCCCATCCCTGAGCAGCTGCAGGCCGAGGCGGAGCAGCGGCGCGACCAGATGCTGGCTGCCCTGGCCGACGTGGATGACGAGGTCGCCCTGCTGTATCTGGACAATGAGCCCGTGCCACCGGAGCTGTTCGAGGCCGCCCTGCGCGGGGCCACTATCGCCGGCCGTGCCATACCGGTGGTGTGTGGCTCGTCGCTGCGCAACGTCGGCGTGGTGCCCCTGCTGGATGCGGTCATCGCCTATTTGCCCTCTCCTTCGGACGTGCCCGCCATTGTGGCCAAGTCCGCGCTGGATGGCGATCCGGTGACCTGTCCGGTGGACTCGGAGGCACCGTTGGCAGCGCTGGTGTTCAAGATCTCTACCGATCCCTATGTGGGCAAGCTCTCCTTTTTCCGGATCTATTCCGGAACCATTGCGCGGGGCGATGTAGTGACCAACACGACCACGGGCGAGTCCGCCAAGGTGGGGCGTCTGGTGCGCATGCACGCCGACCGTCGTGAAGAGGTGGACGCGATCCAGGCGGGGGATATCGGCGCGGTGTTGGGCCTGAAACTGGCGCGTACCGGCGAGACCCTGGCCACCAGCGAGCAGCCGGTGGTGCTGGAGGATATCAGCTTCCCCACCCCCGTGATCGAGCTGTCCATCACCGCGGGCTCCAAGGCCGGCGAGGAGCGCCTGGGCAACGCGCTGGCGCGGCTGCTGGAAGAGGATCCCACCCTCACCATCAAGTACAACGAGCAGACCCGTGAGTCGACCCTGGCGGGGATGGGCGAGCTGCATCTGGACGTGATAGTGGACCGCCTGCGACGCGAGTTTAACGTGGATGTGGTGGTGGGCAAGCCCAAGGTGGCCTATTGTGAGACCATCACCCGCGCGGTGAGCGCCTCGGGACGTCTGGTCAAGCAATCGGGCGGCCACGGGCAGTTTGCCGTGGTGGACGTAGAGGTGGAACCGCTGGAGCAGGGCGGCGGCTTTGTGTTTGAGAATGCCATCACGGCCGGCGCCATACCGAAGCAGTTTATTCCCTCCATCGAAAAGGGCATCCGCGAGGCTCTGCGGGAGGGCCCCTTTGCCAAACAACCCGTTGTGGATATCAAGGTCCGGGTGGTGGACGGCAAGTTCCACGAGGTGGACTCGTCTGACCGCGCCTTTCAGGCGGCGGGTGCCCTGGCACTGCGCGAGGCTGTGCAGCGCGGCCACCCCATCCTGCTGGAGCCCACCATGAAGGTGGAGGTGATCTCGCCGCAAGAGTACACGGGGGATCTGATCGGCGATCTCAGTGGCAGGGCGGCCATCATCAATGGCATCGAGCCTCGCACAGCCGGTGGTCAGGCAATCCATGCGCAGGTGCCGCTGGCCAACATGTTCGGCTATGCCACCACGTTGCGTTCGCTCACTCAGGGGCGCGGCAGCTTTACCATGCAGTTCTCGCATTATCAGCGTGCCAGTGAAGAGGCCACCAAAGAGCTCCACGCGCGGGTTGCCTAGGCTCCGCAGCGAGACGAGCCTCCCATTGGAAACACGCGCGTGCCACCGGGGTGCGCGCGTGTTTGCGCATGATGGGGCATACCGTTTGGTGGCGCACCGTGCTATGCTATAGTAAGGCGCAGCATGACAAAGGAATGGCGACCGGTAACGGTGATCGGCGGCGGGCTCGCCGGCTGCGAAGCAGCCTGGCAGATAGCCCGTCGTGGCGTTCCCGTGGTGCTGTACGAGATGCGCCCTGGACGCAATACCCCCGCTCACCAGACGGATCTGCTGGGCGAACTGGTATGCAGCAACTCTCTGGGATCGACCCTGGTGGGGCGGGCGCCGGGCCTGCTCAAGGCGGAACTGGAGATGGTCGGGAGCTTGGTATTGGATTGTGCCAGGGAGGCCGCGGTGCCCGCCGGGCGGGCCCTGGCGGTGGACCGGGAGGCCCTGGCGCAGGCGCTTACGGCGCACATTTCTGCCGAGCCGCGTATCACACTCCTGCGCAGTGAGGTCACTGCACTCCCCGAGGAGGGCCTGTGCGTGGTAGCTTCGGGGCCTTTGACCTCGCCAGACCTGGCACAGTCCTTGGCCCGCCTCACAGGGAGCGAGCACCTCTCCTTTTATGATGCCATGGCGCCCATCGTGCAGGCCGATTCCATCGACATGGAGATTGCCTTTCGCGCCTCGCGCTATGACGACGGCGAGGGTGGCGACTATATCAATTGCCCCATGTCGCGGGACGAGTATGAGGCCTTTGTAGAGGCGCTGGTGAGCGCCAGGCGCGCCCCGCAGCGCGAGTTTGAGCGCGGCGATCCTCACTTTTTCGAGGCTTGCCTGCCCATCGAGGTACTGGCGGCCCGCGGTAAGGATGCGCTGGCCTACGGTCCGCTGCGCCCGGTGGGGCTGGTGGATCCGCGTACGGGGCGCCGACCTTACGCCGTGGTGCAGCTCCGTCAAGACAACCTGGCCGGTTCGCTGTATAATCTGGTGGGCTTTCAAACGAGCCTGGCGTGGGATGAGCAGCGTCGCGTGCTGAGCCTGATTCCCGGGCTGCAGAAGGCCCAGTGGGTGCGCCTGGGACAGATGCATCGTAACACGTTTATCGACTCGCCACGACTGTTGAGCAGGGACTTGTCATTTCAGGGCAGGTCGGAGCTGTTTTTTGCCGGGCAGTTGATCGGCACGGAAGGCTATGTGGGCTCTACAGCCAGCGGCTTGGTGGCGGGCATCAACGCCGCCCGTCGGGCTCAGGGGCGCGATACGCTGGTTTGGCCGGAGCAGACCATGCTGGGGGCGCTGCTGCGCTATGTCACTACGCCTCAGCCGGGCCGCTTTCAGCCCATCAAGGCCAACCTGGGCCTCTTGCCCTCCCTGGAGATCCGTGCCAGGAGCAAGCGGCAGCGAGGCGAGGCGCAGGCTGAACGCGCCCTGCAGGCCATGCGGCAATATGTGAGCTCGAGCGGTGTGTTAGAGGACGTGGGAGGGGTAGCCTGATGCGTTCCTTGCGCCCATGGATGGTGCTGCTGCTGGTGGCGCTGCTGTTGCTGGGTGGTTGTGCCCCTGGCGGTGACGAGTTCTCGGGCAGCCGTGCCATGAGCCATGTTCGTCGAATGGTGCGCATGGGTTCCCGTGCTCCGGGTACGGAGGGCAACGCCGAGGCCGCCCAGTACATCACCAATCAAGTGGAGCGCTATGACTGGAAGGTTGAACGGGATTGTTTCGCTTACGGCGGTGAGACGCTCTGTAACCTGATCGCGAAAAAGGGTCAAGGGCCCATCGTGCTGGTGGGCGCTCACTATGATACCCGCCCCCTGGCCGATCGGGACCTGGTGGATCGCACCCAGCCGGTGCCCGGCGCCAATGATGGCGCCAGCGGGACGGCGGTACTCCTGGAGCTGGCCCGCACTCTGGATACGTCCAATTTGGAGGGCTCGCAGATCTGGCTGGTGTTCTTTGACGGCGAGGACAGCGGCGAGATCGCCGGCTGGGAGTGGGGGGCAGGTGCCAGTCACCTGGCGCAGCGCCTCACCAAAGAGCCGCAGAACCGTGTGCAGTATGTGATTGTGGCGGACATGATCGGAGACGCCGACCAGCAGATCTATTACGAATGGTCGTCCACCCTGTGGCTCAAAGAAGAGCTGTGGCGCCTTGCCGACAGCCTGGGATATGGCGATACCTTCCTCGCCAGCCACAAGCACCATATCATCGACGACCACACGCCTTTTTTGCAGGTGGGCATTCCGGCAGTGCTGCTGATTGACTTTGACTATCCCTATTGGCATACCTTGGACGACACACCCGACAAGCTGGACGCAGAGAGCCTGCAACGTGTCGGTGACGTGATCAAGTCCTGGCTCGAGGATGAGCCGCTTGCGGCGCGCGCAATTGCCCGTTGATGTTCCCTGGCGGTCGCCCGGAAGGACCGCATGCGAGGGACCATGCAGGAGGCCAGGATGAGAATCGCGAAACGGATCGAGAACCTTCCACCGTATGTGTTCGCCACGGTGGAAAAGCGCATCGCAGCGGAACGCGCCCGCGGCAAGGATGTAATCAGCCTGGGCATCGGCAGCCCCGACCTGGCGCCGCCGAAAGAGATCATCGAGGTCATGTACCAGAGCGCGCAACGCAGCGACACCCATGGCTATGCTGGTTACTATGGAACGCCGGCACTCCGCGAAGCCACAGTGGGATATTACGGCCGGCGCTTTGGTGTCGAGCTCGATCCGACCTCAGAGGTACTGCCTCTGATCGGCTCCAAGGAGGGCCTGGCGAATACGGCGCTGGCTTTTATCGATCCCGGCGACATCGCCCTGGCTACGGATCCGGGTTATCCCACTTATCGCATGGGTGCGCTGATGGCCGGCGGCGAGTTCTACTCCATGCCGCTCTATCGGGAGAATGGCTGGTTGCCCGATCTGGAGGCCATTCCCGGCGATGTGCTGGCCCGGGCCACCATCATGTGGCTGAACTATCCCAACAACCCCACCGGTGCCGGCGCGCCCTTGAGCTGGTTGCGGCAGGCGGTGGACTTTGCAGCGGCGCACGACCTGCTGATCTGCTACGACAATCCCTATTGCGACGTGACCTTTGACGGCTATGTGGCCCCCAGCATTCTGCAGGTGCCCGGCGCAAAGGACGTGGCCATCGAATTCAACTCGCACAGCAAGACGTACAACATGGCCGGCTGGCGCGTAGGCGTGGCAGTGGGCAATGCCACCGCCATCAACGCCCTCACCACCGTCAAGACCAACATCGATTCGGGCATCTTTCGGCCCATTCAGGACGCCGCCACAGCGGCCTATAACGGAGATCAGAGCTGGCTGGCGGATCGCAACGCCATCTATCAGCGGCGCCGCGACATCATCCTGGACTGGTTGCCCAAAATCGGTATGTGGGCGGACAAGCCGGTCGGCGGCCTGTATGTGTGGGCACATGTGCCCGAAGGGACCACCTGCGAGGCCTTTGCTCTGGACATGCTGGAACGGGCCGGTGTGTGGCTTACTCCCGGAACTGCCTTTGGCACCTATGGCGAGGGATACATGCGCATCTCGATCTGTATCCCCGAGGAGCGACTGATCGAGGCAGGGGAACGCTTATCACGGGTCTAGACACTCGAGACGTGCGCTTGAACGGACGCAACGGTAACCACGTACAGCGCGCCTTTCTGGTAGGGGCGCATGTACGCGGCGAGGCAACTCTGTTCGATACCGACGCGTCCTTGGACGAATTGGCGGACCTGGCGCGCTCTGCCGGTCTGCGGGTGGTGGGGCGCGACCAGCAGAACCTGGATCGCGTCAATCCAGCGACCTATGTCGGCAGCGGCAAGGTTGCCGAGATCAAGGAAGAGTGCCTCGAGCGGGATGCAGAGCTCGTGATCTTGGACGACGAGCTCTCTCCCGCTCAGCTGCGTACGCTCGAGCGAGAGCTGGGCTTGACGGTGCTGGATCGCACGGCGCTGATTCTGGACATTTTCGCGCTGCGTGCCAGCACCCGCGAGGGGGCACTCCAGGTGGAGCTGGCTCAGTACGCCTATCGTCTGCCGCGCCTCACGCGGCAGTGGACGCACCTCTCCCGTCAGGCGGTGGGCGGTGTGGGCCTTCGCGGTCCGGGCGAGACTCAGTTGGAGAGCGACCGTCGGGAGATCGGGCGGCGGATGGCGCAGCTGCGTCGCGAGATCGACCAGGTGCGCAACCTGCGTGGCCAGCGCCGGCGCCAGCGTCGGCGACAGGGGCTCCCCACGGTGGCGATCGTGGGCTATACCAACGCCGGCAAGAGCACGCTGCTCAACCTGCTCACCAGCGCCAACGTGCTGGCACAGGATAACCTCTTTGCTACGCTGGACCCCACGACGCGCCGGCTGGAGCTGCCCGGCGGCAAACAGGTGCTCTTTACCGATACGGTGGGCTTTATCCAAAAGCTCCCCACACAGCTGGTGGCCGCCTTTCGAGCCACGCTGGAAGAGGTCAACGATGCTGATATTCTGCTCCACGTGGCGGATGCCAGCGACCCTCTGCTTTTGCTCAAGGTAGAGGCCGTGGAGCAGGTGCTGCAGGAGATTGGCGCCGGTGACAAGCCGATGATCCTGGCGCTGAACAAGATCGACCTGGTGGACGCGGGCGCGCTGGAACAGGAAGAGAGCAACCGCTTTGTGCGACGGCCGGCCACGGTGGAGACCCTCCGGGACAAGTATCAGCGGGTGGTGTACCTCTCGGCTACGCAGAACGTCGGCGTGGAGGAGCTGCTCGCCCAGGTAGAAGAGCTGCTGCTGGCCGAAATGGTGGTTTGCGAGGCGGTGCTGCCCTACAGCGCCGGCGAAGTGTTGAGCAGCTGGCGTGAGCATGGGCTGCTGGAGAGTGTCGACTATGCCCCCGATGGGATCCATGTGGAGGGGCGGCTTCCCCGCTGGGCCACCGGCATCCTGGACGATCTGCAACCGTAAGGGCAGTACAGAGGGCGGCCCCAGTTAACTCACTGGGGCCGCCCTCTGTTTGCTCGGCGTCGTCCAGCGGGAATCGACTAGTGGTGAAAGAGGCGCAGCCCGGTAAAGGCCATCAGCATGCCATAACTGTTGCCGGCGGCGATGACGTCCTCATCACGCACCGAGCCGCCGGGCTGGGCCACAAAGCGCACGCCGCTGCGGCTGGCGCGGTCCAGTGAATCGCGAAAGGGAAAGTAGGCATCGCTGCTGAGGGCCACGCCATCCAGGGCATCCAGCCACTCGCGCCGTGCCGCTGCCGAGAGTCGGGTGGGCACCACGTCAAAAGCCGCCTCCCAGGCCAGCTCTTCTGCGGGGGAGAGGTCTTCGTTCAGATACAGGTCGATGGCATTGTTGCGATCGGCACGGCTGATGCCCGCGCGGAACCGCAGCGATTGCACCTCCGGATGCTGGCGGAGGAACCACAGGTCCGACTTGTCCGCCGCCAGCCGCGTGCAATGCACGCGTGATTGCTGGCCGGCGCCGGTACCCGTGATCTGCCCGTTGTGCGCCAGGCACACCGAGTTGGACTGGGTGTACTTGAGCGCCAGCGTGGCCACGATCAGATCGCGCAACCCCTCCTGGGGCAACGTGCGGTTCTCGCTGACGAGGTTGCTGAATGTGTCCGGACCGATGACGGCGTCATTGCGGCGCTGCTCCAGCCGTACCCCAAAGACCTGCCGGGTCTCCACAGGCTCGGGTACATAGCCCGGGTCCATCTCGAGCACACAGTAGTTGCCGCCGCGCTTCCTGGAGAGGATGCGCAGCGCCCGCGTCTCATAGCCCGGGGCGATCACGCCGTCGGATACCTCGCGGCGCAGCAGCTCGGCAGTAGCCACGTCGCAGGGCTCCGAGAGGGCCACCCAGTCGCCAAAGGAAGACATGCGATCGGCGCCGCGCGCCCGGGCGTAGGCGCTGGCCAGCGGCGACAGCTCCAGGTCCTCCACCGCACAAGAGACCCGTTCCACCGGCGAGAGCGGCAGGCCGACGGCAGCGCCTGCAGGGCTGACGTGCTTGAAAGAAGCCGCCGCTGGCAGGCCGAGGGCGCGGCTCAGTTCCTGCACCAGTTGCCACGAGTTGAGCGCATCCAACAGGTTGGTGAACCCCGGACGACCGTTGCGCACGACAAAGGGAAGGTCTCCGCCCTCCATCCAGGCCCGGGCGGGTTGCTGATGCGGGTTGAGACCATAGCGAAGGACCAGTTCAGAGGGCATGCCTCACTCCTGTACAGGGATTGCAGCGGGTCGGTGCACTGTAAGGACCACCAACCCGCCGTGTTCACAGAACGGGAACCGCTCAGGCCATTGCCAGCGCAGACGGTCAGTCTCGCGCGATGGCATTGCTGCCTGGCTTGAGCTCGCTGCGGCGGCCGCGCCACACAAACTCGCCGGCCAGATCCTCGGGCAATTCTATCACGCCATGCACGCCCTCGCTAAAGTCGAGGTCAAAGCTGACAAAACCCTGTCGGCCATCGGGAAAGCGCCCGCGCAGCTGGGCAAAGGTCGCAGGTTGTGGCGCGATGCGTATCCGTGAGAGCCCGGGCGCCGTGGGGCGGGCGCCGAGGTACGAGGCAACCGCATGATACAGCGGATGCGCTCCCCAGGCATGGCAGTCCGAGCGCGAGGGTTCGGGCTGCTCCAATACGGTTTTCAGGCCCATGGCGGGCAGGTCGCGCCAGAAACTCAGGCGTTTGTCGGCCTTGTCCAGGGCACCCACATGATAGAGCGCCTCAAAGAGATAGTGGCTGTAATACACCGTGGTGCGGGCCAGATGCGGTGCGTTCAAGAGACCGGCAAGCAGGCGCTGCTGTTCGCTGCCCTGGAAGAGGTTCGTGAGCAGCGCCAGGCACTGGGCGTGTTCGGAGAAAAAGCGGTGACCCAGGTCGTCCGCTATCAAGCCCAGGGAGGGCACCCAAAAGCCGCGCACGATGGCGGCCGCCAGTCGCCGGCGGACGCCGCTCCAATGGCCTGCCAGTTCGAGCTGGCCAAACTGGCGCAAGAGATAGATCGCTCGATCCAGTGCGTACAGATACTGCAGGTTGAGCACTGCGCTGGCGCCAAAGCGCGCATCGGGGGGCCAGCCGGCGTTCCACTCGGGCACCCAGTCGCAAAAGTTCCAGCCGTTGGGCGCCACGGCCAGGTCGTCGGCGCCGATGCCGGCGCCAAAGGCGCTGAGCACCGCGTGGATGCCCGGCAGCATCTGGCGCACCTGCGCCTCCCGTCCCCGCCAGAGATACAGGTCATACACCATGCAGACCCACCAGAGCGAAAAGGGTGGGATGACCTGCGGCACGCGGGAGGGGTAGCGGCTGCGGGTGAGCCCGTCATATCCCCGTGACTGGTCAAAGAGGGTGGCTGCGCGCAGCGGCAGCCGGTCGTCGTGGGTGCTCACATAAGTGGCCAGAATCTCCAGGCGGGTATCGCCCACATACTGCAGCTGCTCATAGTAGGGACAATCCATGTACGTCTCGTGGGAGCACATCTGCAGCGTCCGGAACATCAGTGGTCGAACGGCATCAAAGGCGGCGTCACCGGTGTCGAGCGCGGCCTCCATCTCCAGGGGATAACGCGTCTCGTGCCAGTACAGATCCTGAATGGTGAGGGGCTCATCCTGCGTCTGCACATACAGGTCGACATAACGCCCAGCGCGCCACCAGAGCGTGCTGTAGCGTCGACCCTGCCCGCCCTCCAGGATAAAGTCGTCGTACACGCAACGCACGTATTTGCCTTCGATCTCGCCGCGGTTGCCTTTGGCATCGCTGCGCGCGTCGGCGCTCTCGTACAGGCTCTCCGACCAGCCCATGGTGACCACTGCGCCGGCCCCGCCTTCGGTGACCAGCATGGGGTAGGCGCAATAGTAGTTGTCCAGGTCGATCAGGATGCGCAGGCAGCTGTGGGGCCCCACCAGTACCGGCGCCCCATTGTCCAGCAGCTGCTGCCAGCGGAGCGAAAGGGTGGCATCATTGCACGCCAGAGAGACAGGCTGGCGACGGAGGGTTTGCGGTGTGGCATCGGGAGCAGCACTCTGGGCATGGCGCACCGTGCCCACATGCCGCGGTTCCTCGAGCATGGGCGGAATAGGGGCAGGCTGCAGGTGATGCTGTGGGTAGCGCTCGCGTGTCTCGTAATCGGCGGTCCAGTGAAAACCATCGCCCACCGGAATGGCCACCGCCTGCGCAGGCTTCCAATCGGCCACCGTAGCGGGGTCCGTCTCCCAGCCCCAGGGATAGAGCGCGCCGTCCATGGTAAAGCACCACCCGGTGACATAGTACCAGCTGACCGTGTCTGCCCGGCCGGTAAATGCATGAATCTCTGTTACTTCCCAGGGGGCTGACCCGGTGGAGAGCAGGTTCGTCCAGGGCCCCTCCGCCAGCAGGAGAAAACCAGGTTCACCGTACATCTGCGCCATGGGCGCGCCATCCTGTGGGAACCAGGTGACGCTGGCCGCCAGGAGGTGCTTGCCCTGGCTGAGGTGCAGCTGATAGCTCTCATAGTTCCAGTGCCCCAGATCGCCGCGCATGGGGCCACGGCCCAACCGCTGGCCGTCCAGATACAGCGTGTAGCGCTGGTCGGCGCTGACGCGCACCGGCACCGTGGCTTCACAAGGCACGTCCAGGGTCAGGCGAAAGAGCACGACTGCCGGCTCGCCGGGCCTTGGTTGGGGATGCCACACCCAGCGACAGCCGTAGCCCGCAGGGGGCTGTTGGTATCCAGGCATGGCTGCAGGGGGGAAGGGATTGTAGTCAGCCGAGTTGGGCATGGCACAGCTCCTTTTGGAATCGCGACCTGCAGGCAGGATAGGGGGGCCTCGACGGGCTGTCAAGCCGATCTGGAATTGTCGTCCCCCGTGGGTGTGGCTACAATCCGGTAACGAAACATGCTCACAGGAGGGGTCAGTGACGGCTAACAGTGGCCCATACGCGGTGTTCTTGCTGGGGAGTACCGCGGCGGCTATGCGGGGCGAAAAGCTCCTGTTGCGGGCCGGCCTGGAAGTCAAGCTCATTCCGGTGCCCCGCGAGATCTCCAGCGATTGCGGCATCTCCATCCGGGTCGGCTGGGATGACCGTGAGGCCGCCCTTGCTACGCTGGCAGAAGGGCGGGTCAAGGTCGACAGAGTCCATCGCATGTAAGCCATCGCCGGCACTGGCGCGATCGGGGCCATCTCCGGCGGAACGCGGCGCAGCAGCGCGATGCCAGGGCCACATGGAGAGGCGGTAGCGCCCGCAGCGGCAGAGCGCTGCGGCGCTGGCTGAAGGTAGCTCCAGTGCCGGGGAATGACCCGGCCCCAACGCTGAGCGAGCCACCCAAAGTGGGATTACCGCCCTGGACCAGCCCGGGCCGGGCGGACAGGGTCGCCACTCGTGCAGATGCGAGTGCCGCCGCGACAAAACTGGTCCCCTGAGAGAGCTGCCCGAGCTCTACCCCATGATCCCCAGGAACCATTCCAGTGACACCGAACCCAGCAGGGCCACCAGGATGGCTTTGCCTGTTTTCCCCAGCCAACAGGGCAGCAGGAAACGGCCGATCGGTATGCGCGCCATGCCCGCAGCGATACCGGCGAGATCAAAGACGGGATTGGGGATCAGCGAGAGCAAAAACAGGGTGAGAAAACCGTGTCGCTCCAGGAGCGACGCGATCTGTTGAAAGCGGGCATGGTCCTCGATCACCGCGCTGCCCGCATAGCCCGCCATGTACCCTGTGAGCTCGCCGATCGGTTCGCCGATACCTGCCACCAGCCCCACCAGCAGCGGGTTGAGCACGCTGCCCCCGGCAAACACGACCGCCAGGCCGGGGGCAGGCAGCACCACTGTGGCATTACTCAGGATGCTCACCAGGAACACACCCAGGTAGCCATACCGCTCCAGCTGCACCAGCTGGTCACGAAACACCCACACCAGGGCGGTGATGGTGACCGACGCCAGCAGCGCGACGATGCGCGAGCGGTGGCCTGATCTTGTGGTTGCAGGGGCCTCCGCGGAACCCAGACTGCTCACCTCGTCTCGATGATCTCGATGCTGAGGATACGGTCGCCGGGAGGGGGAGTGGGGCGCGCACCGGGATCGCGGGGCGCGATGGCGCGCACCACGTCCATGCCCTCCACCACGCGGCCGAACACCGTGTGCCGACCGTCCAGATGGGGCGTGGGCACATAGGTGATAAAGAACTGGCTGCCGTTGGTGGCGGGCCCCCGGTTAGCCATGGAGAGCACGCCCTCGGCGTTGTGGCGCAGCCGCGGAGTGAACTCGTCACGGAAGGTATAGCCGGGGCCGCCGGCGCCGGTGCCCGTGGGATCGCCGGTCTGAGCCATAAAGCCGGGGATTACGCGGTGAAAGGTGACGCCGTCATAGTAGCCCTTGCGAGCCAGAAACACCCAGTTGTTGACCGTAATGGGCGTCAGATCGGCATACAGCTCCACCTTTACGTCGCCCTTGCTGGTATGGATCACAGCGCTGTAGCGCACGCCGGGCTCCAGAGCCATGGCCGGCGCCTGGCGCCATTGGGTCTCACGGGGGCGGGTGCGCCCGGCGTTGCCTGCACTCTCATTGCTCATGTTGCTTCCTTTCTGTCTAGAAATGCCTGTTCACCCACCAGTGGTGGGTGCCTGGTTGCGTCGTACGAAATCTCTCTCCAACCTCCAGATCAGGGCTCCCAGCGCCAGCACCAGGGCGATGGCGATGGCATAGGAGAGCCTCGGGCTGGCCTGCATCAGGAACATGGCCACCACTCCGAGGGCTCCGCACATCAGGTAGATCACCAGCACCGCCTCCCGTGGTGAGAGCCCATAGGCGACGAGGCGATGGGAGAGGTGGTCGCGCCCTGGTGTGGTGAGGGGATTCAGTCCCCTTCGCAGCCGGGAAATGGTGACCAAAGTGGTGTCGAAAACCGGCACGCCCAGCACCACCAGCGGGATCAGCCAGGACACGCTGGTGGAGAGCCCCGGAAAGCGGAGCTTGATCGCCAGGGCGGAGAGGACAAAGCCCAGGAACAGCGCCCCGCTGTCCCCCATGAAAATGCGGGCGGGGTTCAGGTTATAGAGCAAAAAGCCCACGCAAGCACCCATCACGGCCGCCGCCAAGGCACCCACCAGATACTGACCGTTCATGGCAGCCAACAGCAGAAAAAAGGCCGAGGCGATGGTGGCCACACCACCTGCCAGACCATCCATGTTGTCCAGCAGGTTCATGGCGTTGGTGATCCCCACGATCCAAAACAGAGTCACCACGATGTTAAAAGCCTTGAGCCAGGGAAGCTGGATGGCCACGCCTGAAATGACCAGAATTCCGGCGGCCAGCAGCTGCACCAGGAGCTTGGCCCGGGGGCGCAGCGAGCTCTTGTCGTCCCACAGCCCCATAAAGGAGCAGATTGTGGCACCTACCAGAATACCGATCACCTCGCGGACATAGCTGCGATCGCCCAGAAGGAGCAGTGAGCCGATAAAGGCCACAAAGATGGCCACTCCGCCGGTCAGAGGCATGGGACGGCTGTGCACCTTGCGCGCGGACGGCAGATCCAGGATGCCGATCTTGAATGCCACCTTGCGCATCAACGGGGTGGCGCTGGCTGCGACGATGAACGCCGACAGGACGATCAGCAGATATTGTGCCAAAGAGCTCCTCTCACGGCGTCACTTGATCTTGTCGGCCAATTGTGCCCTCAGCGCCAGAAGACCTTGCCTCTGCTCTGAGGGCGCTGCCAGCAACGCGCGATCCACATAGTCCAGCGCCATCTGGCCTTCGCCCAGGGCAGCGCTGGCATAGGCCAGGTTGCGCAGGGTGGCCACATCCTGTGGCTCTTGCGCCAGAACCAGCAGCCAGGCGGCGCGGGCGCCCTGCCAATCATCCATCTGCGCCAGCACATACCCCAAGCGCGATTGCACCGCCACAGCCTCGGGCGCCAGAGTGGCTGCCTGTCGATAGGCGTCGAGCGCCGCTGGCCAATCCTGCGCTTGGCGGCTCAGGTCCCCCAGCAAGAGCCAGGTGTCCACAAAGGTGGCGTCCACCGCCAGAGAACGCCGATAGTAGTTGGCAGCGCGCTGTTGATCGCCCAGCAGGGCTGCGGTGCCTCCCGCCTCGTTCAACAACACTGCGCTGTGCGGACGCAGAGCGATGGCGCTGTCGTACTGGGCCAGTGCCCGCTGCAGATAGCTCTGTGCCTCAGCTGCTCCGCCGGAGGTGGCCCAGCTCCGAAATGCCCGCGCCAGGTTGGCGGGATGGTCGGCGTTCAGCGGCGAGAGCGCCTGGGCGGCCTCCAGATGGGCGATGGCCTGGGCGAACAGGTCCTCGGTACCGACGCTGGCGGAGCGTGCCTGCTCCAGCCGCGCACGGCCGGCGAATAACTGGTAATAATCCTCGCTGGGGGCCAGCGCTATCGCACGCTCACAGGCGATGGCCGCCTGCGCCCAGCTCTGCGCCCTATCATACATCAAGCCCTGCTTGTAGACCATGTCGGCAGCCACGGACCGTGCGTTTGCGCGCACCGCCAGCACCAGCACCGCCACGAGAAGGGGGGCTGCCAAGGCCGGACGTCTCCGCTCTGGAGACGTGGCCACGCCAGGTGAAGCTCCCCTGGACAGCAGGATGGCCAGTGGCGATGGCAGGACCAACAGAGCCAGCAGGGCCAACAGCCGCCAGCCGGCGGCCTGATCGGTGTCGGGCAACAGTGTCGTGAGGAGCGCAAACAGCAGCAGTGGTAGCGCGCAGCAGAGAACGGTGTTCCGCCAGTAGTTGGGAGAGGCTGTGAACGGCGCCTGGTCAGCGCTGGCGTCGGTCAGGAGCGCCAGCAAGAGCCCCATTGCGGTGGGCAGGGCGATCCACAGCAGCGTGCTGCCCCACTCGCTCGCCCGAGCACCCAGGCTTCCGCTGGCACCAAGGTCCCACCACAGGATCAGTGCAATCGCGACAAGGGGCTGCACCCGCAGCACCGTGCTTGTCCACGGGCTTACTTGGGAGACGGAGACGCTCGTGCGGTGTCCCCGGCCTTTTCCGGCAGCCTTGACCGGCCTGGCCAGCACGGGCACGCTTGCGCCTTCCGCCTCGACTCGGGATTCGGCCGACGGAGCAGTCAGCACGCCTGCCAGCAGGCCTGCCAGTGCCCAGAACAGGGCGCGCGTTGCGCCGATGGCGATGCCCACCGAGATCTCGATCCAGTGCGCCGCCAGCGCGCCCAGCACGGCGACCAGAAGCAGCCTCTGCCAGGGCGACGCCGCGGTTGGTGCCGCTCCACCGCGCAGCGCCACCGTTGCCACCCGCGCAGCCGCGGCCATCAGCACGCCCAGCGGAAGTGCCACCCCGGCCAGGCGAAGCGAACCGTCCAGCCAGGTCACCAGTCCAACAGCCAGCAGACCGCCGCCCAGCGAGAGAGCAAAAAAGCCTGTAGTGGCGCGGCGCCCCTCCAGCAGTCCCAGGCGCCGCAAGCCCAGAGTCAACAGCGAGAGGAACAGCCCGTACCAGGCTAACAACCCTGGCAGGCCGGTAGTGATCAGCAGGTCCAGCGTCTCATTGTGGGCACGGTCCGGGATAGCGCTGCGCGACTCGACCTGGCTCAACGCAGCGGGATACCAGGGGCTGTAGGCCAGGGCCATGGTCTCGGGACCATTGCCGATGGCTGCGCGCAACGGATCGGAGGCGAGAAGATCCAGAGCTCCCTCCCAGATCAGAGTACGCACACGGCCGGTTCCCCGATCGGTCTCCAGCAGGCGCGCCAGTCTGCCCACGTAGGGCAGCTCACGCACTCCCGCCAGCGGCGAGGCGGGAAGGTTCACGATGATCAGCAGCGCTACGAGAGCCAGCACCAGGATCACCGATGCCCTGGCCAGTTTCACGCTGTGGACCAAACCCACGCCCAGCAGCGCCATCGAGGCAAGGCCCGCCAGCAGGCCCACCTGGGGACCGCGGCTGCCGCTGTACAAGAGGGCTGCCATCTGGCTGGCTGTCAGCACCGCCGAAAAGGCCGCCCATGCTGCCCTCTTTACAGGCAGACCCGACAGGCGTGCGCCGCCAGCGGCGAACAGCAGCAATGTCACCATCAGCGCCGCTGCCCAGCCAAAGGGAAGCCAGAGCCAGGCCGCCAGCTGCAGCAGGCCCAGCACCCCAATCGCAGACCAGAGAACTCTGCTGTGGACTTGGGAGGCGATGGCGCGACACTCGCTGATGCAGCGAGCCAGCGTCAGCGGAATGACCATCACCAGCCAGGCCCCCAGGAAGATGGCATTGCCGAGCGTGGAAACCACGCGTTGCGTGACATCGCCCTCCCAGGGCAGCGGATCCAGCCCGTGATGCTGGGCGATGCCATAGAGCACGATGGGGAGGCTGGTGAGCAGCACTATGGTGACCAGGCGCTCCGCCTGGGCCCGGTTGCGCAGCCAGCGCCACACGCACAGGAACAGGACGAGATAGCTCAGGGTGGAAAAGGTGCCCTGCAGGCGCTGATAAGAGCCCCACCAGCTGGAATGCGGATGGATGGACCAGAACGAGGCCAGCACCGACGCCAGCGCCACGGCCAACGCCGATACCAGTACCGGGTTGCGCAGGGAGCGTCGCAGCCGCTGGGCCAGAGTGTGCAGCCTGCCGGCGCTGGCGTCCGTGAGCATCGAGAGCGCTGCCAACAGGGCCATGAGTGTCGCCAGGCTGCGAAAAATGGCGATCTTGTCCGGCTCGAACACGCGAAAAGAGTGCACGTTAAAAAAGAGGGGCAGCACCACCATGGCCAGCAGCCAGAGCTGCTCCAGCACTTGCGCGATGCTGATACGCAGGCGCTCGCTCATGCCCGCTCCGTGAGCCAATGCGCAGGGCGTATTGTGTTCACCTCGCCCGCCCCCGCGCACGAGCAGCCAGCACCGCAGAGTAGACCTCGTCCATCTCGGCAACCATGCGCTCAGCCTCAAAGGCGGCGGCCCGGGCGGCCGCACCCACCGCCAGGCGCTGGCGCAACGCCCCGTCCTCCAACAGGAGGGTCAGCGCACGCGCGAGGGCGGCGGCATCGCGCGGCGGAACCACCAGCCCCGACTGGCCATCCTGGTTGACGTAACTGGTGCCGGTGCCCAGCTCGGTGGAGACAATGGGCAGGCCAGAGGCCAGCGCTTCCACCTGCACCAGGCCGAATGCCTCGCTGCGCTCGCTGGCTGGAAGACAAAAGACGTCTGCCAGGGCATAGTAGGCGGGCAACTCCTCGTCCGGCACGGCGCCGGCAAACACTACCCGATCCTCCAGGCCGGTGGCCTGCACCTGCCGCCGCAGCGCCGGGCCCTCGGGCCCCTCACCCACCAGCATCAGGCGACCGGGCATTTGAGGCAGCGCCTCCAGCAAGTAATGCAGGCCCTTGTAGTAGCGCAGCACCCCCACAAAGAGTACCCAGGGCCCCTCCCCATGGCGCTCGCGGAGGCGCTGCACCTGTGCGGCGGACACGCTCTTGAAGGGACGCTGATCGATACCATAAGGGATCACCGTGCAGCGCTGGCGCACCTGCTGCAGGGTGGGCGAGCTGGCGAGATAGTTGGGCGATGCCACCAATACCCGATCGACCCGCTGCAGCACCTGCATCATCAGTGGTCGGTAAAAGCGCAGGATGCGCTGCTGCCGCACCACATCGCTGTGATAACTGAGCACCGTGGGACGAGCTCCCAGGTGAGGCAGCTGCGCCAGCTCAGCCGGTGGATAGGGAAAGTGCAGGTGAGTGATGTCAGGCCGTTGGCGGGCCAGGCGCCAGGGGAGTGACAGGCTGAGCGGCGTGGAGGCGACGCGAGCCAGGCGCCCCGCCTTGATGATCTGCACGCCCGCCATCTGCATGCTCACGGTGCGCGGACCGGGGTTGGTCACCAGCACCGTCACCTCATGGCCGGCACGTGCCTGCCGCTCGGCGAGGAGGCGCACATGGTTCTCGATGCCGCCCAGTACGGGATAATAGTCCTTGTAGACGTGCAGGATGCGCATGCCGCCGCCCTCATTGCTCGGTTTGGCCACCAGTGTACCACAAGGCTGCGCAGAGGGTTCATCAGCTCGGTAAAGGGACCCACCTGTGCTGCGCAGTCCCCTCTTGCTCCTCACCCGGTCAACGGAGCTCCTGCAGACCGGGGGGATATGGCGCCACGCCGGTAATGGTTCCCAGGGCCGCCAGGTGATCCGCTACGCTGCGGCCCGTTACCGGGTGCAGCACGGAGGCGGCGATCTCGGCCAGAGGGACCAGCACGGTGCTGCGCTGGAGCATCCCCGGATGGGGGATGGTGAGCTCTTCTGTGGCTATCTGGATGCCGTCATACAGCAGGATGTCCAGGTCGATCACCCGGGGGCCGTTGCGCCGTGTGGGTGTACGTCCCAGTGTGCGCTCGATATCTTTGAGCAGATGGAGCAGTGCGTGCGGTGCCAGCGGTACCTCGATC
Organism: Chloroflexota bacterium; assembly: GCA_012728955.1. Taxonomy (GTDB): domain Bacteria; phylum Chloroflexota; class Anaerolineae; order UBA1429; family UBA1429; genus JAAYED01. Next base: position 51,616 of record JAAYED010000110.1, read on the forward strand.
AGGCAGGCGGCATTGAGAAACCGTGGCTGGTCCAGCACGCCCCAGGGCTCTGTCTCATAGTTGCGGGAGCGCCGCAGCACAGGGCAGTGCGCTGCCTGCAGCTGGGCACAAGCTCCATCCAGAGCGGCTTGTCGATCGCCAAGATTGCTGCCCAACCCAAGGTATACCAGCGGCATGGCAGACTAGCGGCCTCCCATGCGAGGGGAGCCGAGGCTGGCGGACCGCAGGGCATCGACGAGACGGACGGTCTCTACCGCAGCGGCCACGTCATGCACGCGGATGATATCGGCAGCGCCGGAGGCCACCGCTGCGGCCACTGAGGCCAGGCTGGCTTGCATGCGCTGGTCGGGAGGCAGCCGCAGCACCTGCCCCAGGAAAGACTTGTGCGACGAGCCAAAGAGGATCGGCTGGCCCAGTGCCCGCAGCGCCTGCGTCCAGCTGGAGAGGGCCAGGTTCTGCCGCACGGTCTTGCCAAAACCCAGCCCAGGATCGAGGATGAGCTGTTCCCGGCGGATGCCTGCCGCCAGGGCGGCATCGAGCAGAGCGGCAGTTTGCTCCAGCACGTCCAGGATCAAGTCGTCATAAGGGGCAGTGACATAGTGCCCGCCCAGCCGTGCATCCCTGAGTACACGCCCGCGGCTGCGGTTGTGCATGAGCACCGCCGGGCAGCCGGCGCGGCGCACCGTCTCGCTCATGGCGGGATCACCCTGCAATCCGGTGACGTCATTGATCAGGTCGGCCCCGGCCGCGAGGGCTTCCCGGGCTACCTCCGCCTTGCTGGTATCCACCGAGATGGGCAGGGCGGTACGGGCCCGAATGGCGCGCAGGGCAGGCAACAGCCGCTCCATCTCCACCTGAGCGGAGACGCCCGCAGCCCCGGGACGGGTGGACTCGGCGCCGAGGTCCAGGATGTCGGCGCCACTCTGCTCAAACTGCAGCGCACGCTCCGCAGCGCGCTCTGCCACGCTGGCCGGATCCTGGCCGGCGCGCAGGAGGCCATCCCCCGAGAAAGAGTCGGGGGTGAGGTTGATAATGCCCATGACCCAGGTACGCTGGCCCCAGGCAAAGGTGCGCCCGCCGATACGTGTGGAAAAAGGGAGCGGTTCGCTCACCGCCCGCAGAGCGGCGGCCAGCTCCTCGCCCAGCTGGCGGTCCTCCGCGAGGGGACCCTGCCGCAGCCGCAGAATGAGAGCCTTGAGCGTCCCCTGCGAGATCTGCAGCACCAGCGGTTGCACGTGATCGCCGGTGCGTGCCTGCCTGGCGCAGAGGTTGCGAAAGCGCTCCAGCGTCTGTGCACCGGCAACCGTGCGTGGCCGGATGCGCAGCAGCAGGGTGGCCCCGTCCAGCCAGTCACGCAGTTCAGAGGCCGGTATGCCCAGCCCCACGTACTCTGCCGGGCGCAAGGCTGCGTTGCCTGCCCAGGTGATGTGAACCACATACTGTCGCAGGGGCACAGCAGCCGGACCCATGCTCGAATCTCGTGGAGAGGTCACCGTCGCGGGGCCAGCACGCAAACCTGTGTGTCCTCGCCCAGCTGGGAGGCAGTGATGCGCAACAGCTCCTGCGGTTCGGCGTCGCGCGTCTCCATTTCGGTGAGAAAGCGCGTCACTGTGGCCCGCTGGCGATCCAAATCGGGCAGCCGATAACGCATGGGGATGACCACCTTGGGCTCGATGAGGTTGACCACTTCGGCCGCCCGGGTGGCCGTAAGCACATCGCCTCCGCCTACAGGCAGGAGGAGCACGTCGATCCCGTCCAGCTCCTCGATCTGCTCCTGGGTCGGAACCACATTGAGATCCCCCAGATGGCACACCACCACATCCTCGATCTCGATGAGATAGGCTGTGTTGGGCGTGCCCTCCACACTGGGCGCGTCGCTGGCGTGGCACGCCACGCCCAGCACAAAAATGCCGCTGACCTCGTATTCGCCTGGACCGCGCACCACGTATGGGTTGTCTCGCACCGCGCGGGCATAGTTGGCCGACGGTGCATCATGACTGATGGTCACAATGTCTGCCGAGAGGCGAGGGAGTCGAAAGCCCTCCTCTGGGGCAAAAGGATCGGTTATCAGAGCGGCGCCCTTGCCACGCATGCGAAAGCAGGCGCCGCCATACCAGGTGATCTCCATACCATCTCCGAAGGTGTTATGCGCTGAATGCCGTGCAGGGCTCAGCGTCCCTGCCAGTGCTGGTAAAAGGGAAAGGCCTTGATCATGTCTTCAGGCCAGCCCAACATGTGACACTTTTCCCAGACATAGTAGCAGTAGGTGTCCCAGGGGACCAATGCCGGGCAGCGGTGGTCCACATGCGGGATATAGCCGCCCGCCAGCACCATGGGCTCGATGCGCCTGAGCTCCGCCAGCACCGCCTCACGCCCCTGCCACAGCGCGAACTTGTCAAAGCCTCCGCGGATCAGCAGATCGCGGCCGTACTGTTGCTTGAGGGCCACCGGGTCGTTGCCGGGATGGACCTCCAGTGGGAACATGCAGTTGACGCCCACACCCAGCCAGAGCGGGATCAGTTTCAGGATGTTGCCGTCACAATCGGTCCAGATGACATCGATGCCGTGCTCCCGCAGCAGCCTGGTGACGGGGGCCATGTGCGGCATGATGCGCTCGACGAAAAAGCGCGGGCTCAGCAGCGGCCCGCTGTTAAAGGCGATGTCCTCCCAGCCGCCGGCAGCGTCAATAAAGCCCCTCTCCAACACCTGCGGCATGAGGGTGAGGGCCAGCGTCGCCTGATGGGCCACCATCTCTTCCACCAGGTCGGGGTTGTCCACCGACATCAGGGCCAGCGACTCAAAGCCCACCCAGTCGCGGATGCGACCGATGTAGGATCCCAGGTCAGTGACCACGGGGTTGGTGGACTGGCGCGTCATCTGCTCGAGCCCGGCGAGCTCGGCGGCTCCATAGCGACGGCCGGGCCAGGCAGGGTCGAGAAACTCGTCGCGAAAGGCCTCCCAGCTGGCGCGATCGCGGATGGGGAACTCGAGAAAATGCGGGATGGTCTCGGTGCCTGAAGACTTGTCCTGGCGCAGCACACCGATTCCGTCACGGTAGGTGACAGTGTTCTCGGTCTTTTCGAGGATCTGGGTCTCGCGAAGCGGCATGGCCGTAAGGCGGGCGCTCAAGTGTTCAAACTGTTCCACACCAAAGAACTCTTCGACCAGCCGATCGGGTATCGTACCGTCGGGCTGGCGCATGGATACGGGCAGGTGCCCTTCACGCATCCAGTCCTCTTTGAGCTCGGTCCAGTAGCCAAACTCGAGGTGCGAAATATAGTCCACCTGTTGATAGTGCATCGTGCGCCGAAAGCGCTCCCGAGCCGTGAGGGGCGGAGCATAGCTGAGCGGTCCACCGCGGAGGTCTTGCATCGTCTTTCTCCCAGTGCAATTGTGGTGTGGTCGCCTAATCAAGGGTGACGGGGGCGCCCGTGCGGGCGGATTGGTAGGCCGCCAGTGCCACGCGCAGGGCCCAGAGGCCATCCTCTCCGGTGCTTCTCGGCACGCCCCCGTTGCGCACCGCAAGCATAAAGTCATCGATCATGGCGGCATCCAAATCGGTGCCCCAGCTGACCCAGCGGGCGGGGGTGGCCTCCCAGGGATAGTGCGTCAGGTGCTCGTCGAACAGGCGGACCTCGGCGGTGGTCCGCGAGCCGATCACCCTCAAGTTGACGTCCCCCCAGGTGGGATAGCTGCGAGGCCTGCTCCAGCTGCAGTCCAGCGTAGCAAAGCTGCCGTCGCCCATCTCGATGCTAAGCAGGGCCGAGTCGTCCCACGACTGATGGTAGAGGCCATGGCCGACCTCGGCGTAAACCCTCGTGGGGTTGGAGCCGGTGAGCCGGCGCAACAGGTCCGCCACGTGGACCGTATGGTCGATCACGGCGCCGCCGCCGGAGCGCTCCAGCTCGATGAAAAAGCCGCCGGGCATGGAACCCCGGTTGGTGGCCCTGATGGCAAGCAGGTCGCCCAGAGCGCCGGCACGCTTGAGGCTCAGCAACTCGCAGAAAGCGGGGCTGAACGGGCAGGGAAAGGCGGTGCCCAGCACCAGGCCGGCGCGCTGGAAGGCCTCCACCATGGTTTGGGCATCCTCTACGGTGGTGGCGATGGGCTTTTCCACCAGCGCGGGCACCCCGGCCTCCGCTGCCTGCAGAGCCATCTCACGGTGCGAGGCATTGGCCGAGGTGATGATCACCCCATCCAGACCATCCAGCAGTTCCTGCTCGGAGCTCACCACCCTCAGCGGCAGTTCAGCGGCCAAGCGCGCCACCAACTCGGGCTGCGTGCTGTCATACAGGCGCACCTCACGCAGGTCCTGTCGTCGGGTCAGGGCAGACAGATAGCTCTGCGCGTGCATGTGCTCAAGGCTCCACACGCCGATGGCCATGCCGGAGCGTATCATAATGTCACCACCTTGCTGCAAGCAGCCGACTTGAAGGCAGCCAATGCCAGGCAGAGGGAACGGGATTCGTGTTGCGGAGCGACCGGCGGCTCCCCAGTGCGGATGCGGTGCGCCCACTGTTCCAGCTCCAAGGGCAGGGTACCAGCAGGTCCAAAGGGATCCCTTTCGGCACAGCCTGCTTCCACCACAATCGCGGTGGACTGGGCGCTGTCCAGGCTCAACAGACCCGCATCACCGGCGATCTCGAG
>JAAYED010000111.1 GCA_012728955.1 Chloroflexota bacterium
CCAGAAAGGACCAGAGGGTGCCATCCACCGGTTGCGCATCCTCGGGATCCATGGCCTCCAGCGTCCCTTTGCCCCCGTGCTCGCCGTGCAGAACCAGGCGCTCGCCATCCAACTCGACGGCCGCGCTATCGGTCAGCACATTCAGCAGCGTTCCCTCTCCCGCCAGCGCATCTGTGTCGCAGCCCGGATCGAGCATCGCCATGTACACCAGGGCAAGATTGTCTCCTGTCATGGTATAGGACCCCACATAGTCGCGGCAGCCAGCATGCCCGCCCAGGATGCCCTCGCGGTAAAAGACCAGCGTCAAGGGCGCGTCCACATCCAGCACTTCGCCGTCCACGGGCGTCGCCTGCCAGGCGGTGCCGATCAGCGCCGCTGGATCGGTGTCGTAGGTGGGTTGCCGGCTGTAGGCCAGCACCACCTCGCCAGCAGCGTCCAGGATCTCGAGGGTATCGCCGCTCACTCGGTAACCCGCCGCTTGCCCCAGCGCCTGGGTGTAGGCGCCCTCCTGCTCCATGACACCCTCCGGTTCCGTGCACAGCATCGCCGTCACAGCGATCTCGCCCAGGGTCAGCGCCCCATGGCTGGCCGCGACGTACGTGCCGCCATAGCTGTTGCACCCGGCGAGCCCGCCATAGTGCTCCGCGCCCAGATTCAGGGTAATGCGCGTACCCTCCAGCGGCGGCTGGCCGTAGATCGCAGTCAGCACCCACTCGGTATCCACCAGTGCCGCATCCACTGCGGGCGGGCGCTTGCGGGCATACTCGAGCAGGGTCGTGCCGTCGGCATCCTGGAACACCAGCACGTCCTGGGTGGCGCCATAGGCGGCGATCCGCCCAAAAGCCTCGAAAAAAGCGACATCCTGATCAGCAACGCCCGCAGGCTCGGCGCAATCGAACGCAGTGCGGTGGATCTCGGCCAGGGTGAAAGCATTGCCCTCGGTGGCATAGTCCACGCCGAGATAGTTGCATCCCGAGTTGGCCTCGAGGTAGTTGTCGGGATGAAACGCCAGCGTGGGCGCCGTGCCGGCCACCGGGGCGACGTCGGCCAGCGGAGCGACGCCCGCCACAGCGGTGAGCAGCCACTCGGTGCCCTCCAGCCCAATTGTGGGCCAAGGCGTAGGTTCTGTGACACCGGCGGGTGTGCTGTCAGGCACACAGCCGGCCAAAAGGACGGCCAAAAGCAGCAGGGAGGACAAAAGCAGGTAAGAGGTGTAACGCAAGACGATCGATCTCCTTTAGGAATGATATACGCCAGCGTTCCGCTTGACGTGACTACCTGTAGGACGCCGCCAGGCGCCGTCAGGTTCCCCTTAGACGGACCGCGGGCTTATAGCCCGCACCTACATGTATCCACAGCACACCCGTACGGTCATTGCGTGGGCCAGCGGCCCACCGCGGAGTACAGCGCTGTACTCAGCGCCCGCTTCCGAGTGCCGCGCGCCCCCGCCCCTCCTCTCTTGGAGGGTCAGCGGCGATGAGAACATCGCTATGGCTGACCTGGTCGGGCAGAGCCCGACCCTCCCTATCGTTCGCCAAACGTAGCTCCTCCTTTGGACCGCGGGCTTATAGCCCGCACCCGACGGTGTCAAAGCTGCCACCCGTGGGCCTGCGGCCCACC
>JAAYED010000112.1 GCA_012728955.1 Chloroflexota bacterium
AGCCCCGCTCGCATAAAAGGCTGCGACCGCTCGAACGTCAGGGTCGTCGGTAGCGCGGGCACACTCGTCAATCAACTCGCGGAAGGCGGCGTGTCTCTCCCGGACATAGCTAGAGTCCTCAGTGCGGCCCTCTGCTGCCAATCCGAGCACATATGTGCCATTGTCCGCCAGCAGCAAAGCGCGCGGTGTGCTGCCGCGACGTAGCGTTGGCGACAGCCTCTCGTGCCCGCGCTGAAGATTGCGGTCCTTCGCGTCTGCGGTATCTGTCAGATGTGGGGTGAGCGGTCTGCCCGCTTCATCCAGCTCGATGATGTACCGGATGGGCTTGGGCGCATAGCCTCGTGGGGGCGACTCGTAGCCCGGTCGCTCCGACAGCTCAACCAGGCGTCTCAGGAACACAGTCCCACCTCCTCCGGCGTTGGATAGCGGATGATCCCGCGGTCCAGTTTCGCCTCAAAGAATACCGGGACGTTGCGCTGCGGATCGCGATAGTCCAGGTCGTACAGCATCGGGCCCAGGTCCATGCTCTCGGCGATGGGCGCCTCATCGGCATTGGGCGGCGAAAAGTAAGCAGAGAACTCGCGGCAGCCCAGGTAAGGCTGCATAAAGCACCGGCCCTGCTCTGCGCGACGGCGGAATTGGTCGCGGTACTTGGCTGCCTCGGCGTTGGCGTGGGGGTGTAGCACCACCGACGCCAGGATGACATAGGCCACATCGAACAGCGCGACGGTATGGCGCTGTGTCCGGTCTGCTGCGGCCACAAAGCTGTCGTTCGTGGCCTCCCATCTTTGGATGCTCGAGTAGGTGGCCTTGCTCTTGACCTCGTTACGCAACAGGGAGGCGTACCGGATGGGCTTGAGCACTCGCGTCTCGTGCACCACCCAGTGGAATTCTGGCTTCCAAAAAATGGCCTCCAGAATCCCTCTCGCGGCGGAGGGAGTCGGCACAGGATAGCTGACTCTCTCGACCTTCATTTCCGGGCGTGTGAAGCAGGCGTACTCGCCCTCCACCCGGACCATCAACGGCACTTGGTCCATAGATTACCTCCTAATACACCGACTCCTCGGCACTGCCGAACTTGGCCACCAGCCCGCGGATCGGATCGTACTGCCCAAACCAACGATACACTCCCTCCATCACTTCTGTCACCAGGCCCTTTTGGCGAAATTCCTCCAGGGCTCGCGCATACACTCCCACGATGTACGGTTGAAGCCTTCGCAATAATTTGCGCGATTCGGCGCTCCTCCTTTCCAGCTGATCCAGAATTTCCTCAGCCTCCTTATTATCATCATAGTTGGTGATAACGACAGGTACGGTCGCGCTATCGATGATGTGGAATTTCTCATCCACTCGAGCAAAGTCCAGGGCGCGGCGGTCGGGCTGGATGCGCTGAGAGTCGGTATCGGCGTACTGATACAGCTTCTCATAGTAGCCACGGGTGCCTTCCAGTGTGTCCAGATCGACCCCCTGTGCCAGTGTGGCTCGTGCCGATCCGGTCGCCATCTTGTAAAAGCCTGGCGGGGTATGCCCATCCACGGGTTCAAAGACGACCACGCGACCCTCGGCGCGTCGGTTCTCGCGGTTGCAGCGCCCCGCGGCTTGGATGATGCTGTCCAGCGGAGCCATCGCCCGAAAGACTACCGGAAAGTCAATATCCACCCCTGCCTCAACCACCTGCGTGGTTACCAGCAGGCAACGCTCACCGCTGCTCAGCCGATCCTTGAGCTCGATCAGAACGGCCTTGCGGTGGGCGCCACAAAGTTGCGTGGAGAGGTGCATGGCATGCTCACCGCGGGCGTTCAGGGCGTCCAGCAGCGTCATGGCGTCTGACTTGGTGTTCACAATGGCCATGGCCTGGTGCTGTTCCGCCATCTCGTCGGCGATCTCTTCCCACGTGCGGTCGCCGGCCATCTCATAGCGCACGCGCTTGAGCGCCGCATAGTGCTCTCGGGCGTTGGGCACCATGTCCACCATGGTGGCATCGGCAAAGCCCGGTATCAGGTCAAAGGCAGGCTGCGTGGCCGTACTGAGGACCACCGTGGTGCCATATTCTTTTGCGAGGCGCCTCAGCACATCCAGAATCGGCTCGAGCAGGTGCACCGGCAACGCTTGAACTTCGTCCAGGATAATCACGCTTTGCGCCAGGCGATGGATCTTGCGCGCCCGTTGGGGCCCGGCGGCAAAGAGACTCTCCAGCAGCTGCACTGTGGTGGTGATGATAACCGGGGCATCCCAATTTTCTGCTGCAAGGCGCGCCCAATCTCCCGTGTCGGCCTCGATCTCCTCCAGGTTGGTTGCGCTATGATGTTCGAGCACTACTGGACGGTCGTCGGTTTCCAAGATGCTCCGGTAGACTTGGGCGGTTTGATCGGTAATGCTCAAGAAAGGCACCGCCACCACGATCCTCCTCAGGTTGTGTCGCAGTGCATGCGCCAGCGCAAAGCCCAACGCCGAGCGCGTCTTGCCGCCTCCGGTGGGCACCGCCAGGCGGTACAGCCCGGTGGGCCCGGCGGCAGCCGCGATGCAGCATTGGTACACCTCGTGTCGTACCCGATTGACGATGCCCTCACCCTTGCCGCTGAGCCCCTCCTGCGCTTGGAGATACCGGTGCCAGAGCTCTTCCAGTGACGGTGTGTCGGGGAGCTGGTCCAGCTGTGCCGGATTGAAATGCCGAGCCGTGTCCAAGTAGTCCGCGTCCACCAGGGCGGAGAACAGCATGCGCACAAAGAACTCGCCCGAGAGATAGTCCGACCCTTGCATGGCGGCAGGCAACGCGGGCATCGAGGCGGGTGTGACGCACAAGCCGCTCTGTTTGGTGGCCTGCAGCGTCTCCTCCGCTGCCCGTTGCCGTTCGGCAAGCCACGCCTCATAGTCCGCGATGGAGGTCAAGCCTCCGTGGTGCCCTTGGAGCACCATTGCTAATGGACCCAGCGTGCCTTGCGCCAGCAGAGCGCCAGCGGCCTTGTGATCCGGGCCGCGCCGGGGGCGGCGGCCTGCCTCGGAATCCAGCAGGTACTGCTGAAAGGCCTTACTGGCCTTGCCGAGATCGTGCCACCTGCCCAGGTAGTACCCCAGCTCGGAAGCACCGAGCGCCTCGGCAAAGGAGGCCGTCAGTTCGGCGACCCCTTCCAGATGAGCTTCCAAGGTGTGCCGAACACCCAACGCGTTTGCAGAGTGAGCATAGGTCATGGCTGCCTCCAGAGTGCTTTGGGATAGTATGACACGAGGGTACGACAGCTACGGTCGCGCTGGTTGGGGGAGACTGTGGTGACGATACTTGCCCCTGCCTCACCCGTCAACCATCGGAACAATCTCCCCCTGAGGGGCGTCTATCTGGCGAGGCGGGGCGCTGCCCCGCCAGCATCTGCAGAGAGGAGCTATCGGTATGAGAGTGCAGGCCAAGTTGTGGCTGTTGGGTCTGGCGCTGGTGATGGTGGCCCTGCTGGGCTGTGGTGGGCGCACCGCCACGCTGAGCGGCGACTGGAGGGTAACCGGCTGGAGTGCCCCAACCGCCATCCCCGCCGATGTAGAGATCACCGCCCGGTTCGCCGAGGGCAGCATCACCGGCCGCAGCGGCGTCAACCAGTACAGCAGCGAGCTCACCCTGGGCCCCGGGGATGCCTTTCAGGTGGGTGACGTGATCACCACGCTGATGGCCGGCCCCGAGCCCGCCATGCAGGCCGAGGAGACCTATCTCGATCTGCTGCAGCGCGTCGTTCGCTTCCAGTTGGCGGGTGATACCCTCACGCTGTATGATGAGGGTGGTGAGGCCATCCTCACCCTGGAACAGATCGCCAGTCCTCAGGACTAGACACGCCCGGGCTCCTTTCGACCCGCGCCGTGGTTCCAACCCTGCGGGCGAAAGGAGCCTGAAGGCATGGATGTGTTGCGCATCAACGCCGATGCCTGGGATCGGCGCGTGGCCCAGGGCAATCCCTGGACCGTCCCCGTCAGTCCGGAGGTGATCGCCGCCGCCCGCCGTGGCGCCGTGCACCTCCTGCTTACCCCCTCGCGTTTCGTGCCGGCCCACTGGTATCCGCCGCTGGAAGGCGCCGACGTGCTCTGCCTGGCCTCCGGTGGGGGGCAGCAGGGGCCCGTGCTGGCCGCTGCCGGCGCCCGCGTTACCACTGTGGATGCCTCGCCGGCCCAGCTGGCCCGTGATCGCGAGGTGGCCCAGCGCGAGCACCTCAGCATCACCACACTGCAGGGCGACATGGCCGATCTGCACGCCCTGGCCGATGACAGCTTTGACCTGATCTTTCACCCCGTATCCAACTGCTATGCGCAGGCCGTGCGCCCGGTGTGGAGCGAGTGCGCCCGGGTGCTGCGTTCCGGTGGCGTGCTGCTGGCGGGGTTCAACAACCCCGTCACGTACGTCTTTGACCAGCAGGCCCTCTGGGAGCGCGGCGAGCTGGTGGTGGCTCATCCCCTGCCCTATTCCGACCTGGAGAGCCTGCCTCCCGAGCGGCTGGAGGCGCTGGTGGCTGAGGGCGAGGCGCTGGAATTCAGCCACACCCTGGAGGATCTCATCGGCGGGCAGTGCGCCGCAGGACTGCACCTCACCGCCATGCTCGAAGATCGTTGGACGGAGGATGTGAGCCCGGTGTTGGAACGCTTTTTCCCCTGGTTCATCGCCACGCGGGCGGTCAAACCATGACCAAACCCCTGATGAGTGCCTTTCGTGGAACCTGCGGCTGGATGCGCAGGCTGCGCCGCTGCGTGAGCCTGTTCTGTGTGTGGGCGCTGTTGCTGGCCGGCTGCGGCGCGCCCGATTCTCCAGCGCGCCTGGGCGAGAGCAACGGCGAGCCCGGCGGGGTGCACCTGCATCTGAAGCTGGGCGAGCGGGTGCCTATCCTCACCCAGGTGGTGCCGGAAAAGGGCGGCTGGCTGCTGGTGGATCGCCTGGGCGACCCGCTGGACGGGCTCGAGCTGGAGGTGCCCGCCGGCTCGCATGATGGCCCCGTCACTTATTCCGTCTCCTATCGGCCCATCGCCCGCGACAGCGATGACTCGGGCATGGTGCTGCTCTCGCCGCTGATCCAGATCGACAATGGCGGGCAGGTGGCCGAGGCCGGGGTGATCTTGAAGATCCCCGTGTACATGTACTGGCGGCACTTTCCCGCCGCATGGGCCTGGGACGAGGCCACCGGCGAGCTCGAGCCGCTGCCCGTGATCCAGATCGAAAAGTCCACCGTCAACATCGCCGCCCGCACGCTGCATCAGATCGTGGTTACCTCCCATCCCTACGAGCCTCTCGAGGCGCTGGAGGTGAGCACCTCCTTCGATCCTCGTGAGGACATGTGGCCCTTTGCCAACACGGCCACCTGGGGCGCGCCGGTGGATCTGGCCTGGGGGATGAGCGCGGGGGCCCTGATGGCCGCGCTGGATGCGGAGACGCAGCCGGAAGCGCCGGCGGCGGCCACGCGCTATGCCGCCGGACCGGGCGAGGGCGTTGCCGACCCCATGATCTGGCAGGATGACGCCCAGGGGCTGGCCATCGTCACGGCGCTGCAGCAGGTGCACGATCGGGCGCGCCAGGGCCGCAGTTATGACCCGCTGTATGAGCTCACCCGCGAGCTGGCGGGCAGCTTTCACGTGCGCAGCCCGCGCTTTACCATCGATCAGATCACCTTTTATGATCTCAAGCTGGCGCTGGCGGTCACCGGCGAGCCGCAGTTGGTCAACGCCAGCGTGGCCGGCGGCGAACTGGGCACCACGCTGCTGGCCTATGGCGCCCGGGGCAACTCGATTCTGGTGGCCGATCCCAACGACGATCCGGCCACTGCCCCAGAGCGCCTGCTGACGCTGCAATACGGCCGCTTTCATCCCTATGTCAGCAGCGCGCCCGGGGTGGACGGCGCGCCGGAGGAGCGCACCTACACCGAGTTCTCCTTTGTGGGGCAGGGGGCCATGTCGCCCTGGGAGGAGGTTCAGGGCGCCTGGGCTGCCGGCGAGGCCGGTGACCAGGGCGTGCTCCCCGCTTTTACGCTCACCGCCGAGGAGCGAGACGGGGCCGGCGGCCTGGTGCGCGAGAGCCCGCTGGAGCCGGGCGGGGCGCTCTCTACGGCGCAGCCGGCCCTGACCGTGCGGGCCAGCACGGAATCCGACGCGCCGCTGCGCACCACGCTCTGGACGGCGCAGGCGGGTGCCGGCGGGCAGCCCTCGCTCAGCCTGCAGCCGGGGGAGCAGCCGGTGGGCGTGCTGGTGGAGGGGCTTGCCCGCTGGACCGACGCCGCCGGCGTGGAGCAGTCTGGCTGGCGCTGGCTGGGTTTCCGCTGGATCCGGGTGGCGTACACGCCCTGAGGCAGGGCCGCCCCGGTACTCGGGCCACACAGCAACGGGGCGCGCTCCAGCGAGCGTGCCCCGTGATACCTCCTTCGGCCCCCTGGCGTGGCGCGGGTCAGTCCTCCTCCTCGCCCTCCAGGTTGAGCACCACCACCGGCACCGTCTCTTCCGATTCGCTCTCCAGCAGATCCAGCGTGAGCCTGTCCCCCTCCTGGTGGCGCGGCACGTGCCCCAGCGGGCCATCGTGCAGGACCCTCGCGGAGCGCACCCGGCCCAGGTTGGCGGCCTCCAGCGTCAGAATGCCGTCTTTGGGCCACTTGAGCACCTGCACGTACACCTTGCCCTCCCGCTGGGTGCTGCGCACCTCGGGCACCCCCTGGATGGGCCCCGGCCGGGAGCCATAGATCGATTCCCCATGCTGGGCCAGCCAGGCGCCCATAGCCCGCAGGCGCTCCTGCGAGGGCTCGGGGATGAGCCCCTCTGCCGTGGGGCCCACGTTGAGCAGATAATTGCCGCCCTTGCTGACGATATCCACCAGCCTGGCGATCAGCTCGGTGGAGGACTTCCAGTTGTGGTCGTCCACCTTGTAGCCCCAGGTGTCGTTGATGGTGGCGGGCGTCTCCCAATCGATGGGCACCGCCACCTCGGGGATGGCGTTATCGCCGGTGGAGGCATAATCCCCCAGCGTGTTGCCCACCCGACCGCTCACCAGGCAGTCCGGCTGGATCTCGTGCACGTACTGCAGCAGATCCTGCGATTGTTCCACCGTCATGCGGCGCGGGGTATCGAACCAGATCAGGCAGATGTCGCCGTACTGGGTGAGCAGCTCGCGCACCTGCGGCTTGACGTAATCCTGCACATAGCCCTCAAAGTCCTTGGAGTACTCGTCGAAATTCCAATAGTTGCCGTCCCCATTGGGATGGTGCCAGTCCTGCGTCTGCGAATAGTAAAAGCCAAAGCGGATGCCATGGCGCCGGCAGGCCTCGGCCAGCTCGGCCATGGGATCGCGGCCAAAGGGCGTGGAGTCCACGATGTTATAAGTGGTCTGCGCGGTGCGGAACATGCAAAAGCCGTCGTGATGCTTGGCAGTGATCACCATATACTTTTGGCCTGCCTCGGCGGCCAGGCGCGCCCAGGCGTCGGCGTCAAAGGCCACCGGGTTGAACTCTTCCGCCAGGCGGGCGTACTCGTCCACATCCACCAGGGCATGCTTCATGAGCCACTCGCCGATGCCGGGAACCCGGCGCGCGTCCCACCGGCCGGCGGGCAGGGCGTACAGCCCCCAGTGGATGAACATGCCAAAGCGCGCCTCGCGCCACCAGTCCAGGCGGGGATCGACGCGGGCCTCCTCGCGCTGGCCTCCGCTGGGCTGCAGGGCGGTATGGGTCATGCGCTGCCAGGCATTGTCCAGCGCCCGCGAGAGCACATAGGTGGCGTACTCGTTGACCTCCACGCCCTGCAGGCGCGCCAGGGTATCGAGATAGTCCACCAGATTGGAGGGCAGCCGCAACGTGGTCCTCGCCATGTCATCATCCTTTCAAGCTTGGTCAGCGTGGGCCAAGTGTAACCTGTAACCGGAATTCCTTCCAATGCCACAGGATCCCTTGATGTGCCGGCCGCCCGGCTGTATAATACAGTGACCAACTGTAGAATATCAACAACGCTGGAGCCGGGACCTGTGGTGGACGACGGGTGGGGGCTTCTGGCGCAGGAGGAAGGATCATGAGCGCCCAACGATCGGATCGCATCGAGCTGAGCGAAGAGCAATGGCGGGCCCGGCTCACGCCGGAGCAGTTTCGGGTGGCCAGGCAACAGGGCACCGAGCCGCCCTTTGCCAACGCCTGGTGGAATAACCATGCGGCGGGCGTGTATCGCTGCGTGGGTTGCGGGCTGGAGCTGTTCAACGCCGATGCCAAGTATGACTCGGGCACCGGCTGGCCCAGCTTTTTCCGGGCCCTGGGGGAGGACGTGGTGGAGCTGCACGAGGATCGCTCCCATGGGATGGTGCGCACCGAGGTGCGCTGCGCCCGCTGTGGCTCGCACCTGGGGCACCTCTTTGAGGATGGACCCCGGCCCACCGGCCTGCGCTACTGCATGAACTCGGCCTCGCTGGATTTCGAGGGCGAGCCCGGCGCCGGAGAGTGAGGGGTGGGGCGCCAAGCCCGCCTGAGGGCGGCCCCGGCGCGTCAGAGTGCGTGTCGGCTCCCAGTGGAACCCACCCTCTCCCGCAGAGCCTCCTGCTGAGGCAGTACGGTACCGGGGCAAGCCCGCTGCGGCTCGCACCTGGGGCACCTCTTTGAGGATGGACCCCGGCCCACCGGCCTGCGCTACTGCATGAACTCGGCCTCGCTGGACTTCGAGGGCGCTCTGCCCGCCTGAGGGCGGCCCCGGCGCATTAGAGTGCGTGTCGGCTCCCTGTGGAACCCACCCTCTCCCGCAGAGCCTCGTGCCGAGGCAGTACGTGACCGGGCAAGCCCGCTGGGGTGTGGTGGCCCCGGCGCGTCAGAGTGCGTGTCGGCCCCCAGTGGAACCCACCCTCTCCCGCAGAGCCTCCTGCTGAGGCAGTACGTGACCGGGCAAGCCCCCTGGGGCTGTGGTGCCCCGGTGCGGTGCTCTCTTGGAGAACGGGAGCTGCAGGCCCCTCGGTAACCGGTGCGCCGCCGGATGGGGACCCACCCGCACCGCTGTTCCGGTCGGCGGGCGCGCCGTCGCCTCGGGTCCGGGTCCAGCCTGCCGTCGCGGCGGGCGCGGGCGCTACTGCAGGTTCACCAGCGCCACGGCCGCGACGGCCACCACTATTCCCAGGCGCTCCAGCCTGCTGATGCGCTCGCCGAACATCAGGCGCGCCGCCACCGCGGTGAACACCAGGCCAAAGGCGCTGTAAAAGGGGAACACCAGGATGGCGGGCAGGCTGGTCAGCGCGGCCACCAGCCCGGCGTTGGCCAGTGCGTTGGTGGCTCCCAGCGCCATCCCCGGCAGAATGTCTCGCGGGCCGCTGCCCTTGCGGTTGCGCCACCAGGCCAGCCCGCACACCAGGATCGCGGTACCAAAGAGCGCCGCCAAAAAGAGTGCCTGCTGGTTGAGACCGGTGCGCTCATAGGTCTTGGTGATCACCATGGAGAATCCATTGCCCAGCAGCAGGGCCACCAGCAGCGCCGCGGTGCCCAGATCCAGCTTGTGCTCGGCGCTGCGCGGGGCGGGGGCCAGGGTCAGCAGGGGCAGGGCGATCAGCGAGAGCACGCCGCCGGCGGTCTGGGGCAGGGTGGCGCGCTCGTGCCACAGGATCAGCGAGGCCAGCATGGGCATGATCACCGCCAGCCGCGACATGGCCGAGGTGATCGAGACGCCCCGCCGGCTGAGCAGGGGCACAAAGAGGACATAGTTCACGGCATAGAGCACGCCCACGCTGGCGCCCATCCAGAGCGTCTGCGGCGCCGCCTCCCAGGGCGCCCCCGAGAGGGCGTGTCGCGCCAGCTGCATGGCGGTGGCGGTGACATAGTTCACCATGCCCACCGCCCAGGGATTGCAGCGGCGCCGCATGGCGGCCCCCAGCACCAGCCCAAAGGCCGAAGAAAACACCGTGGCAGCCATCAAGGCGAGCATCGCATACCCCCGCAAAAGCATCCGGCGCAGAGTATAGCGGCCTGGCCGCTGGCCTCCAAGCCTCCCCTGCGGAGCGTGGATGCGGTTCACGGTGCGGGTAACGCCCCCGCGGCGCCGGCGCCTTCTCTTTCACCTCCGGGTGCTGCGGCCCTGCCGGCGCCGGGGCGGCCTGTCTCGAGGCGAGTGCCAGAGCCGTCCTTTGCGCTGGATGCGGCCGGGGCCCGCTCCGGTCCGCCCTGAGGCTCCGGGCGTCCCCGCTGATCTGCGCAGGATTTCCCTCCTTGTTGCCCGCGCCGCGACACGGCCCATCAGTCGGAGCGGCGGCAGGGGGGCAACACGGCCCATCGGGCGCGCAACCGCGCCCGGCACGCGGCTTCCACAGCTCACCGCTGGTGCCCGCCCCCTGTGCTTGGCAGAGAGGAGAGGGTTCACCGCGCCGGATCTGTTCCACGCGCTGGTGCCGCCCTCTGCCGCGCGCCGCTCCCCCGGGAGCGGTACGCTGCGTAACCGCCACTGCCCTGGGCCCGCCGCCCCATGGGAGCTGCCCCAGCGGCACAGACGGGCCTGGAGCTGCCCGCACCCTCCGTCACGCGCCGGGGAGGGATGGCGAGCGGCAGCCTCGCCCCGCTGGCGCGTTGTCTCTTCACAGGAACCCTGGCCGGCGGAACCTCTGCTCCCTCGCGCGCTCCCCCCTCCGCTCCCCGCGCCCGTCAGCACAGAAGCCGCCCCTGACGTATAATAAGGCTGCACCACGCTGGAGAGAGAGAACATGCTGCGATGGCTGGCGCCGCGGGGCTTGAGGGGGCAGATCCTGATGTGGTCGCTCGTGCCCACCATCCTCATCCTCGCGGCCATCGGGTACTTTTCCGTCTGGGCCTACTCCCAGGTCACCCTGGCTCTGGTAGAGGACCGCAACAGCGAGCTCTCGCGCCTGCTGGCGGGCCAGATCTCGCTGGAGCTGGGCGAATATGTGGACCAGTTGGCCGACCTGCGCGAGACCTATGTCCTCCGTTCCGCCGCTGCCCGCCACCGTGCGGGCGATGCCGAGTGGGCGCTGCTCCTCTCGGAGGAGGAGGCCGCCCTGCGCAATTTCGATGCCGGCGTGGTGGTGCTCGATGGCCAGGGCACCGTCATCGCCACCAGCGCCGCCCGCGCGGCCTCCCTGGGGGCCGACTGGTCGCAGCGCAGCTTTTTCACGCGGATGCAGGCCAGTCCGGCGCCGCTGCTGCTCTCCACCGTCGAGCGGCTTGCCCCCGATGTGGCCCCCGTGGCGGGCATCGCCATCGCCTCGCTGGACGCCGACGGCACGCTGGAGTATGCCGTGGTGGGCCTGATCTCGGTGGTCGCCCACGGCTCCTCGCCCTTTTCTCGCAATCTGGCCCGCATGAGCCTCCGTCCCCAGAGTCGCCTGACACTGGTGGATCGCAACGGCGTCGCACTCTATCACACCAACCCCGCCCTGGTGGGCCAGTCCATCCTGCAGGAGCAGATCGTGCCCCTGGCGCTGGCGGGCGAAGTGGGCGCCGTGCGCCTGCCGGACATGGAGGGCGTGGAGATGATCGCCAGCTATGCCCCCGTGCCCGGCACCGACTGTTTCATCCTGGAGCAGGAGAGCTGGGACGAGCTCAGCGCCGTGGCCATGCGCTATGGCCGCTGGCTGATACTGATCCTGGGGCTGGCGGGGGTGGTGCCCGCGTTGATCATGTGGGCGGGCCTCAACCTCGTCACCCGGCCCATCGAGCGACTCACCCGGGCCGCCGACGCCATCTCCCGCGGCGAGATGCACCAGATCGTCACCACACCCAGCGCCCGGGAGCTGCAGGGGCTGGCCACCGCCTTTAACCGCATGGCCGCTCAGTTGCAGGGCCTCTACGCCAGCCTGGAGTCTCGGGTGCGCGCCCGCACCCGCGAGCTCTCGGCCATGAACAGCATCGCCGGCGTGGTGAGCGCCTCGCTGGACCTGCACGATATCCTCGAGGCCGCGCTGGACAAGGTGCTGGAGCTCAGCGCCATGGATGCCGGCAGTGCCTTTCGTCTGCAGGCCGAGGGCGACTATTTGATCCCCATGGCGCAGCGGGGCCGCGCCCGGCAGGATCTCCCCGAGCTGGGCAGGGTGCCGCTGGCGGCCCTCACCAGCCGCGAATCGTTGGAGGGCGGCGCCATCGCCCTGCCGCTGAGCGACGTGCCCGAGAGCCCCCAGTGGCAGCGCGCCCGCCGCGAGGGCTGGCGCCAGTTGATCCTGGTGCCCCTGGTATCGCGGGATGAGGTGCTGGGCGTGCTGGTGCTGCTCTCGTTTACCCAGCGACGCATCCCGCACGCCGAGCTGGCCCTGCTCAGCGCCATCGGCAACCAGATCGGCGTCGCGGTGGAGAACGGCCGTCTCTATCAGGAGGCGGGACGTCTGGCCGCCATGGCCGAACGCAACCGCCTCGCTCAGGATCTGCACGATTCCGTGACCCAGACCATCTTTACCGCCAGCCTGCTGGCCGGCGTGATCCCCCTGCTGTGGGAAAAGGATCCCGAGGACGCCCGGCAGCAGCTGGAGGAGGTGGCCAATCTCACCCGGGGGGCGCTGCAGGAGCTGCGGGCGCTGCTTTTGGAGCTGCGGCCGGCGGCGCTGGCCCAGGTGCCCCTCAACGAGCTGCTGGAGAGCCTGGCGGCCTCTACCCGTACCAACGCACGCCTGCCGGTGCAGGTACACACCCAGCAGGGGCTGCTGTTGCCCGTATCGGTGCGCCTGGCGCTCTACCGCATCGCGCAGGAGGCGGTGAACAACATCGTCAAGCACGCCAACGCCAGCCAGGCCTGGATCACCCTGGAGACGCGGGCGGCAGAGGCGCTGCGAGCACAGGCCGAGGGCGACCCTGCCGCCGAGGTGCCCGCCGTGGTGCTCACCATCCGCGACGACGGCCAGGGCTTTGAGCCCGCCGAGGTGCGCGAGCGCCACCTGGGGCTGGCCATCATGCAGGAGCGCGCCGAGGACGTGGGCGCCACCCTTACCTTGACAACGGCTCCCGGCGCGGGCACGCTGATCCGCGTGGTGTGGGCTTGGCCCCCGACCCAGGAGGGATCCGCAGCAGAGCTGGAGGGGCAGCCGCTGGGGGCCATGCTGGCGCCCTGGCTGCTGAGCGCCGAGGAGGGCGGTGGGGATGGTGCGCAGGGCCCCACCGGCGATGAGGGGTCGACCAGCCCCCCGGCCGAGGTCCGCCATGCTGCTGCCGGCCCGGCCCCCGATGGGCCATCCGAGAGCAATTACCCATGAGGCAAGATCGATGACAGAGCAAGACAAGATTCGCGTGCTGGTGGCCGATGACCACGCCATCCTTCGGGGCGGGCTGGCGGCCTTTTTGCGCGCCGTGGATGGCATGGAGCTGGTGGGGGAGGCATCCAACGGCGAGGAGGCGGTGCAGCTGGCCCGCCAACTCTTGCCCGATGTGGTGCTGATGGATCTGAAAATGCCGGTGATGGACGGTGTGGAGGCCACCCGCCAGATTCGCGCCTCCTGCCCCCACACCCAGGTGGTGGCGCTCACCAGTTTCATCGACGACGAGCTGGTGCCCAGGGCGCTGCAGGCCGGCGCCATCGGCTATCTGATCAAGAACGTCTCCCAGCAGGAGCTGGACACCGCCCTGCGCCGTGCCGCGGCCGGACAATCGGTGCTCTCCCCCGAGGCTACCCAGGCGCTGATCGACTCTGCCGCCCGGGTGACGCCGGTGATCGAGGCGCTCACCCCGCGGGAGGAGCAGGTGCTGGCGCTGATGGTGGAGGGCCTCACCAACCTGCAGATCGGCAAGCGCCTTGGCATCACCGAATCCACCACCAAGTCGCACGTGAGCACCATCATCGCCAAGCTGGGGGTGGCCAGCCGCACCGAGGCGGTGGCGCTGGCGCTGCGCCACGGGCTGGTGAACTGAGCGTCGCCCAGCATCCGCCTCTCTCCAGCCTCGGCGCACCGGCTGGAGGGTCACCGCGCCCGCTGTGGGACGCCGATTGCGGGCGTGGAAAGCCGCCGCGCCCGCGGTGGGATGTCCCTTCGGTGCCGCTGCTGGACCCGATCACGGCGGTTGCGCTGGCGGGTGCCGGCGTTCCCGTCGGCGCCCCATGGGGCCCAGAGGCGCGTTGAGCCGAGCGCTGCGCCGCCTCAGGCCCCGCCCCGTCGCGGAGGCCTAGTAGCCGTGGTCCACGTGCCGCCAGGCCCCTCCGGCGTCTCTCACCAGGATCCAGTTCCAGCCCTCGTAGGTAGAGTTGGGGTTCAGGGACCCGTCGCCGCCGGAAGAATCCACCTCAAAGGATGACAGCAGCACGATGGCCTGGTCGGCATCGTGGCGCGTGGCCCAGTCCTGATGCTCCAGGGAGCTGTCATCCCCGGCATAGTAGATCTCCAGCAGTTTGCAGCCCTTCCAGTCGCGCCGGAACTCGGCCTGGACGGTTTGGATGGCCCCCTCGATCTCTTGCTGGGTGTAGAGCGCCGAGTCCACCGCATGGGTGGTTGCTCCGCTGGTCTGACCACCACAGGCGCTCAGAGCGAGCACCGCCAACAGAAAGAACAGGATCCAACTGGTCTTGTTCACCGTCCACCTCCTGAGACGCCGATGCCCCATCGTGGCACAGGTTCCCCTCCCAGTCAAACGCGCGCTGGCCCGGGGAGCCAGCGCTCACGCAGTGGCCAGGCGCCGTGGACTCCCTCTCCTACCTTCGTATGAGATCCGTGTCCATCTCTATGCCGATGCCCCGCCTTCCCTCCCGCGGTATGCTCCAAACGTAACCTGAACAGCATCACTATCGGAGGATACAGCCCATATCCTCTGCCGCTTCCGAGGTTGGTCCCCTGATTGTGCGCCCTCCCGATCAGGGGATCTCCCTCGCCAGACAGAGATCGAGATCCTGCGAAAGAAGGAGGGGGGCTTACATCCAAGGCCCGAGGTGCCCGGGCCCCAGCGCTACTATGATTGAGGCACAAGCACGACAAACATCACAAGGATGTGCCTGGTCCACAAGGAGGAGGACGACATGGAAGACCGGTTGCAGAACGTCAAGAACTGGGCCCGCCAGAGTAACCTGAGGCAGTTTCAGACCGAGCTGGAAAAGCGGCTGGAGCCCCTGGGCTATCAGGCGGTGCTGGAGCTGGATCGCATCAGCTGTTATCGCATCAGCACCAACAAGAGCGTGCTGGGCCTCTTCAAGAAGCAGGTCAAGCAGCACGTGGGCACTATTCGCCGGCAGAACGGCTCGATCGACGTGTCCGACGCCGATGAGGCCTTTATCCAGGCCCTGAGCAGCGTGGCGCCCGCCAGCTGACGGGCAGCGGTAACGGCGGCCGACCGGTACTCGATGGGGAGGCCGGGCAGGCGTGGGGGGGTGGCCGTAACGGGCCGCCCCCTCGGTTTTTGGACGGCAAAAAGAAATCGGGCGGAGGTATCTCCGCCCGATCGTGTTACCAGCTGGAACTAGAAACGGCGACCGCCGCCGAAACCGCCGTCGCGGCTCCCCCGGTCGTTGCCACCGCGCGAGCCATAGCCGCCACCGCGCGAATCCGGGCGGGGGTTGGCCTCGGCGACACGGATGGTGCGCCCTTCGAGATCGGTGTTGTCGAGCTGCTGGATCGCCGCCTGGGCGTCCTCCTCGGTGACCATCTCCACGAAACCGAAACCGCGGCTGCGGCCCGTCTCGCGATCGGTGATCACGGCTGCCGACTCGACATTGCCCACCGCGCTAAAGGCGTCGAACAGGGTCTCGTCCGTGGTGCGATAGTTCAGGTTGCCGACAAAGAGCTTCTTGGCCATGGGTTCTTCCCTCACACTTTTGCGCCCCTTTGGGCGCCTGCTAATACTCGGACTGAGCGTGCTCATGCGGCGTACCGGAACATGCTTGAGGGTCTGGGACCTTACAGCGGCCTCGGACGATCAGGGCTTCTCAATCCACTAAAGAGTATGGCACGCATTGCACACAATGCAAATCGCGCTCTCGACCGTGCAAATCCCCGCTCTGCTCAGTGCACCTCCGCCTCGCTCGAGTGGGCGTCCGGGTCCTCCGCGGCGCCGCCGCCGGCCAGCCGATACAGGCCGTCCGCCAGCTCCAATACCGTATCGTGCAGCGCCAGCCGGCTCTGCCAGTGGGCGGGAATGGCATCCTGGCCGTACAGGGCCCCCGCCAGCTGGCCGTACACCGCGGCGGTGGTGTCCGCATCCTGCCCCAGGTTGGCCGCCAGCAGCGCGCCGCTGGCGAAATCCTCGCTCCGCGCCAGGGCCCACAGGGCCGCCTCCAGCGAGCGCACCACATAGCCCGTGCCGGCGATCTGGGGCGGCTCGCGCCGCCAGAAGGAACCCTCGGCCACCTCGGCGATGGTGGTCGCCAGCGGCTGCGTGCTCCACCCGTCCCCCAGCGGCGACCAGCGCGGCCCCAGCAGCGTCCCCTTGTCCACGCCGTTCAGCGCCCCCCACAGCAGGCCCCCCAGATAGCGGCAGGCGTCCACCGCCTCCCGGGCGCCGTGGGTGGTGCGCGAAGAGAGCGCCGACATGGCGATGGCCTGCGCCGCGTCCCGCTGGTAGAACATGGGCACCGGCGCCAGCCGCATGATCGAGCCGTTGCCGGCGCTCATGGGGTCCGTAGAGCCCGCCAGGGGCTCGCCGGTGCGCCTAAAGTGCTCCAGCGCCGTCAGCGTGGTGCCGCCGATGTCGAAACAGCGCCCGGTGCTGGAGAGATGGCCGTGGTCATGCCAGGCCAGGTAGCGCTCCATCTGATCCCGCAGGTCCATGCCCTGGCTGAGGACCAGGCTCTCGGCGAGGCACAGGGCCATGGAGGTGTCATCGGTCCACTGGCCGGGCAGCAGGCCAAAGGGGCCCCCTCCGACCATGTCGCTCAGGCCGTGGGGCCCCGGCCCGGTGAACTCGAGCGTGGTGCCCAGCGCGTCGCCGGCGGCCAGGCCCAGCAGCGCCCCGCGGAATCGTTTCTGCAGCTCTGTCATCCTTCACCCACCCCCTCAACGCCACGTGCCGCCGAGTTCCCCTCAGTACCAGGGATCCACCGGCACCGTGCGGCCATAGTTGCAGCCCATCATGCGCCAGTAGCCGTTGGTCTCGCCGCCCACCACGATCACGTGGATATCCTCCCGGCGGAACATGGGCACCAGCGTCTCGGGCGGCACATCCAGCCAGGTGGCCCAGGGCTGCTCGCCGTTCTGCGCGCGTGGATAGACATAATTCTGGATCAGCTGATAGTCCCAGTACACGCCGGCGGGCAGGGTGGCGTGCTCCCACAGCCAGTCCTCCAGGGCCGCCGGCGTGGCGAACCCGCCGCGCTCCACAAAGAGCCGTGCCGTGATGGGATCCATGATCAGCGCCGGCGGCGTGTGCGGGTTGAGCCCCCGCAGCAGATTCTGCACATGCTCGCGCCAGTGCGCCTCACGCAGGCCCAGGATATAGGCCGTGGCGCGGCAGCCGCCGAACACGCTCACCGCCGACTGGTAGGGCTCCAGGCCGTGCCGCACATGAAAAGGCTCCCACGGGCTGGCCTCTTCATTCTCGGCAAAGGTCAGCGAGTTGTAGGCATAGTTGTTGCCCATCGAGCCCAGATAGGTCTGCCCGGGCACCGAGCCCCCCTGCAGGTTCTGGCTCAGCAGCCCCCAGGCCCGGCCGATGGTGGCGTTGGCGTGGTTGTAGGGCCCCAGGGCCCCGATGCCCCAGTTCATCCCGATGCTGTGGCGCACCGGGCCGTTCACCACCGCCATGCTGGCCGCCGAGCTGGTGGTGCTGCCCCGCGCCGTCTGGCCGCTGGCGGCCAGCGCCAGGATCACCGGCAGGTACGCCGGGCGCGCCCCGGCCATCACGGCGTTGATGGCCACCTTTTCCACGTCAAACTGCCAGGCCTCCCGGGTGGAGGTGGGGCGCAGCCGCCCCACGATCTCTTGCGGCGAGTGGCTGGTGCCCGCCAGCATGGCCTGCACCCGCTCCTCCGTGGGCAGCACGATGGGCAGATAATCCGTCCAGTGGTTGTCCATAAACAGCCGGGCCAGCGCCTCTTCGCTCTCGGCATCGACATAACGCGGGGTGGAGCGATCAAAGCGCACCGCCGCCCGCTCCGTCTCGCTGAGGGGCAGCGTCAGCGCCTCGATCACCTCCTGCATCACCGGCCTGCCGGTGAGCGGGTCATTGCCGTCGATGTACTGGCGCAGGCGCGCGGCCGTCTGGCCCATCACCGGCTGCGGCACATACACGAATCGCTCGTGGGGCATGCCCTCCGCCCAGGCCGTCTGCAGCACCGCGGTCTGAAAGATGTCGGTCTGCATTGAGGCGGTGGGCACGCCATAATTGACTTCCAGATCGATGCATAGCTCGGCGACCGCCGGAGCACAGGTGCTTCAATGCCCCACGCCCACCACGGCCGCCGCGCCTTCATCGCGGATCCGGGCGAACAGCTCGGGATCGGGCTGGGTATAGATGCCCCGCTTGGCCACATAGCGCGCGTCGATATCGGGCCGGTTCTCGCGGAACCAGGCCTCCATCTGTCGCATAAAGATGTCACTGTCATCAAAACGGGCGTCCACCAGGTACACCCGGCGGCCGCTGAGGGTATCGAACCGCTCCGCCATGTGCACCTGGGTCACCTCGGGCGGATATCCCATCGGGTTGAGCGCACGGACCGTCATGCTGAGCCTCCTGTGGATACGGACAGGTTGCGCGCAGTATAGCCTGCCGGGCCGCCCCGCGCGAGCGATCGACCGTGTATCGGTGCTACCGACTGCCTCAGCCGTGGATGCGGATCATCCCCGTGTGCGCCAGGGAACGCTGCAGCACGTTGGGATCGGCCAGCACCAGCAGCCGATCGCCCACCTCCAGCGCCGAGCCCCCGCTGGGAAAGAGGAACTCGTTCTCCCGGGCGATCAGGATCACCAGCAGTTCGGGGGGCAGGTTCAGCTCGCCCAGGGTGTGCCCCGCCGCCAGCGCGCCCTCGGGCACCGTCAGCTCCACAAAGGCGTCGCTCAGCCCCCGGCCGCCGGTGTACTCGATGGGATAGCTGGGGCGCGTCAGCAGGGGGGCATCCAACCGCAGCCAGCGGGCCACCAGCGGGATGGTGGTGCCCTGCACCACCACCGAAACCAGCACCACAAAGAACACCACGTTAAAGATCAGGTCCGATTGGGGCACCCCCGCTACCAGGGGATAGGTGGCCAGCAGGATGGGCGCGGCGCCCCGCAGGCCCACCCAGGAGACAAACACCCGCTCGCGCAGACTCAGGCTGCGAAAGGGGAGCGTCAGCAGCAGTACGGCCACCGGCCGGGCCACCAGCGTCAGCCAGAGGGCGATCAGGGCGCCCCGGCCGGCCAGCGGCACCAGGTGCGAAGGGAACACCAGCAGCCCCAGGGTGAGGAACAGCCCGATCTGGGCCAGCCAGAGCACCCCGTCGTGAAAGCGCATCAGGCTGGTGCGCAGGGTAAAGTCGTGGCGGGCCATGGCCACGCCGGCCACGTACACCGCCAAAAAGCCGCTGCCCCCCAGGGTGGCTGTCACCGCATAGATCATCAGTGCCGAGGCCAGGGTAAACACCGGGTACAGCCCCTCATAACCCAGCCGCAGGTGGCCCAGCACCCGCGCCAGCAGCTCCCCGGAGGCCACTCCGACCAGCAGGCCCAGCCCGATCTGCAGCACCACCCGCAGGGCGATCTGGGCCGGCGAGACGGCCAGATTCTGCAACAGTTGCAGGGCCAGCAGGGTGAGAAACACCGCCATGGGGTCGTTGCTGCCCGACTCCAGCTCCAGCAGCGGCCGCAGGTTGCCTCGCAGGCTCACTCCCTTGGAGCGCAGGATGGAGAGCACAGCGGCAGCGTCGGTGGAGGAGATGATGGCTCCCACCAAAAAGGCCCCCTGCCAGGGCAGGTCGAACACGCGCCCGGCCAGCAGCGCCACCAGCAGCGCCGTCAGCACCACGCCCAGCGTGGCCAGCGTGGCGCTGGGCCCCAGTACCGGCCGCACGCTGGCCCAGCGGGTGTCCAGTCCGCCGCCAAACAGGATCAGCGCCAGGCACACGATGCCGATGGCGTTGGCCAGGCTGGGGTCGTCAAAGTAGATGCCTCCCAGCCCCTCCGAGCCCGCCAGCATGCCCAGCGCCAAAAAGAGCAGCAGAGCCGGCACGCCCCAGCGGTCCGAAATCTTGCTGACCAGCACGCTGGCCAGCACCAGCACGCCCCCGACGATCAGGGACAGTTCCAGGGGACCCGTCATGGGGCGGGCTCCGCCAGTTCCAGCCCGTACAGCCGCGCGGCGTTCTCCCCCAGGATCATGGCGGCCAGCCGGGGGGCCTGCGCCGGCGCCAGCAGTCCCTCCTCCACGGCCTCGCTCAGCACCCGCTGCAGCCCGTGGCGGGCCATGTGCGCCCCCAGCCAGGCCACCTCGGGCGTGCCGTGGCCCCCCGTGCCGATCATCAGGCGGGAGAGGGGCGCGCTGGCCAGCAGCGCCCGCAGGCACTCGACGGCCCGCAGCGACACCCAGGGCGTAACCCAGCTGATATCCACCCACACCTGCGGACAGGCGTGGGCCATCAGCGAGGCGCTCTCGATCCAGGGATAGCCGGCGTGCAGCAGCACCACCCGGCTGGCCCGATAGGCCGGCAGGCGCAGCCAGGCCGCCAGCAAAAAGGGATCGGCATCGCCCACGGGGCCGTCCCAGGCCCCGCCGGTGATCCCCGTGTGCACATGTACCGGCACCTCCAGCCGCTGACACTCCAGCAGGGTGAGGCCAAAGAGCGCGCTGTACACCCGCCGCCAGGCGGCGCGATCGCCCGCTTTGGCTGCGGACCAGTGGGCGGCTCCCTCGGCCAGATCGGCGGGCGGTGCGCCCAGCCCCACCACCTCCGCCAGGTGGCTCTTGACGCCCACCGCCCCCGCCACCCGCACGGCGTGCTCCAGATCCGCACAATAGCCCTGCACCAGCGCCTCCCAGGAGGCGCTGCCCGCCAGCAGCTGCTGGATGGCGGGGCCCATCTGGAACAGGCGCAGCACCCTCCCCGGCTGCAGGGCAAGCGCCGGAGCGCCGTCGGGCAGGTCGCTGTCGATCACCGTGGCGGCGATGTGCGCCTCGGCATACAGCGCCGCTGCCCAGGCGGCCAGGCCCTCCTGCTCCACGCGGCGGTTGCGCTCGGCGGCCACCGCCTCCAGCGTGGGTTCGCAGCCCAGCAGGCGGGACAGCCGGGCCACCAGGGTGTGCACCACCCCCAGCTCGGCGATGTCCGCGAGGCGCTCGGCGCTGACGAGTCCCTTACTGGCTCGGCCTGTGGGATCCTCGCGGTCTCCCAGGCCGTGGTAGAACTCGAGGGCCAGCTGCAGGGGGGGCAGGTTGGCTTTGGCGGGGCTCATGGGGTGGCAGTGGTTGTCGACGATGGGCACGCGTGCGAGATCCATGCGGTCCTCCTGCGGATGGGTTGCGCTCTATGGGCGACAGCATAGCACAGCCGGGCGCGCCGTGCTGCCCGGAGAGGGGCTTTTTTTTGAGGGAAATGGGAACCCGGTGGCGGCGCCGGGTAGCCGCTCCCGGTGGCCGGATGGCGAAACGGGCGTGCCCTTCGCTGGCGGTCGCCCCGGTGGCGCAGGTCTGACCCGGGGCGCCGCTACTCTTCCGCGGCGACCACCTGCAAGGTGGCCAGCGTGGCCGGCTCCAGCGCACCGCCCTCCAGCGGCAGCGGCTGCCCCTCTGCATCCAGCCAGCCCGCCACCAGACGGTACTCTCCGGGGGCCGCCTCCGCCGGCAGCGGGATGGCCCGCCGCTCCAGATGCCCCTCCCCCGGCGCCCAGCCCTCGCTGGGCGCACCGCCATAGCGGGGAGGTCCGTCGCGTCCCGGCAGCACCGCTCCCTCGGCGGGCACCAGATGCAGGTACAGCGAGAGGCCCGCCGCCAAAGGACGGTCCGTGCTCAGCGTCAGATCCACCAGCAGCGTATCCCCCGGGGCGGGGGAGCCCTCGCTCACCGCGAGAGCCTCCAGCTGCAGGCCGTTGTCCCAGCGCGCCCGCCCCTCCAGCGGCTGCATGCCCCGCTGGGGCGCATAGGCGATGGCCTCATACCCGCCCACCCAGCGGCTCTCCAGCTCATAGGCCTCGGCCGCCAGGGCAAAGCGCCCCGCCGCGGGATCCACATCCGCCTGAGCGTGCACCCGATCCACCACCAGCCAGATGCGTTCCGCATCCGACGTGGCCACCTGGCGGGCGGTGGCGACCAGCGCCGCCACATCATGGGGCGATTGCCAGGCCACCGGCACCCGACCCTTGAGCATGCCCAGCCAGGGGTAAGTGAACAGATCGTTCGAGACGTACACCAGCCGGTGCTCGACACCCGCCGGCGCCGACACCGTCTGGGCCAGGGCGGCCGCCTCCTCCCGCGACAGACCCGCATAGTCGTTACTGTCGCGGATGCTGCGCATCAGCAGCGCGCCGCTGGCCACCAGCGCCATGGCCAGTGCCAGCAGGGGCAGTGCCCTTTCAACGTGCGGCATCCGCCCGCCGCGCCGCTCCCTGCGCCGCTCTCGCGGTGCCGCTCCGTGCGCCGCTGTCCTCAGCGCCGCTGTCCGTCGCTCCGTGCGCCGCTCCGTGCGCAGCGCCAGCACCAGAGCCGCCGTCGCCAGCAGCCCGTTGAGCGCCAGCAGCGCTCCCAGTGCCCGGTCGCAGGCCAGGCGGCCATCCACCAGCGTGCGCAGCCAGAGCATGTCCAGCTGGCGGGGCGCCCAGCCCGTCACCTGCACCAGGGCAGGGGCGTGGGGCCACATCCTCCAGCTCCACCAGGGGATGCCGTTCAGCCCCACCAGCGTCTCCTGCGCATAGGCGGGCACCAGCTGCCACACCGCGTCGCTCCAGGAGGCGGTGCCCGCCGCCCCCTGCACCAGCAGCCCCATCGCGCTCCACAGCAGCACCCACAGCCGCGCCAGAGGGTGTCGGCAGCCCAGCGCCAACCCATAGGGCAGTATCAGCAGGGGCAGCAGGGGCACCATAAAGCGGGGCCCCCACACCACGCTGCCGCCGTGCCACTGCGCTGCCGAACCATAGGTGTACAGCAGCGCCGCTGTCACGCCGGCCACCAGCGCCGCCGCGGCCCCCTGCCGGCGCAGCAGGCGGGGCCAGCCGGGCAGCGTGGCCAGCAGGATGGGGGAGAAAAAGAGGATGCCCTTGACCGGGCTCAGCAGCAGGCCATAGGCCACCAGCGCCGCCCGCCCCCAGGGATAGCCCCAGGTGTAGCGCGCCAGGGGAAAGGCCGAGCCATAGCGCAGCTGCCACAGCACGCTGGCCCCGCCCAGCGCCAGCAGCAGCCCCAGGGCGCAGAGCGCCCAGCCCCGGCGACCCAGCCGCAGGCGCCGACGTTCCGGATCCCAGAGCAGCGCCAGCAGGAACACCGGCGCCGCTCCCACGGACGAGATCTTGACCAGCGCCGCCAGGGCCAGCGCCGCCAGGGTGCCCGCCAGCGCCCAGCGGCCGCGCCCACGCTGCCAGCGCAGGCACCAGCAGGCCGCCAGGCACCACAGCAGTCCCAGCAGCGGCTCGCGAAAAAAGGAGCGGGCATAGGGCCAGGCGGTGGTGCCGATGCCCCAGGCTAGGGCGGTGAGCGCGGCGGCGCCGGGCCCCATCTCCAGCGTACGGGCCAGCCGGTACAGCACCGCCCCCGTGGCCGCCGTCACCAGGGCGCTGAACAGCATCACCGCGGCCACGGTGCTGGCCCCCGGCAGCGCCTTGCCCAGCGCGTACAGGGGTGCCGCCAGCAGGGGCTGGCCCGGCTCCAAACTGCCCACGGGGTGATGGCGCGCGCTGAATGCCAGCTGCGGCGTGGCCAGCCCCTGGCCCTGCGCCAGGCTCTCCACCCGGGCGTACATGGCGTACTCGTCGATGGAGCGAAACTGTCCCGCAAAGCTCAGCAGGTACACCGCCAGCAGCACCAGCGCCACCAGCGCAGCCACCACACTCTCGCGGGGTCCCGCCGCTGCCACCCCGTGCCCGCGGCCCGTCATGGCGAGCCCGAGATCAGCCGCACCGGTATGACCTTGAGCTGCAGCGCCACCGGTCGCCCCAGGTCCTCGGCCAGCGCCTGCTGCAGCGCCACGGTCTGTTGCGTGCTGATATCCTCACTGGTCTCGACCGAGAGGGCCACCACCAGATCCTGCTGTGCCAGCACCTCCCAATCGGCCAGATAGGCATCCTGCCCCAGCAGATGGCTGTTCTGCTGCAGCGAGGCGCCCACCTGTCGCCGCAGGCTGGCGGCGTGCAGCGCCCGGGTAGAGAGCACTCCCAGCGCGGCGATCACCACCACCCCCAGCACCGCCGTGGCCAGCACGCCGCCGCGGAACATCCGCGCCCGCTGCTGATCCGCGATGTTGGGCCTGAAACCCATCCACAGGTACACCATGGCCGCCGCCGCGATGATGCCCACCAGGTTGGTCAAAAAGAGCAGCAGGGCCCCCAGCGCCAACGACCAGTGCCCGGCCAGCAGCAGCAGGCCGAAATTGGCCAGCGGCGGTGCCAGGGCCACTGCGATGGCCACCCCGGGCAGCGCGGAGGCCACATCTCGCCGGGCCGAGGCATAGGCCGCCGCCGCGCCGGACACCAGCGCCACCCCCAGGTCCAGCAGCGTGGGCGCCGTGCGGGCCAGCATCTCGCCGGTGGGGGAATAATCCGGCGCAATCAGCTCCACCAGCCCGCCGATGGCCACCACCATGGCGGCGCCCAGCAGCACCGTGCGGGCCGCCATGCGCACCAGCGCCTTGTCTCCCTGCACGATCCCCATGGAGATGCCCAGGAGCGCCGACATCAGCGGTGCCACCAGCATGGCGCCGATCAGCACCGCCGTGCTGTCCAGCAGCAGGCCCAAACTGGCGATAGAGGCTGCCAGCACCATCATCACCACATAATCGCGATCGGAACGGGCTACATCGCGGATCTGCCGATAGACCTGCACCCTTTCCGGAGCGCTCAGCTGGGGCATGGCGCCGATCAGCCGCCAGCGCAGCTTGCGCATGGCCTCGGTGGCGGCATCGCGATGGTGACGGACGATCAGCAGGGGCCGATCCAGCGTGGTGGCCAGCTGCTGCGGGACGTTGCCAAACACCACCCGATCCACATAGCTCTCGCCCGAGGCGCCCACCAGCACCAGATCGTAATCCCGGGCGGCGCTCTGGATGCCCCGCACCACCGTGGGCGCGGCGACCACCCGCGGATCAAAGCGCTCGGGCTGGTGCGTGCGTGCCACCATGGCGCGCAGGCCCTCCAGCTGGGCGGCGATGGCGTCGGCGGCGCTGTGCTGGCTGGCCACTCGCAGGGCGGCGATGGGCGCCTCCTCGGAGAGATCCAGCGCCAGCCGCGCGGCGAGCTCGGCGTTGGGGCCCCCACCGTAGGGGATCAGGATGTGTGGCCCCTGCTGCATGCGCTCGGCAAAGGCCTCGGGCGAGCCATCCACCCGCATCACCGCCACGTCGCAGGGGGCGTACTGGATCAGCGGATCCAGCGTGCGGCCCAGCAGGTAGCGCCCCCGCGAGGGCCGCCCCCGCCAGTGCAGCAGCAGCAGGTTGGGCCGGAAACTGTTGGCATAGGCCAGCAGCAGCTCGCCGGGCTGGTTGCCCCGCAGGATCACCGGCGCGTCGGTCACGTCGGCGCAGGAGGCGGGCACCTGCAGCCAGGCCGGTTGCGCACCATCCTCCGAGACGTACACCGGCGTGACGCGGCCCTGGCGCCTGCGGGCCAGCGGTGCCGCCAGGGCCAGCAGCACCGTGAGGTGCCGCGGCTCGCCCACCGCCACCACAATGTGATAGATGCCGTTTCGGTTGGTTTGATTCATGGCCGCCATTCTAGTGCACTGCCCGGCCTGGGGCAATGTGGCCGCCGGCGCGGGCGGATCGGCTCCGCTGCGGGGGCACTTGCCCCGGGCGCCCATCCCGTCTACCATTCCGCCATCCCGACCCGCAGGAGAGGAGTAAATCCCCGTGGCCTTGTTCGGTCTCTTTCGCCCCCCCGACGTGGTCAAGCTGGAGGCCTCCCGCGATGCCGGCGGCCTCGCCAAGGTGGCCCAATCGGCCCGCGACTGGGTGATGCGCCGCGATGCGCTCTATGCCCTGCAGCGCCTGGAGGCCGCCGAGCTGCCCGCGCTGCTGCAGCAGGTGCTGCGGCGCGACGAGTACTGGAAGAACCGTGAGATCGCCGCCGACCTGCTGGCCGCCCTGGGGGATGAGGGCGCCATAGAGCCCATGATCGCCGCCACCCGCGACGATTTCACCGACGTGCGCTGGATGGCCGTGCGCGCGCTGGATCGGCTGGTGGCACGGGTGCAGCCCGGCCTGCCGGCGCCCAACGTGGTGCGCGCCCTGGTGCGCAGCCTGGAGGACAGCGCCTGGTGGGTGCGCCAGAGCGCGGCGCAGGCCCTGGAGCGCGTGGCCATCCCTGAACATTATGACGGACTGGAGGTCGCCCTCAAGCCGCTGCACCGCACCCTGCAGGACGAGGTGCGGGCCGTGCGGCAGGCGGCCCTCAACGTGCTGATCCGGCTCAACGCCCCGCCCACCATCGAGTCGCTGGTGCTGGCCCTCACCGATGTGGCCTGGAGCGTGCGCCTCTCCTCCGCCGAGGCGCTGGAGGCGCTGGGCTGGGAGCCCTCCCGCGAGCAGGAGATCGACTACTGGATCGCCCGGGGCGAGCCGGGGCGCGCCGTGCCCCGCGGCCTCGAGGCGGTGCCCGCCCTGGTGCGCATGCTCGACGACCAGTATCCGCCCCTGGTGGCCGACGTGGTGGACGCCCTGGCCCGGCTGGGCAACACCGCGGTGCCCGCCCTGCTGGAGCAGGGCCTGCATCACCGCGACTGGTGGGCCCGCGAGGCCGCCGCCCGGGTGCTGGCGCGGGTGCGCGCGCCGCAGAGCGTCATCCCCCTGATCCGGGCCCTCAGTGACCGCTCCTACAGCGTGCGCGAGACCTGCACCCGCGCCCTGGCCGCCCTGGGGGATCCCCGGGCGCTGCCCTACCTGCAGGCCCTGGCCAGCCACGATCCCCACCGTCTGGTGCGGGCTGCGGCCAGCGAGGCGCTGCGCAGCCTGCCCGCTCCGCGCTGAGGGCAGGGCGCCGCATTCTGCATTCCGAGCACCACAGCCGCACTTGACTGCCCCGCGCTGAGGGCAGGGCGCCGCATTCTACATTCCGAGCACGATAGCTGCACCTGCCCGCTCCACGCTGAGGGGCAGGGCGCTGAATCCTGCACTCTGAGCACCACAGCAGCACCTGCCTGCCCCGCGCTGAGGGGCAGGGCGCCGAATCCTGCACTCTGAGCACCACAGCAGCACCTGCCTGCCCCGCCCAACACCCGGCGGAGCGCCGTCAGCGCGAGGGTGTCATGGGGCGAGAGGCGCGCCCCGGGGAATGGCACCCGACGCGCGGGGCAACCGTGCCCCAGAAAGAGTCCGTGCTCATCTCATAGCATGGCACCGGACGCGCGCTGGGCAACCGGAGAGGCTCGCAAGGGGGCGCGCCGATCCCGGCAGCCTGTCACCAGGCGCCCCTGTCATCGTCCGGCGAGCCGCTCTGGTCGCCGGGGGTGCCCGTCGGCTGCCGCAACACACGCTCCACCGCCAGCGCCACGTCCGACTGGACCTGCAGCGGGTCGTGCGCGCGGGCGTCCACCCAAAAACGCAGCGCCAGCAGCATCCCGCGGGCGCCGCGCCCCTCGGCGTACACTGTGGGCGCCCGTCCCTCCGCCAGGCCCGGCACGGCGGCGGCCGCCCGGGCGATGGCCGCCATGGTGGCCGGCACATCCCGTTCGGGCTCCAGCTCCAGGCGCAGCGTGCGCTGGCGCAGCGGCGCGTTGCTGTAATTGGTGATGATGCTGGTATACACCGTGTTATTGGGGATGATGGCCAGCTCGCCATCCCAGCGCCGCAGGGTCGTGTCGCGGGTGGTGATCTCCAGCACGGTGCCGTCCGTCTCGCCGATTTTGACGGCATCGCCGATGCGAAAGGGCCGCCGCAGCAGCAGGATCACCCCTGCCACCAGATTGCTGGCCACGGACTGCAGCGCCAGGCCGATCACCACGCCCGAGACCCCCAGCCCCGCGATGGCGGCGTTGACGTTGATCCCCAGCATGCTCAGCGCCACCAGCGTGCCGATGCCCACGATGGCCCAGTGCACGCTGCGCTCGATCAGGCGCACCGCCGTCCGGTTGTGCAGCGGGCCGTGCAGCGCGCGGTTGACCCCTGCCGTGGCCAGGCGCGCCAGCAGGATGGTGATCCCCATGATGATCGCCGCCGCCAGCACTCCCGGCGCCCGGGCCAGGATCAGCGCCCAGGTGGGGCTGAGGACATCCAGCGATACCATCGTGCTTGCCTCCTGTGGGTGGGCTGCCGTGACCATAGGCGCGCCGCGGCAGCCTGTCCAATGCCGGCGCTATTCGTGGCGCACCAGCGAGATGGTCAGCCAACCTTCGCGGTAGCTCACCTCGGCGCTGTCGCTCATCACCGCCACCAGGGTGAGGTTCGAGCCGGTCTCGGACTCGCCGCCCAGATACCAGTAGTTCTGCTCCAGCTCGGGCTGGCGGGGGATCCGCAGCGTGGCCCGCAGCTGCTCCAGGCGCTCGGCATCCAGCGTCGGGATCTGGCTGCGCACCCGCAGCGTGCTGGTCTGCCGGCCGGGTGCCAGCTCCACCTCGTGGCGCAGCCCTCCCAGTTCGTGGCAATAGCTCAACAGGTTGCTCAGCATCCGCATGTTCTTCTCAAAGATCTGGCGCATCTTCCCGCTCCTTGCGAAACAGGGCGATCAGGGGCAGCAGAAACATCACCACAAACCCCGCCGCAAAGCCATTGTTGTACAGGTTGAGCCCGTTACTCAGGTAGCCCACATGGTGCACCAGGCGCACGTGCAAAAAGCCCGCCACCAGCCCCCACAGCGGGCCGAACTGTCCGGCGACGGGCGCCAGCCCGGTGGAAAAGAGGATGGCCAGCATGTTGGCGGGGGAGGTGAGGTCCCACTGGTTGAGCCAGCTGGAGAGCACGGCGCCCGCCAGCACCGGCGTGATGTTGCGCAGGTGCTTGCCAAAGCCGCCAAAGCCGGTGATGGTGAGGATCCCTCCCACCGCGGGACCGCTCAGGTCGCCGCCCAGTGCCAGCACCAGCGTGGTGGAAACGGCGCAGAGCAGGCCCATATTGACATAAATGCTGTCACCGAACAGCAGGTAGAAATCCGAGATCAGCCGACCGGAATAGCGCGACATGCGCCACAGGTCGCGCAGGCCGGTGCGCATGCCACGCAGGCCAAGCCCCAGCGCCAGCAGCAGCGCCGAGAGGGCGTACAGCAGCAGCGCCATGGAGCGATTGTGTTCGGTGGCCCAGCTCAGGGAGGTGGGCAGCGAGATGCCCATGCTGTGCAGACTGGCCACAAACACCGTCGAGATCAGCCCACCGGCCATGCCCATGTTGTACAGGTTATAGCCGCCGTGCACCCGCACCACATAGGCGGCGATGGGCGGAAAGCAAAAGCCGATCAGGATGCCGCCCACCGTGCCCGAGAGCACGTCCACCAGCGGGCCGCCCTGCCAGCCCAGCAGCTCGTTGAGGGCGATTTCGCTCACCACCGGCGCCAGAGTGGCCGAGAGCAGCGCCACCAGGGAAAAGCGGCTAAAGGGCTCGCGGCGCACCTGGGCATACAGCCACACGCCGGCCACCAGCGGCAGCATGTTGAGCACGTTCTTGCCAAACAGGGCAAAGCCCATGTTGAGCCAGATGGCCATCAGGATGGCGCCGTTAGCCGGCACCCGCGCCAGGAGCATCAGGCACAGGCTGAGGGCGCCCACCAGGGCGGCGTTCACCAGCGCCGAGCCGGGTGAGCCCAGCACCAGATAATCGGTGATCAGCACTCCCCGGGAGGTGAGGATGCGCCCCAGCCCTCGCAGGATCTCGGCGGGGGGCTCCAGCAGCAGGGCGCTGCTGATCAGCAGGGCGATCACCAGCCACACCACCCGATAGGGAGCGGCCAAGTGTTGGAGGCGAGGGGCCATGCACTCCTCCGCAGGCTGTGCGGTAACGGATGACGGCGGCGCGCTCAGATCACAGCGGATGCTCAGGTGACAGCATTGTACCGGCAGCCCTGACGGGCCGCCAGTGCGCCATGGGCGGCAGTGGAGGGCCTGCCCGCCATGCGTGCCGGGCTCTGCCGCGATGGAGAGCTGCCGGGCCAAGCGGCAGAATAACGGCGTGCGCCGCACCGGGCCGCGGGCCGCGCGCCGTGGCCCGCCGCGCCGTTCGCATTTGCGAACAGTTCCCGTGGCGCCCCTCTTGCAGGGAAGGGAGTTGTCCACTACACTGGGAATTAGAACATATGTTCTAATCATCCGCGATGGCCCGTGCCCTGGAGGAGAACGCCCATGACCAAGCCCACTGCGCCTCTGCATGCCTCCCTGGAGCCCGCCCTGCGGCCCTTGCTGGCGGCCCTCTGCCGCGCCCGTCCGCAGAGTCCGCTGGCCCGGCAGCTGGGCGGCGCGGCGCGCTCTGAAGCGCCGATGTCCGCAACGCCGCTTTCCGCAGCGCCGCTTTCCGAAGCGCCCCTGTCCGCAGCGCCGCTTTCCCAAGCGCCGATGCCAGTGGCGCTCTCGGTGCTGCCGCCCGCCCCGGAGGTCCCCCTGCAGGACGACCTGGCCCTCATCGACCGGGAGCTGGCCCGCCTGCTGGCGGTGCGGGAGCTGGTGCTGCACTGGATGGAGGGGTTGCGCGGGCCCGATACGGCCGGGCGTTCCCCTCTCTCGCCCTCGGGTTTCTTGCGGGCCTGGAGCGAATCCACCGGCCGGGTGATCCAGCTGTTGCGTGCCCGGCGCGAGCTGGCGGGCGCCCCGGCGGACGCCCTGCTGGATGCGGTCTATGCCGAGCTGGAGCAGTTGCTGCCGCCGCCGGAGGGTTCCTCCGCGGCGCCGGTCGCTGTCCCGGCAGAGCCCGCAACGCCCGCTGCTCCCACCGCCGTGGCATGCGCACGCGCCACAGAAACGGCCGGCGCCCCGCCCGCTCGTGTGGCTGCACCTGCGAGTGGCGGTGTACCGGCGGCACCACCTGCTGAAGGGTGTGCCGCCCCCGCCGCCGCTGCCGCCGTGGCATGCGCACGCGCCACAGAAACGGCCGGCGCCCCGCCCGGTCGTGTGGCTGTTGCGTGTGCGGGCGTCGCCCCTGCCGGGCTCGCCGCGAGCCCCCCGCTCGCCGCTGGCCTGCCCGCCGGAGGTCCCCTGTGATCCCCCGGGGCGGATCTCCCGCCGGAGGTGCCACGTCCGCCGCAAGGAGAACCGCCGCCGGAGGTGCCGCCTCCGCCGGCCGCCCCGCGGCCGCCCTGGCCCGTGCCATGGGCGATATCGGCGCCTTTAGCGCCCTGATCCTGCGCAGGCCCCTGCGTCCCTATCAGCTGGCCCCCGCCCGGGCCATCGCCCGCTCGGTGCTGGGCGGCCTGGGCCACACCTATGCGGTGATGATGTCGCGCCAGGCGGGCAAGAACGAGACCTCGGCCCAGCTGGAGGCCTGGCTGCTGCAGCTCTACCGCCGGCGGGGCGGCTCGATCATCAAGGCCGCGCCCACCTATCGCCCGCAGGCCCTCAACAGTCTGCTGCGGCTGCGCTCGGTGCTGGCCGGGTCGCCCCTGCCGCCGCTCACCGCCGGCGCCGGTGGACGTCTCTCCTGCGGCAACGCCGCCATCGCCTTTTACTCGGCGGCCCGCGGAGCCAGCGTGGTGGGCGCCACCGCCGACATCCTGCTGGAGGGCGACGAGGCGCAGGATCTCGATCCCACCCGCTGGCAGAAGGATTTCATGCCCATGGCGGCCGCCCGCGCCGCCACCACCGTGCTCTGGGGCACCGCCTGGACCGCCGATACCCTGCTGGCCCGCACCATCCGCGGCCTCGAGGAGCAGCAGGCCCGCGACGGCATCCAGCGGGTGTTTCGGGTGCCCTGGCAGGAGGTGGCCCGCTGCTCCCCCGCCTACGGGCGCTTTGTACAGGGCGAAATCGCCCGGCTTGGCGCCCGGCACCCGCTGATCCGCACCCAGTATCTGCTGGAGGAGCTGGAGGACCAGGCAGGCCTCTTTTCCTCCGCCACCCGTGCCCTGATGCAGGGCACCCATCGCCGCGAGCGGGGTCCGCGGCCCGGAGCCAGTTATGCCCTGCTGGTGGACGTGGCCGGCGGGCTGGATGTCTCTGCCGCCGCTGGTGTAACCGAAGCGGGCGATGGCCGGCGCGACAGCACCGTGGCCACCCTGGTCGAGATCCAGCAGACGCCGCCCGGCGCGCCCGCCGGCGACGGGGCGTCATCGCTGGAGGGACTGCCCCGCTACCTCGTGCGCGATCGCATGATCTGGACCGGCGCCGAGCACCATGTGCTGCTGGGGGCCCTCTCGACCCTGGCAGAGCGCTGGGCGGTGCGCCATCTGGTGATCGACGCCACGGGCCTGGGTGCCGGCCTGGCCTCGGCGCTGGGTGCCCGCCTGGGTCCCCGGGTGATCCCCTTTATCTTTGGCACCCACTCCAAGAGCCAGCTGGGCTGGCGATTTTTGGCGCTCTGCAACTCGGGACGCTTTCAGGATCATGCCCCGGACGGCAGCCCCGAGCAGGAACGCTTCTGGCGAGAGGTGGCTGCCGCCCGCTATACGCTGGGCGAGGGCCCCGGGCAGGGCCTGCGCTGGGGGGTGCCCGAGGGGGCCGGCCACGACGACGCCCTCATCTCGGCGGCCCTCTGCGCCGCGCTGCCTCAGCAGGCCCTGCCCAGCGGTGAATCGCACATTGTCGAGTCGGAGGAGTGGTTATGATGGCTGCAGCTGCGGGGGGCGCCCCCCTTTCAGTAGAGGAGCGCGAGGCGCTCTGGCGCGAGGCCTGGCTGATGGTGCGTCGGCACTGCGGCGGCACCCTCAGCCGGCTGCGCCGCGGGTGGGGCGGCTGGTACGATGCCGACGACTTTTATCAAGACTGTTACCTGGCCTTTGAGGCGCTGCTGGAGCGCTGGGCCCGGCAGGGTCTGCCCGCGGGCGAGCTCTGGTCCGCCTGGCGCTGCTATCTTTGGCGGGGCGGCGGGCAGATCCTGCGCAGGCCGCCCCAGCGGCTGGGTGTGCGCGAGCCCTGCAGCGTCGCCGACCTGGCCGGCCTGCTGGACGCCCCGGAAGCCCCCGTGAGCGACGGGCTGGCCCGCGCCGTGCTGGAGCAGCTGGTGGAGCGTGCCGACCCGCTGGCGCAGCTCCTGCAGCGGGAAGAGCGCGGCAGCGGCGTCGCGCTGCTGGCGCGGCTGCTGGAGGGCCTGCCCGTCGGCCAGCGTGCGCTGCTGCGTGCCCGTTACCTGCAGGGCATGAGCGTGGCCGAGCTGGCCTGCCGGCTGGGGGTATCGCCGGCGGTGGTGCACAGCCGCACCCATCGGGCGCTGGCCACTCTGCGCCGCCGCGCGCGCCAGATGGCGCTGGCTGGGGCTTGCGCATCGCCCTGCCGGCGGCCATAATGGTCGCATCTTGATCTCAGGAGGCCTTGAATGGACGTGTTCGCAGCCATGGCCAATCGCCACAGTTATCGGGGACCCTTTACCGCGCAGCCGGTTTCGCGGGAGCACCTGCGCCAGATCGTGGTGGCCGCTCTGCAGTCGCCCTCGGCCAACAACACCCAAACCACCGCCTGGCTCATCGTCGACGAGCCGGCGCTGCTGGAGGGGCTGCGGGCGGTGGCGCCGGATAGCGTCACCCTCCGGAGCGCGCCGGCGGTGCTGGTGACCCTGGTGGACAAGGCTGCCTCGGGCGGGCTGGTGGCCGTCAACTATGGCGCCGCGGTGGAGAACGCCCTGCTGGCGGCCACCGGGCTGGGCTATGCCACCCTCTGGATGGAGGGCTGGAAGAACGCCCCGGGCTCTGTGCAGGCCGTGGAAAAGCTGCTGCAGGTGCCGGAGGATCTGGTGCCCACCGTGCTGATCCCTCTGGGCGTGCCCGCCGAGCCCGTTACCGCCCGCGAAAAGCGCCCCTTTGAGGAGCGCGCCTGGTGGAACCTCTGCCGTTGAGTCCCTCGGCGGGGGGCGGCGGCGCAGTCGTCCCCCGCTGCTCCCTCCCCTCGGCGCACCGGCGCGGACCGTGGTATACTGCATGCTCAGTTGTACCAGCCGCCAGCGGGCGGTGAGAGGAGCGCCACAGCCATGCACATCGCCATCGTCGGGGCCGGGCTCACCGGTCTGAGCGCGGCCGACACCCTCAGCGCCGCGGGGCATAGCGTCACCCTCTATGAGCAGCATCCCGCCGTGGGCGGCCTGGCCGGGTCCTTTGAGGTCAACGGCGTCCAGTTGGAACGCTTTTACCATCACCTCTTTACCAGCGATGCTTACATGGTGGCGCTCATCCAGCGGCTCGGGCTGGGCGATCTGCTGGAATGGCAGCCCAGCGTCACCTCTTATTTTGTCAACCGGGTTTATCGCCTCTCCACCCCGCTGGATCTGCTGCGCTTTGATCGCGTGAGCCTCATCGACCGGCTGCGCCTGGGGCTGCTGACCCTGCGGGTGCGCATGGTCAAGGACTGGCTCCCGCTGGAGGAGCTCACCGCCCAGGAATGGCTGGTGCGCATGGCCGGCGAGCGGGCCTATCAGGCCGTATGGGAGCCCCTGTTGCGGGGCAAGTTCGGCCGCTATGCCGACGAGGTCTCTGCGGTCTGGATGTGGAACAAGCTCAAGCTGCGGGGCAGTTCCCGCGGCGATCAGCAGGAGGAGCGGCTGGGCTATTTGCGGGGCGGCTTTGGCCAGGTGCTGGAGGCCTGGGAGCGCCTGCTGCGAGAGCGCGGCGTTCGCTTTCAGCTCAATACCCCCGTGCGCGAGCTGCCCATCGCCGAAGGCCGCCTGCTGGGCCTGCGCGACGACGCCGGCCTGCATCCCTGTGATGCGGTGCTGGTCACCACGGCGCCGGTGGTCCTGGCGCAGCTGGCCCCGGGCCTGCCCGCCGACTATCGCCAGCGGCTGGAGCGCATCCTCTATCTGGCCAACGTCTGTCTGGTGATGGAGCTCGATCGCTCCCTGTCCGACACCTACTGGCTCAACGTGGGGGATCCCAACATCCCCTTTACCGGCGTCATCGAGCACACCAATTTGCAACGTCCCGAGCAGTATGGCGGCGCGCGGCTGGTGTATCTCTCGCGCTATCTCGATCCCGCCGATCCCTATTACAGCATGGAGGCGGAGGAGCTGCTGCAGGCCTATCTGCCGCACCTGCGGCGCATGTTCCGCGACTTTGACCGCCGCTGGGTGCGGCGGGCCTGGGCCTGGCGCGAGCGCTACACGCAGCCCGTCATCACCCGGGGCTACTCGCGGCTCAAGCCGCCCTATCGCACCCCGGTGGAGGGACTCTGGCTGGGCTCCATGGCGCAGGTCTATCCTGAGGATCGCGGCATGAACTATGCTGTGGCCGGGGGCCAGCGTGTGGCGGCCGAGATGCTGAGCTGGATGCAGGGCGTCGCCCGCTGAAACCGGCACGGCGCTGCGACGTATTGTCTACAGGATACCGGCGGCGGCCGAACGGTCCGCGGCCGATGACATACGGTTTCATAGAGATATCAAAAGAGGGAGAGTTTCATGAACAAGCGCGTGCCCGTTTTGCGCCTGGTGGGGCTGGCCCTGCTGGCAGTGGTTCTGCTGGCGATCATCTTTTCATCCTACACCATCGTCTCCCCGGGGCACCGGGGCGTGGTGGTGATGCTGGGCAAGGTGGAGCGCACCGTGCTGGGCGAGGGCTTTCACTTGATCCTGCCGCCCATGGTGCGCCAGGTCATCCAGGTGGATGTGCGCACCAAAAAGCTCGAGGTGCTCACCGAGGCGGCCTCCTCGGACCTGCAGGCCATCACCGTGGACGCCGTGCTCAACTATCATGTCGATCCCCACGGTGTGAACAGCATCTATCAGGAGGTGGGGCTCGACTATGAGAGCATCATTATCGGGCCCGCCCTGCAGGAGGCGATCAAGTCCGCCACGGCCCGCTTTCGGATCGACGCCATCCTCAATCAGCGCGAGCAGCTGAAAAAGATCATCCAGGAGGGGCTGACGGAGCGGCTGGCGGCCAATGACATCATCGTGGACCAGGTCTCGCTGGCCAACATCGAGTTCTCGGAAGAGTTCAACCTGGCCATCGAGCGCAAGCAGGTGGCGGAGCAGGCGGCCCTGCAAAAGCAGTACGAGCTGCAGGCCGCACAAAAGGACGTCGAGATCACCCTGGCGCGGGCCGACGGCGAACGCCAGGCGGCGGTGATCGCCGCCGAGGGCCGTGCCGAGTCGCGCCGGGTCGAGGCCGAGGCCGAGGCCGCCGCGCTGGCCCTGATCGCC
Source organism: Chloroflexota bacterium (assembly GCA_012728955.1). Lineage (GTDB taxonomy): Bacteria > Chloroflexota > Anaerolineae > UBA1429 > UBA1429 > JAAYED01. The sequence continues at coordinate 36,172 of JAAYED010000112.1, forward strand.
GCGCAGCTGCGCAACAATCCCGATCTGGTGCGCTACGAGTTCGCCACGCGGCTGGCCCCCGGGGTCAACACGGTGCTGCTGCCGGCGGATGCGAACTTTATCCTGGGCGAGAATATCATCCAGCCGCAGTGATGCGTCGGTGCAGGCTGTCCCGGGCCGCGGAGGAAAACGCTCCGCGGCCCTTTTTCTTTGCCCGCTGAGGGAACTTTTTCCGGCTGTTATACGTCCAACAGGCACGGGACCCTTGAGACTGGCTCGGCAGTGTGCTAGAGTAGAGCCAGATGCTGTCTCGCCCGGCGAGACAGGTTGTCGTGTTGTGCCTCGGTTTTTTGGCTGGTTTGATGAGGGGAGAGAAATGAAAAACTGGACGAGATGGGTATTGACGCTCCTGCTGGTGGCGGCGCTGCTGCCGTGGGCCAGCCCCGTGGCGGCGCAGACCCCGACTCTGGGCTCCTGGCTGGCCCAGTACTGGAACGGCAACAGTTTCACTGGCGAGCCGCTGCTGCAGCGGGTCGAGGCCAGGATCGACCACAACTGGGGCACGGCCTCCCCGGGCGCCCGCATCTGGGCCGATAACTTTGTCACCCGCTGGACGGGGACCTTTTCCGTTGCGGGGGGCAACTATACCCTGCGCACCCGCACCGATGACGGCGTGCGCGTGTGGGTGGATGGCAGCCTGGTGATCGACGACTGGAACCTGCACGCCGCCACCGAGCGCAAGCACGATATGGCGCTGGGGGCCGGCACGCACACCTTTGTGGTGGAGTACTTTGAGGCCAGCGGCGACGCGGTGGCCAGCTTTGACTTTTACCCGCAGGGCAGGGGCCCGGCAGCGGTGCGCATCTCGCCCGAGAGCGGCGCCGCCGGCACGGTGCTGCAGATCGAGGCCACCGGATTCTGGTCCGGCGCCAATGTTACCGTGTCGCTCCATCAGGAGGGACACTCTGCCATCACCAGCGGGGTGGTGGCCGCCAACGCTGAGGGCAAGCTGTGGACCACGCTGACGGTGCCCACCTGGGCGCCCGCCGGCACCCGCTGGTACGTGGCGGCCACCGCCGACGCATTGAGCGGCTATTCCGGCTGGTTCACCGTGGGGGGCGCCCCGGCTGCGCCCACGCCCCCGCCTGCAACGCCCGCACCGCCGGCACCGCCCGCCCCGGGCACCCCGAGCGTGTGTGGCTCCACCTATACCGTCCAGCGCGGCGAGTGGTTCTACTTGATCGCCCGCAAGTGCGGTGTGTCCTCGGCGGCGCTGCTGCGGGCCAACCCGCAGATCATCAACCCGGCCTTTTTGTACACCGGCCAGGTGTTGCAGATCCCGGCGGTCAGCGCTCCGGCACCCGCCCCTGCGCCCGCGCCGGCACCGGCCACGGTCATCGCGTTGACCACCGTCAACCTGAATTTCAGGGTGGGGCCCTCCACTGCCTACCCGGTGATCTACACCATCCCCAAGGGGACCCGGCTGAACGTGATCGGGCGCGGACCGGACAACTGGATCAAGGTCGAGTATGCGGGCCGCACCGGCTGGGTGGCGGGATGGTACACCACCATCACGGGCAACCTGGCGGCGCTGCCGGCAGCCTCCTACTAGGCGACAGCGCAGGCGCGAATCTCGGCGGTCGGGAGGGGGCTCCTCCCGACCGCTTTGCTGTGCGGCCGGGGCGCAGCGCGGGGCGGCGCACGTGCTCCCTGCCGGACCTGCTGGAGCGCCGGGCGTGGGCCCGCAGCCCCCTGTGGCTCCCGTGGGTGTCCTCGGCGGCCGTGAGAGTCCCGCTGAGCAGGGCGGAGCGGCGCACATCCTCCCGCGGACCTGCGGCCGCGCCGGGCGTGGGCCCTCAGCCCCTGTGGCTTCGGTCGGTGGCCCCGGCAGCGGTGAGGGTCCCGCTGAGTAGAACGGCCAGCATCCTCCCTGCCGGACCTGCTGCCGCGCCGGGCGTGGGCCCTCAGCCCCCTGAGGCTCCCATCGGTGGGCGCGGCAGCGGTGAGGGTGCCCCAGCAGAGAACAGCCGGCTATCCACCGCGGGCTCGTCGCCGAGCCGGACGTGGGCCCTCAGGCCCTGTGGCTCCCGCCGGTGGCCGCGGCAGCGGTGAGGGTTCCGGTGAGCAGGGAGGGGCGCGTCGCACCCGCTCAGCGCCGGCGCAGCGCCCGGGCCCGCGCCCGCGCCACGTATTCCTCCACTGGCAGCGCCGCGATCGCCTCCGCCACCACCTCCAGCGGCACCTCCTCCAGCCGGCGCACCCGCAGGCAGGATTTGCCCATGTCCAGCCGTTTCCCGCTGGCGCGCCAGGCGGTGACGAGGCGCTCCCGCAGCCCCTGGTCCCCATAGATGCCCATCAGATACAGCGACACATGGTTCTTTTGGTTGGCCAGCGCGGCGATGGCCAGCGGCTCACCGTTGTACGTATCCGGATAGACCGTCAGGGGCACCTCATAGCTGAGCATGCCCCAGCGGAGTGCCTCGACATAACCATCGGGCAGGTGGGCCAGCAGCGTATCGCGCAGCGCCTCCATCAGCGGACGACGCTCGGGCGGCAGTTCCTGCAGATACTGGGCGACGGATGTGGCATTTGAGCGCATGGGGCCTCCTCTGTTGGCGGGCGGAGCGATCCGTCGGGGCGGGTGATGCGCCGGCATTGTACCACTTTCGCCCGCCCGGAGGGATCGCTCCGGCCGTACCGGCAAGAATGTCGGGCTCCAGGTGGCGACGGCGGTCCATCCGGCATGGGGGCCTCGTCCCCCGGTGCCGGCTGCCCCTGCGCGGCAGGCACCTGCTGCATCCCTTGCAGCGGGGCGGGCTTGGGTCTACCATCAGGCAGCTCTTCCGGAGGTGGCCCCCTGCACGACCGGCGCTCCCCTTCCAGCCCCCGGGCGGTGTGGATCCTCACCGCCTGCACTGCTCTGGCGCTCATCGGCGATGGCACCGCCTATGCCGTGCTGCCCTCGGCATTCAGCCTCGTGGGCATCACCGCGGCTCAGGTGGGCATGCTGCTCTCGATCAACCGGCTGGTGCGGCCCCCGCTCAATATCCTGGCGGGCTGGCTGAACAGCCGCGTCGATCCCCGCGGTCCCTACACCCTGGGCCTGGCCATCGGCGCCGCCTCGACCCTGGGGTACGGCCTGGTGCGGGGATTCTGGCCGCTGCTGGCCTGCCGCGCGCTGTGGGGCGTGGCCTGGGCCTTGATCGCCGTCTCGGCCTATGCCATGGTGCTGGACGCCACGGCCACCGGCAACCGCGGGCGCTATGCCGGCTGGTACCACTCGCTCTCCTTTTGCGGGGGGGCGCTGGGGGCCATGGGAGGTGCCTGGCTGGCAGATCGCCTGGGCTTTTTCCCCGCCATGCGGATGGTGGGCGCGCTCTCGGCCGGGGCGCTGCTGCTGGCTCTGAGGCTCCCGCGACGCGGGGCGATCCCCACGCCCGCCCAGGCACCCGCCGGCGTCCCCCGCGCCCGGTTCAGCTGGCGGGCGCTGCGCCGCATGGACGGCCGCCTCTGGCTGATCCTCTCCTTGAACCTCATCGAGCGGCTGCTCTTTGCCGGCGTGTTCTATGGCACCCTGGGATATGCCCTCAAGCAGGCCCTGCCCGACGGGCTGCGCTGGGGCGCCCTGGCCGTGGGCGTGGCCACCCTCACCGGCGCGCTGCTCTTTGCCCGCCACGGCATCTCGGTGCTCTCCGGGCCGGCCCTGGGCTGGGTCTCTGACCGTCTGGGGGATCGCACCCGCATGCTGCTGCTGGGCGAACTGCTGGGCATGGCGGGGCTGATCTGCCTGGGGCTGGGCCGCAGGCCGGCGCTGGTGGTGCTGGCGGTGGTGCTCACGGCCCTGGCCAACGGGATCGTGGCGCCCATGCTGGTGGCCTGGCTGGGGGACCTCACCGCCCGGGGCGGCCGTGGGCCGCTGGTGGGGGCCTACCAGACCATGGGGGACATCGGCTCGGGTTTGGGGCCGCTGCTGGCCTACCCGCTGATGGATGCCCTGGGCACCGGTCCCGTGTATCTGCTCTGCGCGGGCGTACTGTTCTTTACCCTGCCGGCGATCCTCTGGGCCAGACGGGGTTGGCGCCCGCAGGGCAGCGCCCGCTGAATCCCCGCCGCGGCCGCCGCAGCCGGGCCTGCTGCTCTCGGACGGTTCCCCGCGCCCGGGGGACGGTGGAGCTGCGGCTCGCCCGCCGGGGCACAAGCGCATGTCGGCGGCGTACTCTGTCCTGCAACCGGCTCGCCGAGCCTGGCTCGCGCTGCCGGATCTGTTGCAGGGCGCGGTGACCCCGCGGTGGAGCTGCCGGCGCCCCGCCGCAGGCGGCCGCGTCGCCGGCTGTTGCCCATCGGGCCTGGCTGGCGTTCGCCCAGAGCACCACGGAACCGCCGATGCCGCCCTGCAGCAGGGCAGGCGGCAACAGGCCCTCGCCCGTGCGATCCCGCCTCTGCCGCCTGCCCGCACCAGTGCCGTGGCTCGTCAGCGAGGCGACCACTCCTTGCCCTGCCAGCCCACCGACTTCCAGGGCATGTTCTCAGGGCTCACCATGTGCATCACGCTCTGCAGCAGCGCCTGCCGCTCCGGGGTGCGCAGCGGCTCGAAATGCTCGGCCACATCCAAGTCAAAGAGCAGCTGCTCCATGGTGCTGCAGCCCACGATCACCGTGGTGAGGGGCAGCCCCATGCTGTAGCGCAGCGCGTCGCCCGCCACCTCCGTCAGCCGGTTGTAGGCAAAGACCTTCATCCCCACCACGCCCAGCTGATGCTCCGCCGCCACCGGCAGGAACTCTTCTGCGTGCGAGTACACAAAGTGATCCAGCAGCGACACGGCCACCAGCATCGTGTCAAAGGGGTAGCGTTTGAGCGCCTCAATCTGCACCTGCGGGTTGGTGTGGCCGGACATGGAGATGTTGCGCACGATGCCCTGCTCCCTGGCGGCCAGCATCGTCTCCAGCGCGCCGCCGGGGCCCGTCATGGCATCCAGACGCTCGAAAGAGTGCACGTCGTGCATGCGCCACTCGTCCAGGTGGTCGGTCTGCAGGCGCTTGAGGCTGGTCTCCAGCTGACGCTTGGCGCCCTCGGCGGTGGGATCAAAGAGCTTGGTGGCGATCCACATCTCGTCGCGGCGCTCACGGGCCACCATCCCGAGGCGGGACTCGGACTGCCCCGCGGAATAGACCCAGGCGGTGTCGAAATAGCGGATGCCGCGCTCCAGGGCGGTGTGGAGGATCTCGATGGCCTGAGCCTCGGAGCAGCCCTCCTCATCCACCAGCCGCTGACAGCCCAGACTGAGGATGGGCATCATTTCACCGGTGCGACCAAAGGGTCGGGTTTCCATAAGGATCTCCTTTCGCTGTGAGCAGGTAACGGCGGCGCAGGGAGCGGCCGACGGGGCGCAGCATCCCCGGGGGACTGGCGGGGTGTGTGCCAGGCCTACCGGGAACCGCGGGCCGTTGTGTGTGACAGGGCTGCCTGTGGGGAGTATACCCGCTGACGGAGAAAAAGGACAGCGCGCCCGCGGCGCTGCCAGCGGGTGGGGGCGCCGCCTTTCTGCCGGGGCCGAAGCGCGCCCGCCTGGTCCGCCGGGGCCGGGGAGCGCAGCCCGTGCCGCGCCCCGTGTTCCCCGTGTTGCTGCAGCGCCGGGGCGTTCCGCCCCACTGCTCCCGCTCTCTGTAGCCGACATACTGTCGCCGACATCCGTGTCGCCGGGAGCTCTGCCCCGGAGCGGCGGACCCTTGCTGTCCCCGTGGGTGGAGGGAGCGTCGGGCCTGCCCGATACCGCCACCTGTGTGCAGGGTGGCCGCCTCGGGGGGCGCCGCTCACGCCGCGACTGAGCGCACCGCCTCCGTCGTCGTTGCCCAGCTACCTGTTGCCCGGCCAGCGGCCTCCGTTAGCCGTCCTTGCCGAGGACACCTCTTGACATGGCTGCGGGCCACCGCTATACTGGGACTAGAACAAACGTTCTAATCACCAAGGAGCCCCTTGCCGTGGAGCGTACCGATCTCACACCGACGCACCTGCGCACGCTGGCCTGGCTGGAGGCGCTGCCGGGCTCCCGGGTCGGCACCGCGCCCCAGACCCTGGCGGCACTGGCGCACCAGCGGGGGCTGGCCCCCCGCACCCTGCGGGAACACCTGGCGCGGCTGGAGCGGTCGGGCCTGCTGTGCCGCACCAGCTGCGGGCGGGCGGGGCTGGCGCTCAGCCTGCCGCCGGTCGCTGCTCCGGCCAGTGGCCCGCCGCCCGCTGCGCCGCTCCGTGCGCCGCTCTGGGGACCGGCACCGGCGCAGCGCTCCGGCGCACCCGCCCCACAAGAGGCACCGGCCCAGGATGCCGGCGGCCAGGGTGCTGCGGCTGCACGCCCTGCGGAGGGGCACAGCGCGGCGCTCCTCCAGGCAGTGGGGGTGTACCCCGTGGTGGCGCGCCGCCTGGCTCAGCAGCCCTGGGTGACCCCCGAGGTGATCCGCGGCTGGGTGCGCCTGCTGCAGGGCAACGCCGCCGTACGCAATCTCGCGGCGGTGCTGGTGTATCGCCTGCAGGATCCCCGTCGCTGCCTCTTTCCGCAGGAGGCACGCCGCCTGCCGCCGGAGCCTCCGCTGCCCGATGAGCCCGGCCTGCGCCCCCGGCGCCTGCGGCCCGTGGGGAGGCCGGCGCCATCCATGGGGGAGCCGCTGCACGTGCAGCTCGCACTGGACGCGGCGGTGGAGGACGACGGCGTCGAGGACGACGGCGTGGAGGACGATGGCGGGGGGGACCACGGCGTGGAGCACGCTGGCTGCGCAGGGGAGGGCGGGCAGCCGGAGGCGACCCTCTCTGTGGGCGCTCCGCTGGCGGAGCGGCCGCCGCAGCAGGGCAGGGAGGAGCTGGATGCCCTCTGGCAACAGGTGCGCGCCGTGCTGGTTCGCCACATGCTCCCCGGCTCCGATCTGGTCTGGCTGCGCCGTGCCCGCCCCACCGGGCTGGAGTATGGCCTGCTGCGGGTGGCCGTGTACAGCCCCCTCTCCGCCCACTGGCTGAACGCCTGTGGTCTGCCCCAATGTCTTGACGAGATCCGCCAGGTGGTGGGCCGGCCGCTGCGCCTGGTCTTTTACCCGGGCGCCGAGTTTGAGCTGGCTCCCCGGGACGACGCGCCGGCCTCTGCCAGCGTGGCTGCAGCGTGCATCGCCCGTGGCACCGGCACCTGACCCCGCGAGCCTTGCCATGGGGGCGACGGCACTGTGGCCGCGCCGCCGGGGCCGCGCCGCCGGGGCTGCCCGCGCGGACGCCCCAGTGGCGCCCGGCCTCCAGTCGCAGAGGCATCCCCGACCCCCTTTGGCGCGCCACTCCCCGCCGGGCGGTGCCCCTGCCTTGTCTTACCGGTGCCCCACCGGCGGACCCTCCCCTCCCACCGTCCTCCCTGTTACCCCGCCCGCCGGGGTGACAAGCGCCCCCGTTTGTGCTACCATCATGCTTGCCGGCGCCCAGTGGCCCGCTGGCGCCGCTGCGGGCTCCCGGGCTCCGCAGTCGCTGACATCCGAGGCAGGAGGAAGAAATGGCCAAGAGTCAGGACCGAGGCAAGGACAAGGCCAAGCGCAAGCCGAAAAAGACCCGTACCCCGCAGGCCCCTGCGGTCTGATTCTGGCTGCGCACTGGCCGCACGCTTTCACGAGAGGCATCCCCGACGATGCCTCTCGTCACTTTCCCCCCGCCGATCCACCGGTCGCGAGCAGTTTTTCACACCTCTCGACCAGTTTGCGCGCAGTTACTTGACTCTGGACAGGGTTGTGCTAACGTATGCGCACGTTTTTTTGCGGGTGGCCAGCAGCCGCCGGCGCCCGCGCAGTCTGAAACGGAATCTTGGAAGGAGACACGATGCGTCGGACGATCACGAATCTGGTACTGGTTCTCGTTCTCGTCCTGCTGGCCGCCATGCCGGCCATGGCCGCGCCTGATCCGCAGGTGGGCGTCAATGTCGTGCTCAAGGGCGACATCACCGCCGAGGATCTCGCCGCGCTGGGCCAGTTCGGCCAAGTGCAGCAGCAGCTGCCCGCCATCGACGCGGTGATCCTGCGCGCCCGGGCGAGCCAGCTGGAGGCCATCCGCGCCCTGCCCTCGGTGGCCGCCGCCAGCCTGGATGCGCCCCGTTCGGCCGGCCCCACCTCGACCCTGCCCGTGGCCGATTTCGCCGATGGCCTCAGCACCTGGAATCTCGACGCCATCAATGTCACCGATTTTGGTTTTGGCAACCGCATGGTGGCCCAAACCGGTGAGGGCGTGTACGTGGCCGTGCTCGATACCGGCCTGGTGCGCGACTGGCGCAACGTCTTTCCCGAGGAGCGCATCGCCGTCGAGTACGCCCGCTCCTTTGGTGGTGGCGCCAACGAGAACGCCAACGTCTCTGAGCAGCCCAACAAGTGGGAGCGCGACGTCAACAGCCACGGCACCCACGTCACCAGCACCATCCTGGGCTATGCCCTCAACGGCACGCCGGTGGCCGGTGTCGCCCCGCTGGCGCGGGTCATCCCCGTCAAGGTGCTCAACCAGAACGGCAGCGGCTGGTCCTCGGTGATCGCCCAGGGCATCGTCTATATCGCCGATCTCAAGGCCGGCCCCCTGCAGAATGCCCCCGTGGTGATCAACATGAGCCTCGGCGGGCCCGAGCTGGATGCCGTTGAAAAGGCCGCCATCGATTATGCCGTTTCCAAGGGCGTGATCATTGTGGCCGCCGCCGGCAACGAAGGCATGGCCGGCATGGGCTACCCTGGCGCCTATGAGCCTGTGATCTCGGTGGCCGCCGCCGGCTTTACCTGGCAGTGGGTCGTGGGCCCCTGGTGGTACGCCATCGATGACCCCGAGCCCAACGACGCCGCCAACTATTTCATCGGCGATTTCTCCAGCCGCGCCTGGCCCGGGCAGGATCTGGACGTCACCGCCCCGGGCGTCTCGGTGGTGGGCCCCTACAAGGTCAACAACGGCAACGAGATGACCTACTACTTCCTGGGTGGCACCTCCATGGCATCGCCCCATGTGGCGGGCATCGTGGCCCTGATGGCGGAAAAGAACCCCGCCCTCACCGCCGGCCAGGCGGAGGCCATCCTGGAGGGCACGGCGCTGCCGCTGCCCCCCGCCTGCCGCGTGGTGGGTTCGCCCGCCGGTGCGCAAGAGTACTGCTGGGAGGCTAACGCCACCGGCGCGGGCCTGGCTCTGGCCGATCAGGCCCTCATGGCCACGCCCTGAGCCTCGCCCTCCCTGTTGCACCATCGGCCACCGGAACCCTCCGGTGGCCGTTCTCTTTTGCCTTTGTCTGTGGATATTCCGTCCTCATTAGGCGCTTGACCCCCCTCGCGCTTATACTGTATGCAGTTTGCGCGACCGAAGGAGTGGGACCATGCCAGAGATACCCGTCGCCCAGTTGGATACCGAGCGCTTTATTGCCGACCAGGTGGCCGCCATCCGCGCCGCCGTGGGTCCCACCGATACCGCCATCAACGCCCTCTCGGGCGGGGTGGATTCCGCCGTGGTGACGCTGCTGGGGCACCGCGCCCTGGGCCCGCGCCTGCGCACCGTGATGGTGGATAACGGGCTGATGCGCGCCGGCGAGCTGGAGCGCACCGTCCAGATCTTTGCCGAGCTGGGGGTGACCGTGGAGCTGGTGCCCGCGCAGGATGCCTTTTTCGCGGCCCTGGCCGGCGTCACCGATCCCGAGGCCAAGCGCGAGGCCATCACCCAGACCTTTTACCGGGACGTGTTCGGCCGCATCGTGCGTGAGAGCGGTGCCCGCTATCTGCTGCAGGGCACCATCCTCACCGATGTGGACGAAACCGTGGCGGGCATCAAGCGCCAGCACAACGTCTTTGCCCAGCTGGGCATCGATCCCCAGGCCACCTTTGGCTATGGGATACTGGAGCCCCTGCTGGAGCTGCG
>JAAYED010000113.1 GCA_012728955.1 Chloroflexota bacterium
AGAAAGGGACCTAGATTGGGGATCACTTCCAGAATTCCAGCGATGGTGCCCAGGAGGAGTGCTTGGGGCACGCCCAAGGCTGCCAGCATGATCGCCGAAGCAGCCCCGATAACGAGGCACAGGATCAACTGGCCACGGAGGTACGCGCCGGCCAATCCATCCACTATGCCGATGACGTTGTAGACATCCTCTCGGATAGACTCGGGCAGCATGCGTGAGAAGGCGCGACGGGCCGCCCCGACGTTCGAGAGCACGAGAAAGGCCCACACGGGAACGATGACCATACCCACGATAAAGCTGACTGTGGCCCACACCGTCTTGACGGTAGACTCGATGCCTTTTTGCAGCGCGTCACCGATGGCCTTGATGGTCGTGTTGACGCCCTGTTCCACACTGGAGCGGATGCCCTGGGGGATGCGGTCCAGATAGGCGTCAATATCCACAGAAAAGTTGGCGGTGACTTTGGCATAGAGCCCCGGGAGCTGAGTGATCAGCTGTTGCCCCTGGCTGATCAGCTCGGGTATAAAGTACGAAAGCAGCGCCGCCAGCAAGCCAAATATCACAATGTACACCACGACGATGGCGAGGATGCGGGCCGCGTGGCGATCGCGTATGGGGCGCGGGGCGACGTGTGCCAAGCCGTCTACCACCGGCAAGAGGATGTATACCAATACAGCCCCCAGGAAAAAGGGCACCAACGCCGCCCCACCGTTGAGCAATACCCAGTACAGGAACAAGCCCAACAGTATGAACAACACGGCACGCAACCGTTGTTTGCCTGTCCCCATCCAAGTTGGCATCAGCAGCACCTCATGGCACGGTGTTGGCGATAGCGCGCTCCAGTTCTTGCTCGGAATCCATGGCGCGCAGGCCAGTGTCTTTACCCAACCACGCCAGAAACTCGATATTTCCAGCGGGACCTACCAACGGCGACCTGGTGAGGCCCAACAGCTGCCAGCCATCAGCAGACGCCTCTGATAAAACACGCTTGAGCACCAAACGATGCGTTTCTCTGGCATGCACCACACCGCCCTTGCCCACAAGTTCGGCGCTTGCCTCAAATTGTGGCTTGACCAATGCCACCGCCTGGCCACCGGGCCGCAACCATCCCCTGGCCCGGGGAAGGATCAGCCCCAGTGAGATAAACGACACATCCACACTGATGCGATCGACCTCTTCGGGCAGGCTGTTCAGATAGCGCGCATTGGTGCGGTCCATCACTACGACGCGAGCGTCCTGCCTGAGCTCCCAGGCAAGCTGCCCATATCCGACATCGATGGCATACACCCGGGCCGCCCCGCGCTGAAGCCACACATCTGTAAAGCCGCCCGTAGAGGCACCGATGTCAGCAACCACCATACCGCGTCCATCGACCTGGAACAGATCCAGCGCCCTTTCTAGCTTGTAGCCGCCCCTGCTGACATAGGCGGGCAACTCTGTGATGACCACAGACGCATCGCTGAGGACCATGGCCCCAGGTTTGTCGATGACGATGCCGTCCACGTGCACCAAGCCCGCCATGATCATCCGGCGCGCCTGCTCAATGCTACCGGACAATTGGCGCTGCACTGCCTGATCCAGCCTGACGGTGGTTTCCTTCGCTTTCATACTCCGTCCGCGTTCGACCACCTTTCCGTGGTCGAATCCTTTGACGCGCCACCCAGCCACGACTAAGATTAATCGATTCTGAGCAGGGGAGCGAACCTGGTGTTGTACCATCTCTTGCGCGCTGCGCGCCCCAAGCAATGGACCAAGAACAGCTTTGTGCTGGCGGCGCTGCTTTTCGATGGCCGCCTCACCGATGCGAGGGCCATTGCGCAAAGCATATTCGCGCTGGCAGTTTTCTGCGCCATCTCCAGCGCCATCTACTTCATCAATGACCTGGCAGACATCGAGAGCGACAGGCGGCACCCCACCAAGCGCCTTCGTCCCCTTGCAAGCGGTGCGCTCCAGCCCGGCACAGCCTGGATTGCTGCCGCCCTCCTGATCGTCATCAGCCTCGGCACCACGGCCTGGCTCTTGCCGCGCCTGCTGCCAATTGTGTGCACTTACCTCGTCCTGATGGTGCTCTACACCTACTGGCTCAAGCACGTTGTCATTCTGGACGTAATGACGGTGGCCGCAGGCTTTGTGCTGAGGGTGGCAGCTGGGGCAACAGCCATCGTGGTGGCACGGTTTTCGCCATGGCTGTACGTCTGCACGACACTGTTGGCTCTGTTCATTGCCCTGAACAAACGGCGACACGAATTGGTGCTGCTTCAAGCCGGTGCGCGCGACCATCGCGCCATTCTGGACGAGTATAACCTGCCGTTCCTGGACGAAATGACTTCGCTCGTTACCGCCACCACGCTGGCAGCGTATTCGTTCTACACCTTTTCCGCGCCAGGTTTGCCAGAGAACCACACCATGATGCTGACGATCCCCTTTGTGCTCTACGGGATTTTTCGGTATTTGTATGTGATTCACGTACTCAAGCTTGGCGGCAGCCCGGAAGAAATCCTGCTGAGCGACCTGCCTCTCCTGCTGAGCGTGGTGCTGTGGGCAGTGTCTGCCGGCCTGGTCCTGTACTGGCCCCGCTGAAGCACGCCTGACCCAGCCCCTCAAACATAAACGGCAGTGCAGCCCACACAAGAGGGGGCTGCCTGCCGTTGCTGTTCCAGGTACGGTACGCGCTCTAGCGCTTGGTGTACTGCGGCGCCTTGCGGGCCCGCTTGAGGCCTGCCTTTTTGCGCTCCTTGGCGCGGGCGTCACGGGTAAGAAAGCCACCCTCTCGCAGCACCGCCTTGAGCTCGGGGTCCGCCACCAGCAATGCCCTGGCAACACCCAGACGCACGGCGCCTGCCTGGCCCGTTACACCACCGCCGGCCACCACCACAGACACCCTGAACTGTCCGAGCTTTTCGGTGGCAGCAAGCGGTTCTGAAGCGTCGCGCAGGTCCTGCGGACGCGAAAAGAACTCATCCGCCGGCTTGCCATTGACCACGAAACCGGTTTCGCCCGGGTACAAGCGGACGCGCGCCGAGGCGGTCTTGCGACGGCCGGTCCCATAGTAGTATTCCAACGCCACTTGTCGTCCTCCTTGCTGGCTCGGATCAGAGGTCCAGGGTCTGCGGCTTTTGAGCCTGATGCGGATGCTCGGGGCCTGCATACACCTTGAGTTTCCGGTACATTTCCTGGCCGAGACGGTTCTTGGGCAACATGCCGCGCACGGCGTGCTCGATGACTCGCTCGGGATGGGTCTTGAGCATGTCGCTCAGTGATACTGCGGTCTGCCCACCGGGGTAGAGGGAGTGGCGGTAATAGAACTTGTCTTCCATCTTGGAGCCCGTCACTCGAACCTTCTCAGCATTCACTACAATCACAAAGTCACCCAAATCCATGCTGGGTGTATAGGTTGCCTTGTGCTTGCCACGCAGCACGGTGGCAATCCGCGTTGCGAGACGGCCCAAGCTCTGCCCCTCTGCATCGACGACAAACCAGGCCCGTTCGATGTCGCCACCCTTGACGATATACGTGTTCACCCGCTCTACTCCTTGTCCCTTGCGGAGCGCACTCGGTGCTCCCCGCCACGCCTTGAGCTCACATTGACATTCTCAGCGCCACTCTCTGCATAGCAGGCGCCTACCATAAACAGTCCCTGCGCCGGTGCGGGCGCGGCTGTTCGCGCCGGATCCGGCTGCGCCAGCAGCGCCCCCATGATATCAGGCTCCGCGGAACCCTCACCCACCTGCACCAGAGTTCCAACGATGCGACGTACCATGCCGCGCAGAAATCCGTTGGCCTGAATCGCAAACATCCACATGGGTGCGCCGGTCAGCGGATCCTCTCTGTTGGACCATGTCGCCTGGAGCACGTGCCGCACCGTTGAGCCACCATCGGGAGCCTTCCCAAAAGCCCCAAAGTCCGCCTCGCCGACCAGAGCCTCGGTGGCGATTGCCAGGCGCTCTTCCCGTAAAGGTTCGCTCCTTCTCCAGGCATAACGATCGAGCAGCGGCATGCGCTCGGCACCCTGATAGATCCTGTAAAGGTACTTGCGGCTGAGAGCGCTGTAGCGGGCATGGAAGGAATCCTCCACCACGCGCGCACTCCGAACGCTCACATCCGGCGGCAGCAACGCGTTGACCGCGCGCTCCAGTTCGGCCGGTGTGTGCCTCCACCCAGAGTGAAAGCTGACCACCTGCCCGAGGGCGTGTACCCCTGCATCGGTGCGCCCCGCCGCAGCGATCCGCACCTGGCACCGGGTCACCTTGGCCAGTGCACTCTCCAGCGTGCCCTGCACCGTGCGCCCCGCCTCTTGAATTTGGTAACCTGCAAATTCGGTCCCGTCATAGGCTACGGTCATGCGGTAGTTTCTCAGCTCCGGCATGCCCACCAGCCCACACACCCCGCTCAGCTGAACTGCAGCAGAGCCATCTCCGCGTTGTCGCCCTTGCGGGGCTCCAGATCGAGCACACGGGTGTACCCCCCCGGTCGCTCGGCGTAGCGCGGAGCAATCTCATCAAACAGCTTGGTCACCAGCTTTTTGTCGCCCAACACCACGGCAGCCAGGCGCCGCTCGTGAACGTCCGACGCCGCTGCCTGGCGCTTGGTCATCCCGGTCTTGGCCAACGAAATCAACTTGTCCGCATCGCCACGCACTGCCAGGGCCTTGGCCTTGGTAGTACGAATCTGCTCGTGCTCAACCAGCGCCCTGATCAAATTACGTCTCAAAGCGCGGCCGTGGGCTGCATTACGGCTCAACGGGCGGCCAGCCACACGATGTCTCATAACGTCATTCCCCTCGATGTATTCCGTCCGGGCCCCAACTCTGCTCGAGTGGCTGCCGGCGCCTATTCCAGTTCAAAGTCATCCGGCAGGTACTGGTTCTCTTTCAGCCGAACCACCAGCTCCTGCAGCGACTTTTGTCCAAAGTTCCGAATCTCGAGCATCTCTTCAGAGCCCTTGGCGAGCCGCTCCAAGACATTGCCCACGCTGTTGATGCCCGCCCGCTTGAGGCAGTTGTGCGCCCTCACGGGCAAATCAAGATCCTCGATGGGCACGTTGTACAACTCGTTGGGCACATCCGAGCCTTCAGCAGGCTCAACATACGACTCGGAGCCATCCTCAGCGAATG
>JAAYED010000114.1 GCA_012728955.1 Chloroflexota bacterium
CACCCCCACCCACTTGCCAAAGGTGGGCGAGCCAAAGCGCACATCCACCACCACATCGTACACTTCACCCGTCACCACGCGCACCAGCTTGACCTGGCCCGGCTCTGCCTGATAGTGCAGCCCCCGCAGGATGCCGCGGGAGGACTGGGAGTGGTTATCCTGCACAAAGTGATCCGAAATGCCCAAGGACGCCATGGTGCGGTCGTTATACGACTCCATAAAGAAACCGCGGCGGTCGCCAAAAACCCGCGGCTCGAGGATGCACACACCTGGCAAAGACGTTTCGATACGCTGCATAGCCCTGCATCGCCCCCATGTTTTGTGCTCGTGCCCTGTCGACAGATAATGTAGACAGGCAGGTCGGGCGTGTCAACGCGCAGGAGGAGGCCGATCATCGACAGCACACTGGTGAGCATCCGTCGTTGGGAACGCTTTGATGATTATGTCACCCTGATCGATGCCCTGCTGGAGGACCTGTATGGCGGGGCAGCCCCCATCGCGCCCGGGGGCACGGTGGTGATCAAGCCGAATATCACCGCCAACGCGCCCTCCGCCTCCGGCGGCACCACCCACCGCGAGCTGGTGGAGGGGCTGGTGCTGGCGGCGCGACGCTGGCGGCCGGGCAGGATCGTGGTGGCCGAGGGGACCGGGGCCTTTGGCCCCAGCCACGAGACGGCCTTTCCCACCGGTGGCTGGCGCGAGATGGCCGCCCGGCTGGGGGTGGAGCTGTACAATCTGGATGCCGGCGAGCACGTGGAGCGCCCGCTGGACAAGCCCCGCTACCCGCATCCCCTGCCCCTCTCGCAGCTGGTGCTGGAGGCCGATCTGTTCATCAGCGTGCCCCTGCTCAAGACGCACGTCTCGGCCGATTATACCGTGGCGCTCAAGAACAGTTTCGCGCTGACGCCGCAAGCCACCCGCAGCGAAATCCACCGTCAGTACCTGCTGGAAGAGGCCCTGGTGGACATCAACCGCGTGCGCACGCCCGATCTCATCCTGGTGGACGGATGGGATGGCGCCGAGGGGATCGCTGGGGGGACCGATTTCGAGCGGCCCGGCGGCGCCCGGGTGATGCTGGCGGGCACCGATCCGGTGGCGGTGGATCTGATCTCCCGCGAGCTGATGGGCCTCTCCATGCGCACGCGCTACCTGGAGTGGGCCATCGCCGAGGGCGTGGGTTGTGGCGACCGCAGCCGCATTACCGTGTACGGCGCATCTCCGCAGGGCCTGTGCCGTCCCTTTATGACCCCAGCGGATGAGCTCCTTCAGCGCATGCCCGGCCTGACGCTGATGGATTGCGATGCCTGCTCGGGCTGCCGGGTGTCGGCGCTGGCGGCGCTGCGCCGGGCCCACGCCGCGCGGCTCACCGAACCGCTGACGGTGGTGTACGGCGGCGCAGAGACGGACCAGGCCAGCGAAGGCGCCGTGCTGTACGTGGGCGATTGCGCCTCTGCGCACGCCGGCGAGCACCCCAGCGTGCCCGGCTGCCCCCCGGAAGCGGAGGCGGTGCACCGCGCGCTGCTGGAGATGGGTGTGGTGTGCCAAAAGTGCGTGGCCGCCGCCCGGGAGGCGCTGCAGTGCCTGCCGCCCGAGGCGCTGGCCAGGCTGCGCGTCACTGCAGCGGGAGAGATGGTTTTTGCCGGCCCCGCGTTCGATTTCTATCAGCCTCACCGAGCGGTGATCGTGGGGGACTGCTCGGCGGACTATGCCCGCGTGGTGCGGGAGCGCGCCCCGTCGCTGGGGATGGATCCCGAGGGGGATGTGGCCTTTGTCACCGGCTGCCCCGCCACGGTGACAGACATCCGGCGGGCGCTCCTGGGAGCCCAAGGGGAGAAATAGCGCGGGCGGAGCGGCAGCATTTGCGAAAAGAAAACGACACGTCGAGTGTCTACAGGGAATCGAGAAAGGTTCTGAGTCTGTCTGAGAGACGTGCCCTGTCTCGCAGTTCACACTCCCACACGATCAGAACCGCCCAACCAAGGTCCGACAACAAGGCTTGCACTTCCGCGTCGCGCCTTACGTTGGCAGCAAATTTCGCCTGCCAGAAGTCTACCCGCGTCTTGGGCGTGTATGCATACTTGCAGCCCGGATGGCGGTGCCAGAAACAACCGTGAACAAGGACTACCGCGTGATACTTTGGGAGAACAATA
>JAAYED010000115.1 GCA_012728955.1 Chloroflexota bacterium
ACTCTCCCTGTCGCCGGCCCGACGATTATGTTATAATCCAGCTGCAGGTTGCCAGACCAGCGGCAGCCGGGTAGCCGGGTGCCCACAGGTATCACAGGAGGTCCATCATGCCAGTCATCACAATGTCTCGCCAGATCGGCTCCGGTGGCGACCAGCTGGCCCAGCGGCTGTGCGAAGAGCTCGGGCTGATCGCCTTTGACAAGCGGCTCATGGCGCGGGTGGCCTCTGAGGTGGGGATCGCCACCAGCGAGATCGTCGACTATTCCGAGACCGAGTACGAGCGCCGGGGCTTTTTCGATCAGCTCTTTCGCCGCTCGCGGCCGGTGGCCGAGTTCAGCATGTGGGTGGGCAGCCCCTCGGTGGGCTATGAGCGCCGGGCCCGCATCCTGGACGAGTATGGCGCCATCGACCTGATCCGCGCCACGGTGACCGCCGCCTATGAGCGCGACAATATCCTGATCATCGGCCGTGGCGGCCAGGCCATCCTGGAGGGCAAGCCCGACGTGCTCCACGTGCGGGTGGTGGCCACCTTTGAGGATCGCGTTGCGCGGCTCCAGGAGGAGCAGAACATGACCCCCGGCCAGGCCAGGCGCTATCTCGAAGAGAGCGACGAGTCCAAGGTCGAGTACCTGCGCCTGTTCTTTAATGTGACTCCCTCCGATGCGTCGCTGTACCATCTCACCGTCAACACCAGCAAGTTGAGCGAGGATGGTGCGATGGACCTGATCAAGAGCGCGCTGGCCATGATCCCCAAGCGCGATCAGGGGTCCAACGGCTAGCCAGGCGCGTGGAGGACGGGTAACAGGCGCGCGCGCTGCCATCGCTGGCCGTTGATCGGCCCCGGTGGCATCGCCGTGGCAGCGGTGCTGCATCGCACGCGACCAGTCATCGAGGCAGCAGGTGGGCTGACCCTGCCTCCAGGAGGGCCGTATGACGCTGTTCCAGAATCGCACCGCAGCGGGAATGCGCCTGGCGGCGCAGCTGGCGCCCGAGGTGGCGCAACGCCAGCCCATCGTGCTGGGCCTGGCCCGCGGTGGCGTGCCTGTAGGCCTCGAGCTGGCCCGCCACCTGCAGGCGCCGCTGGACGTGTTTGTGGTGCGCAAGCTGGGCGCCCCCAGCCAGCCGGAGCTGGCCCTGGGGGCACTGGCCAGCGGAGACGTGGCGGTGCTCAACCGCGAGCTGATCGAGATCCTCCAGGTGCCCGGCGACACGCTGCAACGCATCATCGCGGCGGAGCGAGAGGAATTGGAGCGGCGCGAGGCAGCCTACCGCATGGGCGCCCCCGCCCTGGACATCGAGGGCCGCACGGTGATCGTGGCCGACGACGGGCTGGCCACCGGCGCCTCCATGCGTGCCGCGCTCACCGCCCTGCTCCGCGCCCGACCCGCCGAGATCATCGCCGCCATCCCGGTGGCGCCCCCCGAGACGCTCCTGGCCATCCGCCAGCTGGTGGATGACGTGGTCTGCATCGCCACCCCCGAGCCCTTTTACAGTGTCGGCGCCTGGTATGCGGATTTTACCCCCGTCTCTGACCAGGAGCTGCGCCAGGCGCTGGCAGAGGCGCGCAGCTGGGGTTCTGCTCCCTGCCTCTGACCGGCGCCCGGGAGCGACCCTGCCGCGGCACTGCCATGCCCGCCCGGGGGAAAACGGCCTGCTGCCCTGCCCGCGCCCGCGCACTGCCACAACAGGGCGATTTGTATTCCATGCTTGTCCTGGAGTGGACTATAATAGGGGGTCGTATTGCAGGCTGCGTGGGGCCTCTTATCCATTGCCCCACGAGACGGAGGTGTTCGCATGAGTCGTGGACTCGTTATTGCTCTGATTGTTGTGTTGATTGGGGCACTGCTTTTGTGCACCCTGGTGGCCGTGGCCGGATTCGCCCTGTTTCGTACCGAGGCAAGGGATGATGGAGCGGTGCCCATGGCCACGACACCCGAGACCGTGAATATCGCCTCGCCGGAACCCACCAGCACGCCCCGCCCCGCCGAGTCGCAGAGCGGCAAGCCCACGCCGGCCCCCACAGCGACCGAGGAGCCGGTGCCCACGCTGGCGCCGCAGGCGGGCAGCGGCGAGGGATCTGCCCGGACGCTGGAGGGTGCCCCCATCGACTTTCGCTCCCTGTACCAGCAGGTGCAGCCCGGAGTGGTCGCCATCAACGTGTACGTCCAACAGTCCGGGCAGATGGGCACAGGCGCTGGATCCGGTTTTATCATCGATGAGGACGGGCTCATTGTGACCAACGAGCACGTCATCGCCGACGCCTTTCGGGTGGAAGTGGTGTTCTTTGACGGCACCACCGCCGAGGCCGAGGTGCTGGGCAGCGACCCGGACAGCGACCTGGCAGTCATCCAGGTCCAAGAGCTGCCGGGGAACGTCAGCGTGTTGCCGCTGGGCGATTCGGACACGGTGGAACCCGGCCAGCCGGTGGTGGCCATCGGCAACCCCTTTGGGCTGCAGAACACCATCACCTCGGGGATCATTTCTGCGGTGGGCCGCATGATCCCGGCGCGCATCGGCGCCTTTTCCATCCCACAGGCCATCCAGACCGACGCGGCCATCAACCCGGGCAACTCGGGCGGCCCCCTGATCAACATGGAGGGCGTGGTGATCGGCGTCAATGCCCAAATCGTCTCTGGTGGCTCCACCGCTGCCAACGCCGGCGTGGGCTTTGCCATCCCGGTGAACATCGTGCGGCGCGTGGTGCCCTATCTCTCCGAGGGCAAGACCTATCCCTGGCCCTGGATCGGCATCTCGGGCACCGACGTCAACCTGATGCTGGCCGAGTCCGACGACCTCACCACGCAGCACGGCGCCTATGTGGTGGAGGTCAACGTGGGAGGCCCTGCTGATCGGGCGGGCATGCGCGGTTCGACGGGCACCCGCAACGTGAGCGGCATCCCGGTGCCGGTGGGCGGCGACGTGATCGTGGCCGTCGATGGCGATCCGATCAACGACTTTGCGGACCTGCTGTCCACCGTGGCCTTTGGTCGCCCCGGCGACGAGATCACCGTCACGGTGCTGCGAGACGGTGAGGAGTTGGACCTGTCGGTCACGCTGGAGCAGCGTCCGGCGCACTGAGCCAGGATCAAGTTACAGGGGCCCGCTTCTCGCGTGCACGCGAGAAGCGGGCCCCTTGAATTTCCGAGGCGCCTCGCCCTCAGAAGGGACGGGTGCCCGTCTCCAGGTTCAGCCAGCGCAGCTCCTCCGGAGTGAGGCTCACCGACAGGGCCGGCAGCGACTCGTTGAGCTCATCGATGGTCTGCGGTCCGATCAGCGCGTACACATCCAGCGGCTGGTTGAGCACCCAGGCCAGCGCCAGTTGCGCGGGGGTAACGCCGCGCTGTGCCGCCAGTTCGCGCACCCGCTCCAGGCGCACAAAGTTCTGCTTGTTGAACCAGGTGCGCACGATGCTGGCCAGCTCCGGCCGCGAGCGGTCCTCCGGCGCGTACCGGCCGGTGAAAAAGCCCGTGGCCTGGCTGCTCCAGGCAAAGAGCGGCATCTTGCTGGCCCGATACCAGCGCCGCGACTCGGGATCCGAGGCGGTGATGCAGCCCACCCACATCGGTTCATTCCACGCCGCCAGCGAGAGGTTGGGGCTGGAGGCCGCAAAGCCCGTCAGCCCGTGCTCGTTGGCATAGGTGTTGGCCGCCAGGATGCGCTTGATGGACCAGTTCGAGCCGCCAAAGGCCCGGATGCGGCCCGCCCGCAGGTGCTCATTCAGGCATTCGACCAGCTCACCCACCGGCACCGCAGGGTCGTCGGCGTGCATCAGATACAGATCCAGATAGTCCGTCTGCAGCTGGTCCAGGGTGCGATAGAGCTGCGTGTTGAGGCCCTCCACGCCGTCCCCCAGATTGCGCATGCCCTTGCCGATGAGCACCAGCTGATCGCGCACGCCACTCAGCTTGACCCAGTGGCCCACCGTCTCCTGACAGTTGTACACGTGTGCCGTGTCGATGGTGGTGCCGCCCATCTCGAAAAAGTGATCCAGCAGCGCCCGCGCCCGGGGCACCGTCCCCGGTTTAAAGATCATGGTGCCCATCACCAGGCGCGAGACGGGCTTGCCCACCCCGGGGATCTCGCCATAGCGCATGTTGTTGTCCGGCCGGGCGACCATGCGGTGCCCGGTGATCGGCTGGCCCAGCGCCGCAGGTAGCTCGGTGTCAAACACCAGGCCGATCTGCTCGCGCCAGGCGTCCAGCGTGATCATGTTGCCCAGCGTATCCTCCCAGGAAGTGCAGGGGCTGCTGGCCTGCCGATTGGGTATCTGCGCGGCGACACAATCCGCCTCGATGCCATAGAGCGGCACGCCCTCCAGCGTGAGGTCGATGACCTGCTCCTCCTCACCGTCCCGTTGCAGGATGATGCGGCCCTCGCCCTGGCTGGGCGGCTCGCTGGGCTTCCACGGGTTGGGCACGATGATGCTTCCCTCCGAACCCCATACCCGCAGCGCATTGTCGACCCTCACCTGGATGCCGGTGGTCAGTGTGGCGAGGATGTCCCCCGGAAAGCGCACCACGGCCATGGACCATTCGTCCACCCGGTTGTCCGGGTTGATATAGCCCTCAGCCTTGAGCGCCACCGTGGTGCGATAGCCGTCCCGGGCGATGATGGGATTGGCAAAAGGCTGGCCCAATGCCGCGCCCGCCACCAGGCGCGCGATCGAGGCGGTATAACAGCCCACATCCATAATACCGCCGCCCGAGGAATAGTTCTGCTGACGCACGTTCTCACGGGGACCCTTCATGTCGTATGAAAAGTGCGCCTGAATCAGGCGGACCTTGCCGATGGCTCCCTCGCGAATCAGCTCCACCAGTTTGGCAGTCTGCGGATGGCAGCGATACATAAAGGCTTCCATCAGGAACACGTCGTGCTCGCGGGCCGCCTCGATGGCCACCATCGCCTCGGCATAGTTGGTCGCCAGGGGCTTTTCGCACAGGATGTGCTTGCCCGCCTCGGCGGCGCGCACGGTCCATAATGCGTGCAAATGGTTGGGCAACGAGATATACACTGCCTCCACCTGCGGATCCGCCAGCAGCGCCTCGTAAGAGGCGTGCCGCGTGGGGATGTCAAAGGCGTCGGCGAACCGATCGGCGCTCTCCTGCGTGCGGCTGCCCACGGCCACCAGCCTGCCCGTCTTGGAACCCAGCACGCCGCGGGCAAACTGCCGGGCGATATTGCCCGTGCCCAGAATTCCCCAGCGCAGCCGCTTTTCGGGCGGCAGACCCGTTGCGCTCACAGCTGTCATATCAGCCTCCCTTGGCGAGATCTCTTCTAGTCCCACAAGAGCAGCCCGAGCTCGGCACGAAAGGCCACCAGCGTGCCCGGCTCGAGATGTCCGATATAGGTACGGTCATCGGCGGTGTGGTGCGCCACCAAGTGGATGTGCGGCTCACCGCCGATGATGCTGCCCAGCATCGAGCCCACCTCGATGGGGCCCGCCGCATCCATGTACAGATCCTTGCTGGGCGGCTCGGCGGTGGTGATGGTGTGCATCTTGAGCACCGAAAAGGATCCGACCCCAGCGGTAACCAGGCCCGTCTGGCCGCCAACCTGCTCCAGCACCTGGCGCACGCAGGCAATCACGTCATCGCCCCGCTCCAGCACCAACAGATAGGCCCGCGTGGGGCCGCTTGCCTTGTGCAGCTGCATGCCTCTCCCTTCCGTATCAGTCTATAGCAGCGCCTGGTAGTAGGCCTCTACCGTGGCCACATCCACCGTGTCATCCTTGGGCAGGCCCAACCGCCCGTACAGGTTGCTGCGGCCGCGCATGTCCGAGAGAAGGATGGCCACTGCATGCCGGCCCACCTCCTCGGCCACGTCCTGCGGGACCACCACCACGCCGTCATCATCGCAGCCCACCACGTCTCCCGGGCACACCTGCACGCCGCCGCAGCCGATGGGCACGTTGGCCTCGACCTCCATGATGCGCCCGGGGATGATGGTGCGCCCACGCCCCCTCGAACAGATGGGCGTTTTCTGGAGCGCCAGCTCGTAGGTATCCCGGCACTGACCGTCCGTCACCAGGCCCACCGCGCCAGCCAGAATGATCCCCATGGAGTTATTGGAACCCCAGTAGCCCGTCTCTTTGGCGCCGCCGGTGTCGGTCACCAGCACGCATCCGGGCGTAATCTTTTCACGGATGTTGACGGGGCTGGGGTACCGGGCATACCAGCGGGCATGGTCGGCCACAATGTCTTCGGTGGTATCGAGCTTCCACATGGGGCGGTTGCTGGGCACGCAGCGCAGCGTAACCGCCGGTCCCCAGAAGCGCATCCCCAGCCAGAGGGGGCGCACCTCGGGATCCATCAGCCCCGAGCCAAAATAGCCGATGCCGTCCATGGCGTCCACCACGTCCACCACCCGCAGATACTTGAACAGATCCGCCACGTTCATCGCACGCCTCCCCACGGTGTTATTTGCTGCACACGCGCAGCCCTCAGCGGGCTGCCACGCGTCGAAAGGCTTCGGCAACCTCTGCCACCGAGGTCTCTGCCGGCTGTTGGCCATAGCGCTCGGTGGTAGGCCGCATGGGCTCACACATGATCGGCCCGGCATAGCCCGCGTCCTCCAGCACCTGCCAGATCAGGCGGGTATCGATGACGCCTGTGGTCATGGGCATGGCCCTGGTCAGATCCAGCTGCTCATCGGGCGCCTTGCCCGCCACTCCATCGTTCAGGTGGACGTTGCACAGGCGGTGATGATTGGCCGCCGCGAGGTACAGATCATCCAGCCGCCGGCTGCCGGTATACCAGTGATAGCTGTCAAAGATGATGCCGGTATAGCCGCCGGCGGCATCCGCCAGAGCCATCACCCCGGCGATGGTGTGCACAAAGGGATGCTGCTCTTTGGTGCGCAGCTCGTACGGCCCCAGAAACTCGAGCCCGTAGCGGATGTTGTGGCGGGCACACACCTCCTGGATGCGCTTGAGCCGCTCCAGGTGCCACACCCAGTTTTCGGCAAAGGCGCGCTGGGCATTGCTGGGCCACACATGGTTGTAGCAATAGCGCACCCCCATGCGTGCCCCATTGGCCGCCCAGCGGTCCAGCGTGGCCAGGCCGCGCTCCAGCACGTCGCCCTCAACATCGTCGGCAAAGGTATCCATGGGCGTGGGCAACAGGCCCCACTCCAGGCCACGCTCCGCCGCCAGCTCCCCCATCTGGTCCGCCAGAGAAGGATCCTCCAGAGCAGCCCGGGGCACGGCGATGCCCCCCAGCCCATACTTGACGGCCAGGTCCGCCAGCTCGGCGGTGGTGCCTGGGATGCCCAGCATGTTACTGTCCAGAACGGTGTACATTACCCTTCCTCCTCCCCCAGCGGCAGCCTCTGCTCACAGGCCCTGCAGGATGCCTCGCATGTACGCTACCACGCCGGGGAAATAGCCCTCGTCCTTGATGCCGTGCACCAGCATCCCGCCTGTATACCCCACCTCGCGAAGACGTTGCGCAAAATAAGCCCAATCGATGATGCCGTTGCCGGCGTGGGTAAAGGCCAGCCCGTCGCCCTCCAGAATGTCCTTGCCATGGGCGATCTGGATGTCAGCCCCCAGCAGATCCATCCCCCGGTCGATGATGGAACGCACGTTGGCAGGGTGTGCCTCGCCCGCCTGAAACAGGTTGGCCACATCCATGATGACCTTGAGCCGCGGCGTGGCAAAGGTATCCAACAGGCGGCGGGTCTTTTCCGGCGTGTTGACCACGTTACTGGCCTCGGTCTCGATGCCCAGCAGCAGATCATGGCGCTCGGCCACCTCCAGTGCCGCCTCCATGGAGCGCAGCAGATCGTCCCAGGCCGCCGGCAGCAGATTGTCGTCGTGCCAGCGCCACATGCTGCCGGTATTACGCGTGCCGGTGCAGAGCGTCACCAGGGGGCAATCCAGCGCCACGGCGCCGATGGCCGCCCGGGTGAGGTGCTGCGAGGCGCGCTGACGCAGCTCGGCGTCGGGATGAATCATGTTGTAGGTGCCACCCACCGCCGTCACGGCCACGCCATGGGCCCGGGCACGCTCCGCCACCTGGCGCAGCGCCGCGTCGCTGTCCATCCCACCGGCGGGCTGCCCCAGCAGCGGCTCCAGCTCCAGCTGCACCTCGGAGAATCCCAGCCCTTCCACCGCCGCAAAGAGCTCCTCGGCCGTAGCGCGCCGGAGCTCACCCGTCAACATCCCCAATTTCATGCTCTCGATCCCCTTTCGTCGGATCCTGCGCTGGCGCGATTCTAACCGCTCACCCCGGGGCATGCAACCGTTTCTGCGCACAACGGCCTTGCACGCCAGGCCTGCGCTGTGGTAGAACAGAGCCAACAGTGCCCGTTGTACAGGAGGTCGCCATGAAGGTCGCCGTAATCGGTGGGGGCTCTACCTACACGCCAGAACTGGTCAACGGCTTTATCGCCGGCGCAGAGGCCCTCGACCTGCAGGAGCTCTGGTTGATGGACATCGATCCCGCCCGGCTCGAGGTGGTGGGCGGATTCGCCCGGCGCATGGTGGAGGCGGCAGGCAACCCCTTTAGCCTGCACCTCACCGCATCACGGGCAGAGGCCCTGAAGGACGCCGGGTTTGTCGAGACCCAGGTGCGCGTGGGCGGCATGCGCGCCCGCCTGCGCGATGAGGAGCTGGGCGCCCGCTGGGGCCTGGTGGGCCAGGAGACCACCGGCGTGGGCGGGATGGCCAAGGCCCTGCGCACGGTTCCCGTGATCGTTTCGGTGGCCCGCGACATGCGCGAGCTCTGCCCGCAGGCCTGGCTGATCAACTTTGCCAACCCCAGCGGCCTGGTCACCGAGGCGCTGCAGCGCTATGTGCCCGAGGTGCGCAGCATCGGCCTGTGCAACGGCCCCATCGGCACACAGATGCGCATCGCCAGGGCCCACGGCATCAACAGCCCCTATGACGTCATGCTGGACTATTTGGGGCTCAACCATCTCTCCTGGGTGCGCGGCGCCACCATTGCCGCCCGCGACGTGTGGCCCGAGGTCTTTGCCCAGTACGTGGCCGAGCTGGAGGCGGCGGATGAGCCCTCCTGCCCGCCCTGGTTGGCCCGCGCCCTGCAGGCCATGCCCAGCTCTTATCTGCGGTACTATTATCGCACCGCGGCGGTGGTGGCGGCACAGGGCACCCGTCCCTCCCGGGCCGCGCAGGTCATCGAGATCGAAGGTCAGCTGCTGCAGCGCTACAGCGACCCGGCACTGACCACCATGCCTGAGGAGTTGATGAAGCGTGGCGGGGCCTATTACTCTACCGCCGCAGTCAACCTGATGCTGGCGTTGGGGCGCTGCGAGGGCGAGGTGCACATCGTCAATACGCGGGTGGGTGACGCGGTGCCCGGTTGGCCCGCTCACTGGGTAGCGGAGCTGCCCTGCTGCGTGAGCTGCTCCGGCGTCCATCCCCTGGCGGCCCAGCCGCTGCCGCCCCTGGCCGAAGGCCTGCTGCAGGCGGTCAAGTCCTACGAGCTGCTCACCGCCGAGGCGGCCCTCAGCGGCTCGGTGGATTGCGCACTGCAGGCGCTGGCGGCTCATCCCCTGGGCCCCGGCGCGGAGCGCGCCCCCGCCTTCTGGGAGGACCTGTTGGCCACCCATGCCCAGTATCTGCCCAACTTTAGAGGGGCCCATGGCCAGTAACCTCTATTTGGGGATCGACGCGGGAGGCACCAAGACGCATGCCCTCATCGCCGATGATGAGGGACAGGTTCGCGGGCTGGGCCATGCGGGCACTGGCAACTGGGAGGGCGTGGGCCTGGAGGGCGCCCGAGCGGCCTACGAAACCGCCCTGACCGAGGCGCTGGCGCAGGCCGAGATCTCGGTGGGGCAGCTTTCCGCCGCCGGTTACGGCCTGGCAGGCTTTGACTGGCCCAGCGACACAGCCCGCCTGCAGCCGGTGGTGCAGAGCTTGGGCGTGCCCGGCCCCTGGGTTCTGGTCAACGATACGGACGTGGCACTGCGCGCCGGCACCGACGACGGCGTGGGCGTGGTGATCATCTCGGGCACCGGCACCACCGTGGCGGGCTGCAACGCCGCCGGGGAACGCTGGCGCACCTTTGGCTGCGGCGAGGACCTGGGGGATACCGGCGGCGCCGGCGGGCTGGCCCGGTTGGGGCTGCGCGCGGTGGCCCGTGCTTATACCGGCGCGGGACCGGACACGCTGCTCACCGACCTGTATGTGCAGCACTATCAGGCTGAGAGCGCCATCGCTCTGTTGGAATCCTTTGTCCGCGAACAGGTGCCCCGTCCATCGGGACGGCTGGCGCCCCTGATCTTTGAAGCCGCCCGCCAGGGCGATCGCGCCGCACAGGACGTCATTCGCCACGTGGGCCGGGAGCAGGGGCTCAACGCCGCCGCCATCATCAGGAAACTCGGCATGCAGGCGGCCAGTTTTGCCATTGTGCTGGCGGGCGGGGTATTTCGCTCCCGTTCCCAGCTCCTGGTGGAGGCCATCATGGAGCCGGTACGGGCAGTGGCGGCGGGCGCCTTTCCCCGTACGCTGGAGGCGCCCCCCGTGGTGGGCGGGGTGCTGCTGGCCATGGAGGCCGCCGGCAGCCGGCCCAGCCTGGACCTGCAACAGCGGCTGGCCCGCGAGGCCAGCCAGCGCCTCTCCTGAGACTGTGGCATGTGAGCAGGGCGAGCCTACAGGTTCGCCTTGCCTGTCACTCCCTCCAGCGGGATCCGCACCAGATACAGCGAATCCAGCACCGCCGATGGATATTGCCAGCCTTCCGCCGGCGGCTCTCCGGCATAGTGCTCCAGCAGCAGATCCAGCGCCCGCGCCTGCTCCTGCGGATCGCGCAGCACCTCGGGTGTGCCCCAGGCGATCACGCTGCGGTAGCGCTGGCTGAAGGAACAGGCCTGCTCGCCCCGCACCAGCTCACCGGGAGCGTCCCACTCCAGGCAGATGCGCTGGCCCGCCAGCAAGGGCGCCACCTTGCGCCCCTCCCGCGCGCAGTGCAGGTACACCGCCTCGCCATCATAGCCAAAGGAGATGGGCACCACATAGGGCTCCCCCTCCGAGACCATGCCCAGCCGGCAGACCACCGCCTCCTCAATGATGGCGTCGATGGCACCCCGATCGGTCACTTCACGATCCTGTCTCCGCATCTTGCCGTCCCCTCTCCCCACGATGTCGGCCCGGTCGCCCATGGCCGTTAGACTACTCCTTTCCCAGCAGCCTGTCACACCGCCTCCCCCTCGCTTGACAGACCGCCACCGCCCCGCCAGAATCGGCAGCAACAGAGCCTGGCCGATGAGGAGGGTGCCCCATGACAATCTGCAACACCGAGCGACAGGCCGGTACGCGCTGGCAGGGACATTGGATCTGGATCCCCGAGGAGCGCGTAGAGCCCACGGGCTTTTGGACGGCACGGGTAGAGCCGCCCTCAGAAGAGACCCATGCCCTCTTTCGCAAGACCTTGACGCTGGAGGCGGTGCCCGCCTGCGTGCCCGCCCGCATCACTGCCGATTCGCGCTATGTGCTGTATGTCAACGGCGTAGTGGCCAGCCGCGGGCCCATCCGCAGCCAGCCGCGCCGCCTGCACTATGACCATTTGGATCTGGCGCCCCTGCTGCGGCCCGGCGTCAACGTCATTGCCGTGCACGTCGAGCGTTTTGTCGCCGCCAACTCGTACTGGATGCCCCCCATGCCCAACAACATGCTGGGCGTGCGCGGAGTGCTGCTCTTTGAGGCCGAGCTGGACGGCCAATGGCTCGTCAGCGACAAGAGTTGGCGCACCTGCAAGACTGACGCCTGGCGTTCGGACTGGCTGGGCCTGGGTGAGCACCACTATGGCGTGCCGCTGGAGGTGGTGGATGCCCGCCGACTAACGTCCGAGTGGACCACTGCCTCCTTTGACGACAGCCAGTGGGGCCACGCCATTCTGGTTCCTGCCATGCACATCGGCGGGTTCAAGCGCACCCAGCCGCCTACCGATCCCTATGGCCCGCTCTACCCACGGCGCATCGCCGCGCTGGGTGGCGAGACCGTCCGCCCCGCTACGGTGCGTGCCAGCACCCTGCTGCAGCAGGTTGATACTTCCCTCGGGAGCCCCATGGCCCGGGTGCAGGCCACGCTGGCGGTGCCGGTGAGCCAGGAGATCGCCCTTGCGCTGCCTGCCACCCTCAGCGTGCCCGCCGGCGGCGCGCTGCGCCTGGCCATCGACATGGGGCGCATCGTCTCCGGGTTGGTGACGCTGGATCTGCAGGCGCCCGCCGGCACCGAGTTCGACCTGTCCTACACGGAGGATCCGCTGCAGGCGACCTTTACCATGGACCGCATGTCCGCCGGCGCCCGCTATATTGCCCGGGGCCAGGACGACCGCTTTACCTTTACCCATCCCATCGGCCTGCGCTACATTTACCTGCTGATCCACGGCTGCCAGGGCACGGTAACCGTCAACGTCGCGGTGCAGGAGCTGCTCTATCCCTGGAGTGGCGATGCGTCCTTTGCCTGCAGCGACGAGGAGCTCAACCGGCTCTATGCCGCGGGCCGGCGCACCGTGGCGCTCAATTCACATGACGCCTTTATCGACTGCCCCACCCGCGAACAACGCGCCTGGGTGGGCGACGGCGTGGTCCACCAGATGGTGCACCTGGCCACCAACACCGACTGGCGCCTGGCCCGGCGTTTTGTCGAGCTGGGCAACTCTCCCCGGGCTGACGGCATCCTGCCCATGACGGTGGCCGGTGACATCGAGATGAGCAACATGTACACCATCCCCGACTGGGCGCTGCACTGGGTGCACGGCGCCTATAACCTGTACCGCTACCTCGGCGAGCGTGACAGCACCAAAGCCTATATGCCCACCATCGAGCGCATCCTGCGCTGGTACGCCCCCTACCAGACCGCACAGGGTGCGCTCAAGGACGTACCCGAGTGGAATCTGGTGGACTGGTCCAGTGTCTCGACCGAAGATACCTCAGCCCTGCTGACGGGACTTTGGGCCCGGGGCCTGCGCGAGTTTGCCGAGATGGCCGCCTGGCTGGGCGAACGCGCCAGCAACGAGTGGGCCACCGCCCTCTATGAGCGGGCCCGTGCCGGCATGGAGATTTTCTGGGACGAGTCCCGTGGCTCCTATGTGGATCATGTGGTGGACGGCCTGGCCCGTCCCGAGATGAGCCAGCTGGCGGGCGCCCTGGCCATCGTCTCCGGCCTGGCCCCCCGCGAGCGTTGGACCCGCATCATCGACACCATCACCGATCCGGAACGGGTGGTGATGCGCGCCTGGACGGGCGACGGCCACGGGGGCCAATCCATGGACAAGTGGATGCGCCAGGTGCGAGAGGGCTACTATGAGATCGACTGGGACGTCCAGCGTCAAGTCGTGCTGGCGCAACCCTTTGGTTCCTATGTGGTGCACGATGCGGTGGCACAGGCGGGCGCCAGCGAGCGCCTGCCCGATCTGTGCCGGCGCTGGTCTCAGTTTCTCGTGGATGGGTACGACACCTTTGGCGAGTGTTGGGATTACGGCACGCACGTCCACGGCTGGAGCTCTACCCCCGCCCGGGACCTGGTGTTCTACATCCTGGGCGTGACCCCTGCCGAGCCCGGCTGTGCTCTGGCGCGCATCGCGCCGCGCCCCGGCTCCCTCGCCTGGATGCGCGGGCGGGTGCCGGTGCCTCAGGGCATGATCAGCCTGGAATATGAAGCGGGCCAGCTGAGCGTGGAATCGCCAGTGCCCATCCTGCTGGACCTGCCGGGCCAGCCCGAGCGCCGGCTGCCAGCAGGAACGCACCGGGTGCCCCTGCACTAGCGCGAGGCGCGAAACAACAAGAGCGCCTGTACCTTGCGGTGCAGGCGCTCTGTCAGCGGGAGTGGATGGGAGTCGAACCCACCTGGGACATCTGTTCAACGCCCCTCAACAATTTTGAAGACTGCGGAGCCCACCGGGACTCTTCCACCCCCGCCGCAATAGTAAAACAGCGCCGCCCCGGCGTCAAGTGCGGGCCTCCATCGCGCCGCCTACTTGTCAAGGGCTGCCATCTGCCCTACGATGAATCGTCATCCAAGCATGTGAGGAATCTCTACCGTGCGCGTCGCCATCAATGCGCTCTTTTGGAACCAACCCACCACCGGCAGCGGCCAATACGTCCGCCGTTTGGTGTCGCAGCTCGCCGAGAGCGCTCCGGACGTCCAGCAGCTGCTGATCGCCCCTCGCGGGCAGAGCGTCTATCGCCCTCCCGCCGGGGTGACCGTAGCCTCGGGCGCACTCTCCGCCCGGGGAGGGGTGCGCAAACTGCTCTATGAACAGTGGGCGCTGGGACGCACGGCGGGCCATCTCACCGCCGATCTGGTGCATGTACCCTACTTTGCGCCCCCGCGCTGGAGCCGCCTGCCTGTGGTGGTCACCATACACGACGTGATCCCCCTGCTGCTGCGGGGTTACCGCGGCGGGCCCCTGGTGCGCGCCTACAGCGCCTGGGTGGCTGCCGCGGCGCACAGGGCAGCCGCCGTCCTCACCGATTCGCACGCCGCGGCGCGGGATATCCTCCAGCACCTGCGCCTGCCAGCAGAGCGCGTGCACGTGGTACATCTGGCTGCCGACGCCGCCTACCGCCCGGTCGAGGGCGAGGCGGACCAGGAGCTCCGCAACATTTCGCAACGGCTGGGCCTGCCGGAGAGTTACATCCTCTACCTGGGCGGGTTTGACCGGCGCAAGCAGGTCCCGGAGCTGCTGCAGGCCTTTGCCCGCTCGGGGCTGGCCAAGGAGCTCCCGCTGGTGGTGGCCGGTCGGCTGCCGGGGCACGATTCGGCCTTTGCGCCGGACCCGCGCCCGCTGGCCAGCGCTCTGGGCATCGCCCGGCAGGTGATCTTTACCGGCTGGGTAGAAGAGGCCGACAAGCCCGCGCTGTATCGGGGCGCCCGCGTTCTGGCCTTTCCCTCGCTCTACGAGGGCTTTGGCCTGCCGGTGCTCGAGGCGCTGGCCTGCGGCACGCCGGTAGTGGCCGCGCTGGGTTCTTCCCTGGATGAGGTGGCCGGTCCCGGTGGCCTGCTGGTGGACGGCACGGATACCGAGGCCCTCGCCGATGCCCTGGCCCGCGTTGTGCAGGACGAGCAGCTGCACGCCACCCTCCGCGCGGAGGGACTGGCCCACGCCGCGCACTTTTCCTGGGAGGCGACAGCCCGCCAGACCGCACAGGTATACCGAGAGGTGCTCCGTGGCTGACACCGTTGCCCGACCCGCGCCCGAGGCACAGGGGACGGCCTCGCCCTGGCCCGAGGCGGCCATCGTGCTGGGCCTGGGCCTGTACCTCGCCCGCATGGGCGCCGAATCGTTGACGGGCACCCGCAGCTGGGCGCAGCTCACCTTTCTCGTGCTCACCGGCCTGGTGCTGGCCTGGTTCATCACCCGCGGGCTCAAGCGGCTGGAGCTGGAGCATCGCGAGCTGGGATTGCTGTGGGTATACGTGCTCTGGCCCGGCCTGAATACCACCGCGGGGCTTTCCATCGGCCTGCTCTCCGTCGGGGTGTGGCTCTGGCGCATGCGCCCCATCCCCAGCCCCAGGCTGGTATCCGCTACCCACTGGGTGCCAGAGGTTGTGATCGCTTCCCTGGCTCTGCTGCTCTACTGGGACACCCTCTCCCCTTCGATCCTGCCCGCCGATGCGGGCGAGTTCCAGCTCGTAGGCAGCACTCTGGGTATCGCCCATCCGCCGGGCTATCCGCTGTACACCCTCCTGGCCAAGCTGGCCACGCTGGCGCCCGTGCCCGATCACGCCCTGCCCATCAATGCCATGAGCGCAATTTTTGCGACGGCGACACTGGTGGTGATCATGCGGCTGGTGCGCCAGGTGACGCCGCGCCCCAGCTCGCCCCGCGGCATCGCCTGGGCGGCTGCCCTGGCGGGCTGCGCCCTCATCGTGAGCCCCACCTATTGGACGCAGGCCACCACGGCCAACATCCGCTCCCTCACCGGCCTGTTCACCGCCGCCTTGCTCTGGCTGGCGGTCCGCTACACCAGCGAACCCACCACGCGACGGCTCGCGGCGCTGCTCTTTGTGCTGGGCCTGGCCTGCGGACACCACAGCTCTCTGGTGCTGCTGATCCTGTCTCTGGGGCCGTACCTGCTGCTCTCTCGCGGGCGCTCGGCCATGCCGCGCTCTCATTGGCTGTGGGGCCTGGGCGCCCTGCTGGCCTCGACCCTGGTGCTGGCCTATCTGCCGATCCGCAGTGCCATGAAGCCCTCCTTTGACCCGGTGCCCGTGGACAGCCTGGCACGCTTTCTCGACCACGTGCTGGCCCTCGGCTTTCGGGGCGACGTGCTCTATCTCGAATCCGCCCGTGAGCTGCTGGAGCGGCTGGTGGTCTATGTTCAGATTCTGCGGCTGCAGTTCGGCCCCTGGCTCCCCTGGGCCATGCTGTTGAGCCTGGGCGCCGTCTGCTGGCGCAATCGCCGGCTGGGACTGTTGCTGGGAGGCGTATGGGCGGTCAACGCACTCTCGGCCATCACCTATCGGGCCCCGCAAACGGTCGAATACCTCATCCCTTCCTATGTGGCCATGGCAGCCTCCCTGGGTTGCGGCCTGATGCTGGTGGTGGAGCGGATGCCCCATCGCCGCCGGACGGGACTGATCTTTTCCCTGGTGAGCGCGCTGCTCATCCTGCAGATCCTCCCGCTGTTGCCGGACATGCGGCTGCAACCCTCCGACGTGAGCACGCGCACCGGCGCCGAAAAGCTGCTGCGGCTGGCGCCCAACAACGCCCTGGTGCTGGCCAACTGGCACAACGCTACACCGCTCTGGTACCTGCAGCAGGTAGAGGGCGAGCGGCCGGATGTGCGTGTGGATTATGTCTACCCACAGGGGAGCCGCAGCAACGCAGAAGTGTGGCTCCAGCGCATCCAGCAGGCGCTGCCCTTTCGCCCCGTGGTGGTGACCACCCGCTTTCACGAGTACGAGGGCAGCGGGTTGCTCTTTGAGCCGCTGGGCAGCGCCTGGCTGGTGCGTGCCGAACCCTCCGAATCGCCGCCCGATGCCGCCACCCGTGTGGCAGCCGTGCTGGGAGAGCGCATCCGCATCGATGCCATCAGCGCGCCCGATACGGGCACCCCGGGCGACACGCTCACCGTGCACCTTTACTGGCATCCCACGGTGCAGCTCACCGAGGACTATGCGGTCTTTGTGCAGCTGATCGGCCCCGACGGGCTGGTTGGCCAGGCGGATCGGGCGCAGCCCACCAGCACCTATGCCGTGGGTGCCATGCGCGCCGACTCTTACGACCTGCCTCTGCTGCTGCAGACGGCCCCCGGCAGCTACCAGCTCATCGCCGGGTTCTACACCCAGACCACCTCCGGCTGGGAGCGCCTGCTCACGGCCACCGGCGAGGACTTTGTGCAGCTGGGCACGGTGACAGTGCGCTCTGGCACCCAGCAGGCCCCCTCGCTCATGCCCTGCTATCGGACCTTTGAGGAGGGGGTCATCCTGACGGGGGTCGATATCGATCGTTCCATCCCGGGCACCACCAGAGTGTATCTGCACTGGACGCGCCCCGACACCACCCCCACGCAGCCGGCGCGCGTGGCGCTGGAGGATGCCGCTGGTGCCACGCTGGCCGAGGGCAGGCTGCCCGCCATTCGCAACGGCCAGGTAGCCACGGTGGCCCTGGATCTGGAGGGAGCTCCCGAGTTGGTGCAGCTGCGCCTGACTACCCCCAGCGGCGTAGAGACCAGGCGGCCCCTCTCTGTGTTTCGCCTGCCCGGCGCCGAGACTCTGTCGCTCAAGCTGCCCGAAGGGGCGTGGCGCTATGTGCCCCTGGGCGGCGAGTTTGCCTGGGTGCAGCGCGCGGAACATCTCTGGCGGGTTCGGCCCGGCCGGCCCGCAGCCATCCGGCCCGAACTGTTGGCGCTGCGGCCCATCCGTCGCGACATCAGTCTCTCGGTGAGCATCGTCTCGGCGGGCAACACCTGGGAGGTCAAGGCGGATGGAACGCCCGCCCTGGGCGCCATCCCCACGCTCAAGTGGCTCACCGGCTGGAGGGTAACCTCGCTCTATATGCCGCAGGCCCCTGAGGATGCCGCTCCGGGAGACGCCACTGTGCGGCTGGAGGCCTATGACGCCTTTACCCTCGCCCCGCTGGCGGTGCTGGACGAACGCCTGGTACGACAGGGCCAGGGCACCTATGTCGTCATGGGCAGCGCACAGATCCTGGCTCACTGAGTCTGCCCCGCAACGAAAAGGGAGGATGGGCGTCAACCCATCCTCCCTTTGTTGTCTGCAGGACAGCTGCCCGCGGACAGCCTCTAGCGCTGATCGCGATAGATCAGCTCGCCCTCGGCGTACACCGCCACCGGGTAGCTCTCCAGGCTGAAAGGATCGCCGTTCCAGCAGATAAAGGAAGCCCACTTGCCGGCCTCCAGCGTGCCCACCAGGTCGTCCACGCCCACCAGCTCGGCGTTCTGACGGGTGATGATCTCCAGCGCCTGCTGCTTGTTCAGGCCCGCCCGCAGGAACCAGCGCAGGGGCAGCAACAGGTTGCGCTGAAAGAGCACCGGATGGTCCGTCATCATGCCAAAGTGCACCCCCGAGGCGATCAGCGCCTCGATGTTGCGCCAGCTCTCGTGCTTGAGCTCGATCTTGGACGGCAGGTTATCCATGGGCCCGTACACCACCGAGATGCCGCGGTCGCGCAGCTCAGCATAGACGGCCTCGGT
This sequence comes from Chloroflexota bacterium, assembly GCA_012728955.1. Taxonomy (GTDB): domain Bacteria; phylum Chloroflexota; class Anaerolineae; order UBA1429; family UBA1429; genus JAAYED01. The sequence continues at coordinate 18,627 of JAAYED010000115.1, forward strand.
ATGCACGTCGGCGGTGTGCTCCACGGTAATGTCCAGGTTGAACTCGTCCACAAAGCGCAGCACGGTGGCCACGTCGTCCTCTTTGTGCACGTGCACCCGCAGCTTGAGCTCGCGACGCAACACCTTGCGCAGAATAGTCTCCTCGGCAGTCCACAGGGCAGGCTCTTCGCTGGCCTCTTCCCGGGCCATCTTTTGGCGCACATCGTGCAGCTTGGCGCGCAAAATCGCCGCGGCACCCATGCGGGTACTGGGGCGTACGCCCTTCCAATCTCGCACATGCATGGGGTTGAACCCAAAGGCGGCCTTGATCCCCGCGCGGCGGATCAGCGCGGCGTTGGTATTGGCGCCATAGTTGCGAATTACCGCCGTGTCGCCACCGATGATGTTGCCGCTGCCGGCCAGCACGCACGAATACAGCACGCCAGCCTCGATGGACTCTTGAAAGGATTCGTCATCCATCTGGATCGAGTCCAGCACGTCGGCATGGGCGAGCATGGGGTCCATATGCTCATTGCCCTCGGATTCGGCGCTGGGCTCGCCGGAGCGGAACAGGCCAATGTGGCAGTGCGGATCCACAAAGGCCGGGGTGATCACGGGGTACTCGGCGACCACATCGGCCTGTGCGGTGCCCACCCCTGTCAGCGCCTGCCCTTCCCAGGCAATGGCGGCATCCTCCAGAACGGACTTGCCGGTGTAGACGAGCTTTCCTTGAATGGCTGGCATAAATTCCCCTCTCTCGAACAGGATGCTCCTATTCTAGGGCCAGCACCGGCGCTTGTCCAGCCAGCGTTTGCGCCGGTGCTGGCATCTGCTTGCCCTGCCGACCGGCCTCTGTTAGCATGTGCGTATGCAAGACCTTCATCTGGATACCCTCCCCCTCGGAGCCAGCCTGCTGGTGGCCCCCGCCGCCGGCGGCAAGACCCTCACCGCCCTGCGGTTGGCTCGCGAATCGCTTGCCGACCTGAGCCGCCCGCCGAGGGTGCTGATGGCCAATCGTTCCCAGCTGCGGGTTGCCCGCCAGCGCCTCGCCGCCAGCGGTGGCGCTCTGGGCCTGCGTCTGCTCACCTGGGACGATCTCTACATGGAGCTGCTGCACGCCGCCGGCCAGCATCCCCTGCGCCTGCCGGACCCGGTACAGGTGCGGCTGCTGCGACATCTTTTGGATCACACCCCGCTGCACTGGTTGGATCGCCTGGCGCGCTTTCCTTCCGTCCCAGCCATGTTGCACGACCTTTTGTCCGAGCTTTCCGCGGCGGGCCTCTCAGCGCAGCAACTGGCCGAGATGGGTGAGAGCGAGTCGCCCCGCCTGGAGGACCTGGCGCGCCTGTACGCCGCCTGTCAGGCTCGGCTGGCGGCGGAGAACTGGGTCGACGGCACCACCCTGGCGGGGCGTGCCCTGGCCGCGCTGCAGACGCAGCCCGCGCTGGCTCGCGACTGGCCCCTCCTGCTGGTGGATGGCATGGATGAGCTGAGCGAGCCGGCCATCCAGGCGCTCAGAGAGCTGGCTGGCCGTGTGACCCGCACGGTGGTGCTGCTCACCGGCCAGCCGGGAGAGCCCAGCGGTTCGCCGGCGCACCGCCGTGCAGAGCATACCCGCCGCCGGCTGGAGGAGCAGCTGGGCGTCCGCGCTGCGCCCCTCCAGAGCGCGCAGAGCAAACCACACCTCAGCGGCTTGGCGAACCTGGCCCAGGCCATCGCCACCGGCGCCCCTGGCAGGCTCGATCTGCATGGTGCGCTGAGCATGGCCGCCGTACCGGACCGTGAGGCCGAAGTGCGCACCGCGCTGCGCTGGATCAAGCAGCGCCTGGTGACGCAGCAGTTGCCCGCCTCGGACGCCGCACTGCTGGCCAGGAACCTGGAGCCCTACCGTCGTGCCATTACCCAGGTGGCCCACGAGTTCGGCCTGCCCATCCTGTGGGGCGCCCGCCTGCCTCTCAGCGACAACCCCGCCATCGCCACGCTGGTGGATCTGCTTCGCCTGGTGCTCCCTGCCGATCGGCATCCACACAGCGCCCTGCCCTGGCTCGCCACCATCGACGCCTGGACCAATCCCTATCTGGATTGGAGCGCCTGCGGCCTGCAGCCGGGCGATGCCCTGCGGCTGGACGCCGTGGCCCGCTGGGCCAACGTGGTGGCAGGCGCCCAGCAGTGGGCCGAGGCCTTTCAGTCCCTGGCGGCCCTGGACAAGGATCCGTCCGATGAGGGAGGCGAGCAGGGGCGCGCTCCTGCCGAGCTGCCCCGCGGTGCAGCTGCCGCCGAGCTGGGCCGCACCTTTGAGCGCTTTGTGGCCCTGATCACCCCTCCCGGCGCTGAAGAGGGCAGGCTGTTGCCCTGTCGCGAGCATGTACGCTGGCTGGAGGAGCTGCTGGGCGATACGCCCTATGCCAGCACCAGCTACAACGTGCCCCGTCCGCGGGACGATGAGGAGCCTGACGAGCCAGAGGCGGCGCCTCACAGCATCGGTCTGGTGCGCCTTGCCACGGACGTGTCCCCCGCCGCGTACGCCGAGGACGGCGAGGGCCTGCGCCTGGCGGCCCGTGACCTGGCAGCACTCAACGCCCTCAAGGATGTGCTGCGCGGTCTGGTGTGGGCCGAGGAGGCCCTGGGGACTCTGCCGCAGAGCGCGGAGGACTTTTTCGATGACCTGGTGGGAGCCATCGAGGCGGCCAGCTATCAGCCGCCCCTGCCGCCGGGCGAGGCGGGCATCTTTGTGGGCGCCATCGCCCAGGCGCGGGGCATCTCCTGGGACACGGTGGCCCTGCTGGGCCTGGCCGAGGGCGAGTTCCCCGCCACCCTGCGAGAGGCCACCCTGCTGCGCGATGCCGAGCGCCGGCAGATCAACAGCCGCTGGGGCAGCTATCTCCGCCTGCATACCGACAGCGCCGAGGCCGAGACCTTTTACCAGGCCATCAGCCGCGCCCGCAGCTCCCTGCTGCTGACCCGGCCACGCATCGCAGACAATGGTGCGCCCTGGCCGGCCTCTCCCTACTGGGAGGAGGTCCTGCGACACGCCCGGATGGTGCCTCGGCACCTCACCACCCGCGACAGGCCCTTGCCCGCCGAGGTCGCCTCTCCCGCCGAGCTGTTGCAGGTGGCGGCCAACCATGCCCTGCTGGGCAACACCCAGGTGATGCGCTGGGCGCAGGCTGTCCTTCCCCGGGAGGTGGCTGCGCTGGAGACCGGCGCTGCGGTACTGGCCGCACGGCTGGGCCGCTCGCCCGATTCCCCCTTTGATGGTCATCTGGCCCTCTGGCAGCCCCACTGGTCGGACTGGCTGGGGCCACGCCACCGCTGGAGCGTGAGCCAGCTGGAGACCTTGCGCAGCTGCGGCTACTACTATCTCATCCAGTACCGCATGCGGCTGCAGGCCCGGCGCGTCCCCAGCGAGGGGCCAGACGCGGCGCAGCTGGGCAGCATCTTGCACGAGCTGCTGGCCCAGGTCTATCGCGCCGCAGGCCCTGGTGCCCCCTTGGACAGGGTGCAGGAGCAACTCTTGCAGTTGGCGGAGCAGGCCCTGCAGCAGGCTCCCGCCCGTTACGGATTTCGCGCCACAGCCTGGTGGGACCGCAGCCGCGCAGCCATGCTGGCCGAGCTGCAACGCACGGTGGCGGCGCTGGAGGAAGCCTCGGAGCAGTATCGCTTTGTCAGCGCCGAGCAGACCTTTGGTCTCTCCCGCAGCCAGTGGCCCGCCCTGGCCGTAGAGGATCCGCAGGGCGACCGCTTTTTTCTGTATGGCACCATCGACCGGGTGGACCAGGCAGCTAACGGAGCATTGCGCATCATCGACTACAAGACGGGCTCTGTCTCGCGCCTGACACCCACCGCCGTCGCCCGGGGGGACGACCTGCAGATCGCCCTCTACTCCCTGGCCGCCGAAAGGGCCCTGCAGCTGGGCAGCGTGGCCGACGGGTTCTACTGGAGCGTGCGCCAGGCTGCGCCCTCCCCCTTTACCCTTGCCGGCTATCAGCGTGGGGAGCAGAGCGGTCCAGGGGCCGCGCAGGCAGACGCCCAGGCCTTTGCCTGGCAGGCCATCCATCGGGCGCGCGGTGGCGCCTTTACGCCGGAGGCCCCCTCTGAGGCCTGCCCCGACTGGTGCCCGGCCGCCGCCTTTTGCTGGCAGTACAGGAGGCGGCTGTGGTAGCGCGGTCCTCCATCCTCGATCTGATGCCCCCCACCCCCGAGCAGCGGCGCGTCATCCTGGCACGCGGCAGCGATGTCGCCGTGACCGCAGGTGCCGGCACCGGCAAGACCCGTACTTTGGTGGGGCGCTATCTCACCCTGGTGGAAGAGGGGCTGCCTCTGGAGAGCATCCTCGCCATCACCTTTACCCTGCGCGCCGCTCGCGAGATGCGCAATCGCGTGCGCGACCAGGTGCGTCAGTATCGTGAGCTGATCGGAGATGGCGATCCTCTGTGGGCGCAGGTGTACGAGGGCCTCAACGCTGCGCGCATCAGCACGATCCACAGCCTGTGCGCCGAGATCCTGCGGCGGCACCCGGTGGAGGCGGGGCTCGACCCGCGCTTTGACCTGCTGGGCGAGGGGCACGGGGCCCTGGAGCTGGAGCGCGCCGTCAAGGCTGCCATGGCCTGGGCCGCCGATGATCCCCAGGCCTCGCAGCTCTATGACTGGTACAGCGGCAGCGCCCTGCAGGGCCTGCTGGAACAGGCGCTGAGCAAGCGCATCGACGTGGTGCCGGCCCTGCAGGGCATGCGCGAGGGATGCTGGCCGCTGTGGCAACGCGTCCTGCTGGAGGCGCTGGGAGACCTGAGCGAGGACCAGGAGGTCATCTGGGACATGCGGCGCATCCTCGATGCCCCCAGCGATGGATCGCTGGCGCGGGCCTCTGCCGGTGGGGATGGCTGGGCGTCGCTGGTGCCGCAGGCCATCGAGGCCTGGAACGGCCTGCAACAGGCGTTGCAGTCGGACGCACTCTCTGAGGCCATCCCCCTGCTGAGAGCCTGGCGCGAGGCGCTCTCAGGCAGCAAGGGCAAGGCCTCTCTGTGGGGCAAGGATGGCCCGCTGCAGGCCCGCGACCGCCTGCGGCAGCGCCATGATGCACTCCTCGGCCCACTGCTCAAGGGCGTGACGGACGCCGATACGGACCGGCTCCTGGCGGAGGAAGTGCTGCCCCAGTTCACGGCCCTGGTGCACCACGCCGTGGCGCACTATGGGGAGGCCAAGCGCCGCGCCAACGCCCTGGACTATGATGACCTGGAGGAGCTGACCCTGGCGCTGCTCAAGAGCCAACCCAGTGTGCTGCACGAATGGCAGGGGATGGCCAGCGCGATCCTGGTGGACGAGTTTCAGGATACCAACCAGCGCCAGCGCGACCTGGTGCTGCTGCTCAACGGCGGGCGGGGTCGGCTCTTTATCGTGGGCGATGGCAAGCAATCCATCTATGCCTTTCGCGGCGCCGACGTCAGCGTCTTTCGCCAGGAGCGGGCTCGCATGGCCTCCAGCGGCCTGGCCGTGGATCTGCGCACCACCTATCGCACCCACCCGGGGCTGGTTGCGGCCCAGAGCGCCCTGCTGGGGCCCGTCATGGGAACCGAGTCGGATCCCCTGCGCCCCTGGATGGAGCCTTTCAGTCCCGTCATGTCGGCCCGCCACAACGCAGCCCCCGGCCTGCACGAGCCCTGGGTGGAGCTGTTGCTGGCTGAAGAGTCGGAGGACCATCTGGGTGCCGCCCGAGCCGCACAGGCCGTGGTCGAGCGCCTCGAGGCGCTGATGCGGCAGGGCATCACGCTGGAGAGCACCGACCCCGAGACGGGGGAGCGGCTCACCCGCCCGCTGGATTACGGTGACGTCGCCGTGCTGTGTCGGGCCGCCTCCGGATTTGTCCCCTTTGAAAACGCCCTGGAGGCCGCCGGCATCCCCTATCACACCATTTCCGGCCGCGGTTTCTACGACCGCCCCGAAGTGCGCGATCTGCTCAACACCCTGCGCGCCCTGGCGGACCCCACCGACGACCTGGCGCTGGTGGGGCTGCTGCGCTCCCCGGCCATCGGCGTGGACGATATGACCCTGGTAAACCTGCGCGCCCTGCAGCGGGACTACCAGCAGCCCTCGCTGTGGAGCCTGCTCACTGCGCCCCTGCCCGACGATCCCCACAGACTGGCCTTTGAGGGTCCCATCGCGGCGGCCACCGCCCTGCCCTCTTCGGCCGCTGCCCTGGCTCGCGGCCGAGAGCTCGTTCGCCGCACCACGCGCATGATCGGTCGCCTGCCCGCCGCCGATGTGCTCAAGGCCTGGGTGGACGCCACGCACTATCGCGCCATCCTGCTCCGGCAGGGGCAGGAGCGCGCCCTGCGCAATGTGGACAAGCTGCTGGCCGACGCCACTGCCAGCGGGATCACCAGCGTGAACGTGCTCGTGGATTATGTCGACACGCTGCGGGGGGCTGCCACGCGTGAAGGGGAGGGGCGCGCCCTGGCCAGCGGCGCCGTACAGCTCATGACCATCCACCAGGCCAAGGGGCTCGAGTTCCCCGTGGTGGTGGTGGGCAACCTGGGGCACCAGAGCAACCGGCGGCAGGGGCTGCTGCTGCACCCCGAGCTGGGGCTCGTCATTCCCCCTCCCAGAAAGATCGGTGAGGATCCCGCCGAGCCGAACGCAGACGCCTCCGCTTCGCTGGCCTGCAACCTTGCCATTGCTCTGCAGGACGCCCAGGACGACGCCGAGGCCGATCGGCTGCTGTATGTAGCCATCACCCGTGCCAGAGAGCTGCTGATCCTCTCCGGCGTAGCGCGACCTGCCCGCAACGGCAAACTCAGCCTGCGGGGCATGCTCCGCCGACTGGATGCGGCGATAGACATCAATCTGCGCGTGGCCGAGCTGCGCCGTGCCACAACGCAGGCCAACGACTCGGTGGAGGACCCGCCATCCTCCCACACCCAGGTGGCGACGATCCCCGGGTGGGAAGGAGGCGCCCCGGTGCCGCTGCGCATGACCCTGGTGGGCGTCGGTGCGCCGGTGGCGGCGGATGTGCGCAGGGCTCGACGCGCGGCCGCCGATGCGGTGGCGGCGCCACCCGAGCCGGCCATGCTGGAGCCCCTCACGGACCGCGACGAGAGCACTGACGCCAAGGCGCAGGCCCTGGCCGAGGATCCTCCCCCGCGGGTGTGGCGCGTGGTGCCGCAGGCGACCGCCCACCGGGCCCCCGCCTGGGTGGTGGGCCAGATCGTGCACCGCGCCCTGGCCCGCTGGTCCTTTCCCGATACCGATCCCGGCATGAGGGCCTGGGCGCTGGCCGAGGCGCGCACCTGTGGGCTCACTGCCGCGCCGCTCCAGCGGGACGCAGCGGCACGGGCCAGCCGCCTGCTGACACGCTTTCAGAGCCACCCGTTGTATGCCGAGATGATGAGCGCCGAGTTGCGCCTGGGCGAGGTGCCCTACACGCTGCAGCGGGAGGACGGGCAGGCCGAGACGGGAATCATCGACGCGCTCTACCGGCGGGAGGGGGCCTGGTCGCTGGTCGAATTCAAAACGGACAGCCTGCGCACCCCCGAAGCGCTGCGCCGGCTGTTGCACGAGCAGGACTATGTGCCGCAGGTAAATCGTTATCTGCGGGCCTGTCACGCACTGCTGCCCGCCGATCCCCAGGGCAACCCCGCCACGGTGCGCCCCGTGCTCTGCTTTTTGGACTATATGGGGCGGGTCTATCTCGTCCGGCACCCCTGGCCGACACCCTGATCACTCCAGGGGCACCGCCACCGACCCGATGGCCGCCAGGGTCTGCAGGTCATACAGCACGATCTCGGCATCGCTGACCCGTGCAGGATCCACCCCCTCGGGGAGCCGCAGCACCAGGCTGTCGGAATAGCGGTGGCCTGGGATCCACAGGCTGGTGGGATAGTTGCCCGCCAGCGGCGGCAGATCGCGGGAGACCAGCACGTTCCCCTCGGCATCGGTGAGCCGCACCGAAAGCTGATAGTTGCGCGTGGCCTGGCGCTCGCTCTGCCAGAGCATGTCCACCTGACAGACATGCTCGCCCACGGCGTAGGCCCAGGCCCCGCGCAAGGTGATCTCCGGCTCAGAGCCGGAGGGGCCATAGGGGCCCAACACCGCGGGCACAGGGCCGCTGGCTGCCACGTCCTCCACGCGGATGGGCTGCAGTGCCAGTAAACCCAGCGGAACGCCCTGGGCAGTTGCCGCAGGCAGGGCCACCCCGGCCGTGCGCAGCGTCGGCCGCAGGACATACAACCCGGGCGGCGTGTCCAGCGGGATCGGACAAGTCACCGTGCTGAGGTCCCCCTGGGCGGCCACACCCGCCCACACCACCGTATCGGGATAGAGGTGCGCCGTCAGCGCCACCAGCTCCAGCTCCAGGGTCGCATCGGCGGGCAGGTCTGCCCACTGCACGCTCAGCGTCAGCCCCTCGCCGGGGGCCACCGATTCCCGATCCAGGGCACAGTCCTGCAGCGTCGCCGGCCCGAAACGCACCCCTCCCCTCAGGCGATGCAGATAGGGCGCCCGCACCCAATCCATCACCAGGGGCCCACTGCCCGTTCCTGCGCCCGCCAGGCCGATGGCCGCCGCCAGGGCTGCCAGCAGAACCACGCTGAGCAACAGAGCCAGCGCTACAGCGCGCCACCGTTGGCCCAGCGCCCCACGGCCGCGCCACGCCGCAGTCGCCAGCAGGGCCAGGGCCAGGGCAGCGGCGCCCAGCGAGGCCCATTCCGCACGAGCCTCCCAGGGGGTGGGTGCCAGGCTCAGACGGATCTCGTGGTTGCCAGCGGGTACCTCCATCTGCAGCAGGCCCAGCCCCGGCGCCGCGTTGACCCCCTGGCGTTGGCCGTCCAGCATCCCCTCCCAGCCCGGCCAGGCCGCCAGCTGAAAGGCGATCCAGCCCGCTTCCTCCAGGGTCACGGACCAGATCTGGCGTCGGGCATCGGCCTGCAGCAGCGCTGCCTGCGCCAGTCGGCCGCTCAGCGCCCGCGGCTGACCCGGCAGGACGCCCGTAATCAGCGCCTCGGAGGCCTGCGGGCGTGGCACCATGCTGGCCGGCAGAAACTCGTAACGCACCGTGCCCCCCAGGTTCCCCGAGTAGGCCTCGTAAAGCATCATGCGCTGGGGCGTCACGTCCGCCTCGGTGAGGGCCAGGCGGTCGATGGACAGCCCCGCACAGGCGGCCACACTCCACAGCGCCCCCAGCAGCAGGCCCGGGGCCCAGCCCCGCCGTTGACCCAGCCAGCCAACCATGGCGTCCAACAGGCGTCCCACCAGCAGCGCGCCAAAGAGGGCCTGCGGCGCCAGCAGTCGCCATGGAAACTGGGTGAACGCCAGCAGGGGGACGTGGTCCCACACCACCCGTGACAGCGAGGTGATCAGCAGGGTACTGGCCAGCCAGCAGGCCGCCAGCAGACCGTCCACCAGCCGACTGCGACGCGCCGGGGCGGTGAGCAGCGTCGTCAGCAGCGCCACCACTGTGAGCACCGCCTGCACCAGCCCCATGCGAAAGGGATCACGGCCGTCGCCAATGCCATAGTCAAAGATCAGGCAGCGCTGCACCAGATCCAGCCCGCGAAAGTGACCCGGGTAGTGGAAATAGCCGGTGGTCTGGTCGCCCAGCTGCACCAGCCCCTGCTCGGTGAGCGCCGGCAACCAGAACCAGGCGCTCAGCGCCAGCCCCAGCAGCAAAGCGGCGACACCCGTCCCCAGCGCCCTGGCGCGCCGCTCCCGGGGCTGTGCCAGGCCCAGAGCCAGCAGCCAGAGGGCCAGAACCGGCGAAACGAGCATGGCAGAGATGTTGTGGCACACCGCCAGCAGGCCATACGCTACGCCCAGCGCCAGCAGGGATCCCGGGCCGGGGGCGCGCACGAGCCGCAGCAGCGCCCAGAGCGCCAGCGGCGCCAGGGCCATGGCATAAAACTCGGAGAGGGCATCGCCACGAACCACGCTGTTGACCAGGTGAAAGGGCGCCAGCGTGTAGGCCAGAGAAGCCAAGAGGGCGCCCGGGCGGCGCAGCCCCAGGGCCCGGGCCAGCCCATACGACGCCCCGCCCGCCAGCAGATATCCCAGCAGCTGGGCGAATTTGATGCCCCCCAGCACCCCCAGGCCGGCGAGACTGGCCAGCGCACTCACATAGTAGGGCAGCGCGGCGTAATAATTGAACGCCGGGTACCCCAGCCCCAACGCGGCGTTGGGCATCCAGCGCACCGGCAGGGCGCCGGCCCGCAGCCCCTCAGCCAGCTGGTGGGTGCGCTGCACAAGAAAGGGCGCGTCGCCTCCTCCCCGTGTGTTGACGATGCCCGGGCCCAGCACCACCGGAAGGGCCACCAGCAGGGCCATCAGCAGCGCCAGGCCCAGGGCCAGCCACTCACGGCGATCCACTGGCGCAGAGCCGTTCGCTCGGTGCTGGTGCTGCATGTCAGGCACCACGGGCCCGCTCCCCTGCGCCACTGGGGCGCACCCCTCTCGCATCCGTGGCCTCACCGCTCACCCTGCCCCTCCCCAGCGATGATGATACTGTCGTCCTGCACCTGCCAGTGGCCGGCGGACGTCACCGCCAGCCGGACGCCATCACTCCAGCGGTAGAGGCCGGCCAGCACGCTGCAACGCCCCGCGTCCCACGGAACCGAAAGGCTCAGCGTCACCTCGTCTTGCAGCACGTCACCGGCCCGCCAGAGGTTGCTGGGGAACCACTCCCCCGCCGGCGGGCCGTCCGCCTGGCCAGCCGGGGAGCCATCGCAGAACACGTGCACGAAACGGCTGTACTGACCCGCCGGAGAAGCCTCCGCCCGCCATTGCAGCCCGACCTGCAACTGGTCGCCACCCGGCAGCGGCTGCAGGTCGGCCTCCAGCAGGGCGATGCCATCGGCAAACTGCGCCGACCCTGCAGTCGCCGCCGGTGCCGAAGGCTCCGCCGGTGCCGAAGGCTCCGCCGGTGCCGAAGGCTCCGC
>JAAYED010000116.1 GCA_012728955.1 Chloroflexota bacterium
TGGCACACCTGGCTACCCTGCCCGACTCTGGCGACCTGATTCTGCTTGGCGCCTATGACCCAGATGAGCGGAGAGTGATTTGCTTTGAAGAGCAGTGGGCTTGCCACGGTGGGCTTGGAGGACCGCAGGACGTGGCCATGTTCATGACCGAGTCACACATCGATTGGCCGCTGGCTGGGCTTGAGAGCGCTACCGAAGTGTACGATCTCTTTGCTCAGCGATACGCCATCCAAGGCCACAGCCGCAACGCGTCCGCCGAGTCAGAGAACCATGGCTGAGTTGCTGCGCCACCGGTGGGATCTCGAGCCCAGCGCCGGCATTTCATTGCAGCATGAACTGGCGGGTCTGCTGGATTTGAGTCCATTGACCAAGCCAGTCCGCTCGATTGCTGGCATCGATGTCTCAATCCGTCATGACGTGGCTCATGCGGCGGTGGTGGTGATGTCCTGTCCAGACCTGGTGATACTGGAGCAGAGCACCGCCAGAGCTGCGGTGGGTTATCCGTATGTCCCGGGTCTGCTCAGCTTTCGCGAGGCGCCTACCATTCTGGAGGCGTATGCGGCCCTGGCTTCTCGGCCCGACCTGCTCATGTTCGATGGCAACGGATACGCACACCCACGACGTCTGGGCATCGCCAGCCACCTGGGCCTGTGGCTTGGAGTGCCGGCCATCGGCTGTGCCAAGTCGCGACTGCTGGGCAGCTATCAGGAGCCAGAACAGGAACGGGGCGCCTGGACGCCCTGGCTGGATGGCGAGGAGATCATCGGCGCTGTGGTACGCACACGAACGGCGGTCAGCCCGGTGTTTGTATCTGCTGGTCACTTGATAAATCTGCAACAGGCAATACAGTATGTGTTCAAGACCTGTACGCGCTATCGCCTGCCCGAGCCTGTTCGGCAGGCGCACCGTGTCTCGACTCGTTTTCAGGTGGAATGATGCGAACCTGGCAAAAGGTGTTCCTCTTGCTCAGCAGTCTGGCCCTCGTGGTCGGCATCGGAGTGGTTCTGTTCCATCGCCTGGGACAGCGCAACACAGATGAAATCGGCATTCTGGCCCAGTCGGAGCCTCCCACCGGCATCTCGGGGCGCGTGGTACATCTGGTTACGCAAGAGCCGATACCGGATGCCGCGATCTCTGTCGGATCGCAGGAAGCTTACACCGATGAGCAAGGCTTTTACGAGCTGCCCCTTAAGCCCGGCATGTACGACGTGACTGCCCGTGCGGCAGGATTCATCGGCATGTCGCAGGTTTACCAGCAGGTTACCAGCAACCAGACCACGGTCGACTTTCAGATGATTCCCTCAGACCCCGACGAGGAGATGGCCGACCGGATCTCGGAAGCGATGGGTGTGCAGGAGCAAGAGGTCCCGCCGGAGATACAGGTCGAGCTTGCTCAGGGGGAGCTGGGAGTTTCTGCAATCACCAGGCTGCCCGCCACCGTGCGCGTGGCCGTGCGAGAGAACCCGTCCATTCGCGACAGCCGCATCGTGGCGATCATCACACTGGACTTTGAAGAGTACATCAAGGGCATACTGCCCTATGAGATGTCACCAGCTTTTCCCATGGAGGCTCTCAAGGCGCAGGCGGTGGCCGCCCGCAGTTATGCCGCAGCCAATCTGGGCAAGCATCAGGCCGATGGCGCCGACGTGTGCAGTTCGGTCCACTGCCAGGTGTGGCGCCGTACCCGTTATGAGACGACGGATCGCGCCGTGGACGAAACCAGGGGCATCGCGGCTACCTACAACGGCGCCATCATTTATGCCTTTTTCCACGGCCACTGCGATGGCCACACGCGCAATGTAGAGGATGTGTGGTCGTCGGCGGTGCCCTATCTCCGTGGCGTGCCCTGCCCCTGCGGCTACAGCACCATGTACGGACATGGCGTGGGCATGTGCCAGCGCGGCGCCGCGGCCATGGCCAACGCCGGTGCACGCTTTGATCAGATCATCCGGCACTATTATGCCGGTGTCAGCCTTCTGTCGGCGCCCACTGCCACGCTGACCCAGGGCGTGGTGGGGCCATCGACCGGTGCACCCAATACCCGCTACATGTACCGGATACGCTACACCTCCAATGTTCCCACGCCACCCCCCATCGCTAACGTGATCATCGATGGCCGCACCCACGCCATGATCCGTGGGTTTGGCAACCCGGAAACCGGCTGGGAGTATGTGTACGCCACCAACCTCGCACCGGGCAATCACAACTATCGTTTCGAGTTTGATGACGGCTACGGACGCATCGTGCGGGCGCCTGCAAGCGGTGTGGTCGCGGGGCCCACTGTCTCCGCCGGTGCGGTGCCCACCCCGGCAGCGCAGGGAGTTATCGACACTATCAGCGCGTCCACCGCCTCTGACTGGGCGGGCGGACAGTTTGGGCAGGTAGTGATCGGACGCGAGGACAAAGAAGTGCTGCAGCTGGCCCCCGGTCAGACCACAGGCAACTATCTCTCCCCGATTCTGCGTGCCTCGAGCACCTTTGTGGCATATGGTTTGACGTGGTACGCCACGTTGCCCGCGGGCTCGGCCATTTCCATCGAAGCACGCACAAGCAAGGACCGCAAGACCTGGACTCCGTGGGAAGTGGCCATCGGCGAGACTTATGTGGCCGGCAACACGCGGCTGTGGTATGCAGAGCCAGTCTTTGGCGAAGGCCGCTATGTTCAGTATCGCATCTTTTTCCGCGCAGGAACGGGGGGACTGAGCCCCTCGGTCCGCAATGTGCGCATCTGGCACGGCGACACCCGGCCCGGTCCCAGTGCCAACGACCTGATGACCACCCGTGCCGATGCCTTTGGAACGTCCTCCATCATCACCCGCGCGCAGTGGGGCGCCAACGAAAGTTGGATGACCTCACCCCCCGAGTACCGCACGGTTCGGACTCTGGTGATCCATCACACGGTCACTTCTGACGGCGGTGTTGACCCGGCGGCCATTGTGCGCGCCATTTATCGCTACCATGCTGTGGACCTGGGTTGGGGCGATATCGGCTACAACTTTTTGATCGATCACGCAGGGCGTGTGTATGAGGGCCGGTTCGGTGGACCGGGGGTGGTGGGACACCACGCCGGCAGTCCGTACAACCATGGGAGCATCGGGATCGGCCTGATCGGCAACCTGGACGTGAACGGTGTTCCGCCGGCGATGTTTGACTCGGCGGCTAACCTGATCGCTTACGAGTCGCGGGTATGGAACCTGAACCCTGTCGGTACGACCTACTTCATCGACCGCTGGATTGCCACCGTCTTTGGCCATCGCGACGTTTCCTCCACCGCCTGCCCAGGACGCTACATGTACAGCCGCCTCCCCGAACTGCGCTCGCTGGCGCAGCAGCGCATGGCGCAGCAGGCCCCCACGGTGCAACTCACCTCACCCGCCAACGGCAAGCACGTGCGGGGTGTGGTTGCGCCCAAGACGACCCTCGGCGGTACCGTATCCACCATGACCTGGTATGTGGATGGTGTGATGGCGGCGCGCAACACGGGCCCCTTTGAGTGGAAGTGGAACACAACCCGTTGGGCCGATGGGTCTCACCAACTGCGGGTGGTGGTGGAGAACTCGGGGGGCAGTGCCCAGGCGATCGCCACGGTGACGGTGGACAACACCCCGCCCACGGGCTCGGTGACTATTCCCTTGTGGACCAACGCCAGCTATGTGCCCATCACTGTGCGCAGCAACAACGCAACCGGCGTCTCCTTCAGCCCGGGATGGACCTGGGAGGGAGAAAAACTGTCGATGGAGCCGGGAACGGGCACCACGGCCGCCGATGGGGGCGCCTCCGGTGGCTATGCGCGGCTCGGCCGTGCCGGGGTGGACCGGCCAGGCGCCTGGTACGGCCCCTACACGTGCGCCTTTACGCCAGGCGGCTACGATGTGCTCTTCAGGGTACGGACGGACTCGAACGCGCCTGGGGCAGGAATCGCAACCCTGGATGTGGTGGACGCCGCCGGAAACGTGACGTATTCACGGGTGGCTCTTGCCGCCGATGACCTGGTCAACACCCGATATCAGATCGTCGGGCTGCCCCTGCGTTACCTCAATGTGTCGCCCTCCTGCCAGGCGGGCAAGCCGGGCCTGGAGTTCCGTATCTTTTTCAGCGGCGCGCGCAACCTGTGGTACGACCAGGTGCGCGTGTTTACCGCCGCTGCCCCGCTGGCCGCCACCCACAGCTGGCGCACGCCGGTTGCAGAGGGCCGCACGCCCCTCGCCGTGCGCCTGGTGGATGCGGCTGGAAATGGCACCATTTACGAGTTGAGCATCGGGGTCGACCGCACCGCCCCCACCTGGTTCAAGACCTTTGGCAGCGGTGTGTTTGTAAGTGATCGGCGGTCGGGGCTGGCAGTGGCGCAGGCGGCCTGGCAACAGTCGCTGGATGGCGGCCAGACTTGGGGTGCCTGGCAACCGATGACGGCACAGGGCGGCAATGGTACAACCAACACGGTGTTGTACTATAGCGCGACCCCAAGGACCGGTCTGGTACGCTACAAGGCGGTAGACCTGGCAGGCAACGTAGCCATCAGCCCGGCGATTCGGGCGGGATTGCCCTTCCCCAGGCTGCCCTACAGATATGTGCTTCCAATGCTGACCCGCTAGGGGCGGGGAATGCGGATCTCCTGACCCGGGCGCAAGAGCTCGGGCGAGGAAACCAGATCCCGATTGGCCTCCCACAGGGTCTCCCAGGCCAGCCCGCGGGCTGCCGCGATGCTGTAGAGCGTGTCACCTGGCTGAACGAGGTACGTATCCGGTAGAAGTGGTGTTTCCGTCGGGGCAGCGGCGGGAAACAGTGTCTGTTCCAGATCGTCCGCAGGCCCCCGAGTCACCCGCGGGACGCGCGTCTTATCCTGTCCCTCGGCAGGCTCCCCCTCGACAGCCAGAGGCTCGCCCGGACGCGCCTCCAGCCACTGGCCCGAGCGCAGGCGAACCCTGTACTGCTCCTGTTGCACCAGCAGCGTCTGCCCATAGGCCTGGACGGTGGTGCCCACACCCTCGGTGACCACGCAGCGAAACTGGGCCCCTCGGATGGTGACGGTCCCGGCGTTGAGCAACAGGGCCCCTCCGCGACCCAAACCCTGCAGTTCGGCATCCATTTCGCCCCGCTCCAGCGACATCTCCAGCACCAGCCTGGTGGGGAGGCCAGCCCGCTGCAGCTCCAACACCCTTAACAGCGAATTGCTGGCCACAAAAGCGGTGCTCTCGCCGAGAGCGATCTCGACTTCTCCGGTTGATCCGGTATCCAGCGTATCGCCCCGCTGAATGACCACCCTGTCGCCGGGATAGAGCAGCTCACTGCCCGCATCGGCGCGCAGCACACGGGTCTCCCCCGTGAGACCTGTCACCGTAGCGCTCACAGGCTCGTGTCGCGAGCTCAGATGTGCCCACAGTGTCAGCATGGCCAACACGGCCAGCAACAGGAGCAGCCCTCCGCCACGCCTGCGGCGAGGCGGATCTGCCGGCGGGAGTTCTTCAATCGGGGGAGGCTCGGCTCGCCGACTCATGGGGCGTCCACCAGAAACGAGTGGACCAGGCAACGCGCCTGTTCGGTCACGTCGCCGGATGCGTCCAACCAGTGAATCCTTGGGTCGCTGAGACGGAACCAGTTGTACTGCTGTCGAACAAACTGATGGGTTTGGTACTTGACCTGTTCGATAGCCTCTTCCAGCGTGATGCGGCCTGCCAGGAACGCTACCACTTGACGATATCCCAAACCGCTCATGGCAGGAAGATGCTCACCATAGCCGCTGGCCAGCAGGCAGGCCACCTCATCCACCAGGCCGGCGGACACCATCCGGTCCACCCGGGCGTCAATGCGCCGATAGAGGGCGTCGCGGGAAAGCGTGAGCCCCAGCCAGAGCGCGGTGTAGCCAGGATCGATGCGGCGCTGCAGTTGCGTTATCGGAACACCCGTCTCCAGGGTCACTTCCAGCGCGCGAATCACACGACGCACGTTGCGCCCATCGATCCGCTCAGCCGCCTCAGGGTCGAGCGCACTCAGCCATCGATGGAGCAGCTGCTCTCCCTGTTGCTGAACCTCGAGATAGAGTGCCTGGCGCAGTTCCTCGTTGGGCGGCACCTCGGGCACCGTCCAGCCCTCCAGCAGCGCGCGCACGTACAAGCCAGAGCCGCCCACCACCAGGGGCAGATGTTCACGCTCCCACGTCTCCTCGAGGGCTGCGGCGGCCAGCGTCCGATACTGACCCAGGGTCACCGTCTCATCCGGATCTGCGATGTCGATCAGGTGATGGGGCGCTTGCGCCCGCTCCGCGCCCGTAACCTTGGCGGTGCCAATATCCATCCGACGATAGATCTGCCGCGAGTCCGCAGAGATGATCTCGCCGCAGAACTCGCCAGCCAGCGCCAGGGAGAGGGCCGTCTTTCCCACCGCAGTGGGCCCCACAATGGCAACGAGCTTGCGTCGGGATGGCACTAGCCGGCACCTACAGCGCGATACAGGCTGCAACGCGACTGACCGGTGGCAGGATCCAACTCGATGGCGACCAAATCGATACGCCAATCCATAAGAGGGCCTTCCAGCTCGGCGAGATAGTATCCAGCCAGTTCGGCCAGCCGCCGGCGCTTGGCAGCGGTCATGCCGTCCTCGGGATACTCGGCGCCGTGGCCCCGACGGGTCTTGACTTCGACAAACACGAGACATTCACCCTCGCGGGCGATAATGTCGACCTCGCCTCGGGCACAGCGCCAGTTGCGGGTGAGGATCTGCCAGCCCTGCCGCTGAAGATAGGCACAGGCCAAGTCCTCGCCCAGGCGACCGATGGACTGGCGATATGCCATGGGAGGGCTCCTTGTTCACGGATGGCTGGCAGAGAGGATGGTACGGGCTGCACGGAACGGTACCCATGTACGCTGCAGGTACAGCGCTGGTGCAATGATCACGGTCTATCTGCGCCCCGGCCAGGATTCGAACCCGGGACCCACTGCTTAGAAGGCAGTTGCTCTATCCATCTGAGCTACCGGGGCAGAGACACAACATCTAGTAGGGATGTCCATCATGGGCCACTACACCTTGAGGTCTCCACCCCAAAAAGGAGTGTGCTACATGTTGGACGGCCTTACGCTGCGACCACTACCGGTAGTCAGTACGCTACAGAGTGTATTCGACGCCTTTCTACTGTCAAGGGAGGCCATGCGCTGCACGCCCAAGACGCTGGTGCACTATCGTTATACTTGCCAGAGCTTTGTGCGCTTTCTGCAGGAGCAGGGCATCGATTCGCCCGCCGCCATCACCCCTCAACACGTGCGTGCCTACCTGGTCTCGCTGCAGAGGCGCGGCCTGAAGGACACGACGCAACACGCCCACGCCCGTGGCATCAAGACCTGGCTGCGCTGGCTGGAGGACGAGGGCGACATCCCCCGGAACCCGATGGCGAAGGTGGCCATGCCCCGGCTCGAGCAGCGCATCCCGCCGCCCTTTTCGCGCGACGATGTGCGCACCCTGCTGAGTGCCTGCGACCGACACACTGCTATCGGTGCGCGGAACTTTGCTCTGGTGATGACGCTCCTGGATACGGGCTTGCGCGCCTCGGAGCTGATGGCGATGAAGGTGGGCGATGTGGACATGCGAACAGGGCTGTGCACCGTGCTGGGCAAGGGGCGCAAGATGCGCCAAGTGCGAGTGGGCTCCAAGGCGCGCCAGGCGTTGGTGCGCATGCTGGGGTATCGGCAGGGTGTCACACCCGGGGGTGCCCTCTGGGTAGTCTACGGCAGACAAGGCCAGGAGACCGCTCAGGCCCTCACCCCAAACGGTCTGCAAACCGTCCTTCGTCGTCTGGGCAAGCAGACGGGTGTGCAGCCCTGCTCACCTCACCGCTTTCGGCGCACCTTTGCGCTCTGGTGCCTGCGCGACGGTATGGACCTGCACAGTCTGCGCATGCTGATGGGGCACTCCAGCCTGGCTGTGTTGCAGCGCTATCTGGCACTGGCAGGGGAGGACGTGGAGCGAGCGCACAAGGCCCACAGCCCGGCGGACAAGCTGTTGGAGTGAAAGGAGTGGAGGATGGAACGAACAGGCGGTGGCCGATTGACGTCCGAGGCAAACACAACAGGAGGTACCATGAACGAGGAATGCGGGGAGCGCTCCATAGCCGAGACATTCGCTGCACGCGTCGCACATCTGGTTGAATCCAAGGACTTTGACATCCTTGACCCAGCACAGTGGCCAGACGGCATGAAGGCCGAGTATCTACCCAAGAAGGGCTGGCGCGACAGTTACTTTCACAGCTGGCGGGACGAGAGGGCCGCGATTCTGGAGGATGCGCTGTTCCAAGCAGCCAAGCTGGAGTATGCAACTTTTCACGTGGTGGTTATGACGCTGACCGAGCGACTGGCGCCCGGGTCGGTGGAGTGGCTGCTGCTGGACCAGTTGCTGACAAGCACCTATCAGCTTCTGTTGGCTGTGGCAAGACATGCGCAAGTTATCGTGCCACTCATGGACGCCCGCCTGCCGCGCGACATGGACGCCATGATAGACCAGATAGCTGCCCAAGCCGTGGATGCCGACCGTGAGGCGCAAAAAGCCTTGGCAGAATCGAACAAATGAGCTAGCATAAGTAAAAGCCCTGCGGGATGGACGCCCCAGGGCTGTGGTCAAACCGGGACGGGCGGCCTGACGGACGCATGCTATCAACAGAGCCGCTCTTGGTCAAACGAGGGAGGCTCTGTTTTCATGTTTCTGGATGATGAAAAGCGCGACGGGGTCGAGGGTGCGGCTCCGGAAGAGGAGCCCAAGCCTCCGCAGAGAACAGATGAATCTGCGTCCCTGACCACGAGCAGCAAGGGCGTCACCGCAGGCAAACCTGTGGAGACTAACCAACGTGCTCTGGCGCGAGTTAATGAGCCCGACAGCAACAACCACCAGGGTGAGGTCAGTGCCAGTGAAGACGCGTTTGAGGACTTGGTCCATGAGCTAGCGCAAGAAGCACAGCACACTCTTGGGATTGTCTGGCGTGAAGTTGCATACCTTCAGAGCAGCTTCAAAGCCACAACAGGGTTCTTCTCCGACATTGTGCCTGCTGTCGCGTCCCTGAACACCTCTCTGAGGGCCCTGAGCATGATGCCTGTGGAGCTGAACACCTCTCTGGGGGCCCTGAGCATGATGCCTGTGGAGCTGAACACCTCTCTGGGGGCCCTGAGCATGATGCCTGTGGAGCTGAACACGACGATGTTCAAGCTGGCAGACTTGACGTCGCTCTTTGCTGACTTGCCAAACCGAACCAAGCCCAGACGGCAGCGGTACGTTGTGGAACAGGCCAACCCAGACGAGGCGTTCATTGAGGACTTGAAAGTGTTTCTGGCCACCAGGGGGCAGAGCTACGAGCAACGACACGAGGCGGCGCTACGTATCATCCGGAGGCACCTGCCCCATCACCGCATGCTCCCAGTGCGCCCACATGCCCCGAGGGTCTTGGACGCAGAGATACAAATGTATGAACACCAAGCGGCACTCGTGCTGATGGCGAGTGAAGAACTGCTGGAGAGCATGCCCCTGGAAGATGCACCGGCATGGCTGAGGGCGAACCTCACGATTGAAATGCTGAAACAGAACCTGAGGGCACGTGCGTTTCTTGCGCCGCCTGGACCGATGATAGTGGGGAGCAGCCTGACGGTCGCACCTGGGGATTACACAAAGGGACCCAGCGCGGAAACACAACGTCGCAGCGTTTCCACAAGAGGCGCCTTCACGCCGGAGGGTGAGCGGGAACTCGTACGCAAGTACTGGCGTGACAAGGCCAGTGGCATGTTTGATGATGAATACTGGGACACTAGCGAGAGAAGGCGCAAGACACAGGAACAGTGGGCGAATGAAAACTACATCTCCGGCCGAACTCTGAGACGCCTTCTGTCTCGTCATCCGGACTTGAAACCAGACTGAGCTGTCCCCAGTTGTCCTGAATTGTCCTCAATTGTCCGAACCCGCTTGTTACACTCGCGTTAGAGTTGATTGGCTCTAGCGCGAGTGTCTTCTATCTAGGAGGTAGCTGGATGCGAACAGAACGACTTGGAATTGTGTTAACACCGCGAGAGAAATCAGCCATCCTCATGCTGGCGGAGCTCGAGGGTGGGCTGAGCCAATCGGGGCTGGTGCGACGTTTGGTGCGTCAGGCCGCCACGGCGCGGGGAGTATGGAGCTCCCCTGACAAGGAACAAACCAAAGAGCAGGAAGGAGAACAAGTGCATGTCTAAGAATGGAACCGCCGCCATGCGGGAACATGGCGGCGCTACAGATGACAACGGCGGGAACCATCGTCAGGCACATTCTACAGCGGGCCAAGCGCGTCCGCAACCTCTGCACGGCAGTATTGTGCGCGGTATCTGGACCAAGCCTGTGCATGGCTCGGTGCACATGCTGCATACGCCGCCGGCGTGGGCCCTGGATGTGGATGATGTGCAGGCCGCGGAACGCGGCGGGGCAACCATGATTCACATTCATGACTTGGAGACCCGGCACCACTACTGGGCCACCATCGAAACCCTCCGGCGGCGCGGTTTTCCCCTCAATCGAGGTTATGGGGACCAGCTAGGGTTGCTTCTCCAGTACTGGGCGCCTCTCCCAGAGGAAGCGCAAGCAGCTTCCCACGCGACTCCACAGCACGGGACCACTGCCACCGGTCCGCTGGCCGTGCAAGGAGTGTTGTGGTGATGGATAACCGGCAGCTTCTCGAGCAAGTGGTGGCCAAGCTGGAACGGGGCGACGCCCCGGACCATCGCTGGCCCGACGCACAAGGTGAGTACTGGGCGCTGTGCCCCTACCATGCAGACACCCACACGGGCAACTTTTCGGTGAGTGAGCGCGGCTATCGGTGCTTTGCATGCGGTGCCAAAGGCGGCTTGCCTCAGCTGGCCGAGCATCTGGGCACAAGTGTTGCAGTGTTGCAGTGTATTTCGGAGGGTATACACACACATTCTCTTACCGTGGCGGACTATGCCCAGGCCAAGCATCTGGACGTGGAGATGCTCAAGTCCTGGGGCCTCAAGGACTCTCGCTACCAAGGCATCACGAGGGTGGTGATTCCCTACCTGGATGCCGAGGGGCAACCAGTGGCGACGCGCTACTGCTGGCGCCTCTCGGGCAATGGCCGGTTCACCTGGGCGCGGGGCTCCAAGTCCGGTCTCTACGGGCTTTGGAGGCTTCAGGAGGCCCGACAGGCGGGCTATGTCTTTCTGGTAGAGGGAGAGAGTGACACCCACACGCTCTGGAGCTATGGCTTGCCCGCGATAGGAGCTCCGGGGACCGACACGTTCAAGCCGGAGTGGTCCCAGCATCTGGACGGGCTGGATGTGTATCTCTGGAAGGAGCCCGACCAGGGAGGCGAGCGCTTTGTGGAGGCAGTCGCTCGAGCCCTGCCAGACTTTTACATCATCGAGGCATCCTCCGACTGCAAGAACGTCACAGAGGCGCACACACGGGGCGACGATGTTCCCAGCATGTTGGAGGCCGCCAAAGCGCGTGCCTCTCGATGGAGTGCGCTCCAGGCACAGCGTCGCCAGGAGCAGGCAAACAGCGCTTTGGAAACGGCGCTACCGCTGTTGCTCTGCGAGGACCTGTTGCCCGAGCTCTGCAAGCTGTGGCGAGCTTTGGGCTTGGTGGGAGAGGACCGCAACGCCCTGTTGCTGTACCTGGCGCTGACCAGCAGACTGCTGGATAAGCCCATCAATGTGGTTGTCAAGGGACCATCCTCAGGGGGTAAGAGTTACACCGTAGAGTCGGTGCTCAAGACTATTCCCGAGAGTGGCTACCTGGACTTTACCAGCATGAGCGAGCACGCGCTCATCTACGACACGCGACCCCTCAGCCACCGCTTTATTGTGCTGTACGAGGCCAGCGGCTTGGGGCAGGATAAACAGGGCGGGGCAGCGATGCTTGCATACAGCATCCGCACATTCCTGTCCGAAGGGCGTATCAGCTACACCACGGTGGAAAAGACCGATGAGGGCTTGCAGCCGCGCGCTATCGAGCGGGAGGGGCCCACAGGCCTCATCACCACCACTACCTGGTCCAACCTGCATGCCGAGAATGAGACCCGCATGCTCTCGGTTTTGGTGCGCGATACACCCAGCCAGACGCGAGATGTGCTCAATGCGCTGGCCTCCAAGTTCAACGGGCAAGCAACCTCAGCACCGGACCTTACTCCCTGGTTGGCACTGCAGACCTGGCTCGAAGCTGCGGGCGAAAGGCGCGTCACCATCCCTTATGCCCACGAGCTGGCCAGCCTGTGCAATCCCCGCGCCGTGCGCCTGCGTCGTGACTTTTCCCAAGTGCTAACGCTGGTCCAAACCCACGCAATACTGCATCAGATGAGCAGAGAGAGGGATGGCGAGGGACGGATTGTAGCGACTCTGGCCGACTATGCGGCGGTGCACCACCTGATAGCCGACATCATCGATGAGGGTGTGGAGGCTACGGTGAATCCTACCGTGCGCGAGACGGTCGATGTAGTGCGAGAGCTGTGGAACCGGTCAGTGGCCGCCGCCAGCGGGGACGAATCCATTGCCAAGCCCGTGCGGTTGTTAAGTGTTGCGCAAGCACTGGGCCTAGACAAAAGCGCGGCATCACGGCGGGTGACCGCTGCCAGAGAGCTGGGCTATCTTGTCAACCAGGAGACACGACGGGGACGGCTTGCGGCCTTGATTCCGGGCGAACCTATGCCCATGGAAGAAGCGGTGCTGCCAACACCGGAGGACCTGAGCAAAAAGTGTGTGTGTATACCCTCCGGAAAACAGTGCAACACTGCAACACTGCAAGCGGACGATGCACCGGCTGCCACAGCAACCGCCATCCCTTGGACGGACGGTCCCAAACGTATAGCAGTGAGCCGTGCACGTATCGACGAGCTGATGCGAGAGCATGATTGCTCTTATGAGGATGCCAAGTACATGGCCATCTGGGAGCAGGAGGCGGAGGGTGTAGAGGATGGGCGATAACGACACACAGCAGGGGCTCAGCACCCGCCAGCGCCGCTTTGTGGCTGCACTCTTGGCGACGCCTTCCGTGCGGGAGGCCGCTCGGGTGGCGCAGGTGGGCGAAGCCACTGCCTGGCAATACCTGCGTCTGCCGGTGGTGCGCCAGGAGGTGCGCCGTCGCACCGAGGGGATGATTACCCAAGCCAGCGCAGGGCTGCTGGCCGAGATGGCAGAGAGCCGGGCGGTGCTGTTGCAGGTGATGCGTAACCAAGCCGTCAGTGACGCGGTGCGGGTCAGCGCAGCCAGCAAGGTGCTCGATGCAGGCATGCGCCTCTTTGAGCTGGTGTCGCTGTCGGACCGCGTCTCGGAGCTCGAGCGCAGACTGGGGGATGGGTCATGAGCGTGAGGGGCAGGATTGGGCGCCTGGAGCGGGCCTGCCAGCATATGAGCGAGGTATGCACCTGCCAGCCGTTCCATGTGGTGTACGGCTCGGACGACGGTGGCACGCCGGAAGCAGAGTCTTTGGTGTGCGCGAGGTGCGGGCTGCCTAGGCTGAACATTCGTGTGGTCTATGGCGGCAAAGCGGCGGAGACGGCGGACCAGGAGCGCTAGCAGGCAGCCCAGGGAAGGAGCGGGACAAAAGTCTGCGGTCTCTCGTACGGAGACCGCGCCCAAGCCCTGATTTTCGTGGGTACGGGTTGCAGGGCTGGCGGCACCCGTACGGTTGTTAACTGGGCGTTGACAGGGTGTCCAAGGGTGGTACACTCGGGCACGTAAAGGCCCCGGCGGTGCGCAAACACCCCGAGGCCAGGCCCAAGGTGCAGCCACACCCCGAGCATGCGGATTATAGCAGAAACCGCGCCAGGTGGTGACTCACCCGGGCGCGGTTTTGTGTGTTGGTCAAACAGGTGAATGACTGCTGCTGTTTGACCCATTATTGAGCCAGACCACAACCTGTAGGTCCCTAAGGACGCCGTACCACTACCTGTAGTATCTGCGCCCCGGCCAGGATTCGAACCCGGGACCCACTGCTTAGAAGGCAGTTGCTCTATCCATCTGAGCTACCGGGGCAGACCCTCAACAGAGCAAATTATACGAGTCGGCCAGCGCCCGGTCAAAGCACGTATGGCCGATCAGGGGATGCCCCTTGTTGGCGCGCGGCTCGCTGGAGGGGTATCATGGTGCCTGCAGTGG
The DNA here is from genome assembly GCA_012728955.1 of Chloroflexota bacterium. GTDB lineage: Bacteria > Chloroflexota > Anaerolineae > UBA1429 > UBA1429 > JAAYED01. The sequence continues at coordinate 14,109 of JAAYED010000116.1, forward strand.
GAGGTCAAGGGACAGATGCTGATCACGTCGCGCCAGAATGCACGGGTCAAAGCGCTGCGCCAGTTGCGGATGCCCAAATACAGGGCCCGAGAGGGGCGATACCTGATCGAGGGCGTGCGGGTGGTTGAGCAGGCACTGGAGCGGGGCGCTCCAGTCGAGACGCTGGTGTACGCACCCGAGCTCCTGGTGAGTGAGCGCGGGCTTGCCCTTGTCGAGGCCCAGACTGGGTTGGAACGTGTCGCCCTGTCACCGGACGTATTCCGCAGCCTGTCGGACCGCGACACGCCCCAGGGCCTCTCCGCCGTGGTGCGCATGTCCACCAGTACTCTGGAGGACCTGACCCCTGGGCCGGACGCTCTGTTGGTGGTTGCCTGGCAGCTGCAGACGCCGGGCAATCTCGGCTCTATTATCCGCACCAGCGACGCCATCGGGGCAGATGCGGTCATCGTGGTGGAGCCCTCGGCTGACCTGTACGATCCGCAGACCATCCGCGCCACCATGGGCTCTTTTTATGCGTTACCGACGATCAGGGTGCCAGAAGAAGGCCTGCTGTGCCAGTGGCTTGCCCGGCTCAAGCGTTCGGCGGTACCGTTACGCGTGATGGGCACCTCGGCGCACGCACCGTCGCTGCTGTGGGAGGCTGATTGTCGCGGTCCACTGGCTGTGTTGCTGGGGAATGAACAGGAGGGTCTGAACGCGCAGGCCCGCCAGGTGGCCGACGTTTTAGTGCGCCTGCCGATGACCGGCAGCGCCACCTCACTGAACGTATCGGCAGCGGCGGCGGCCATACTCTTTGAAGTCGTACGACAGCGCACCGCTGCCAGTGTCTAGCCGTGCACGCTGGCCACAGCCAGCACGTTCTCAGCCCTTGATCACGCCCATGGGAACGCTGCGCGCCACGCGCAGCGCCAGCCCTGCTTCGTGGGTCACCTCAACCACTGCATCGACATCCTTGTACGCCTCGGGCGCCTCCTCCGCCAGACCCGAGAGACTGCCGGCGCGCACCACGATCCCTCTGGCCTGAAGGTTGTCCCTCAGGTCAGCCCCACGAACGGTTCGGCGCACCGCCTGACGGCTCTGTGCACGGCCCGCGCCGTGGCAGCTGCTCCCAAAGGTGGCGGTCAAAGCCTTGTCGGTGCCTACCAGTATGTAGGACCCCGTCCCCATGTCACCGGGGATGAGCACCGGCTGCCCCACCGAGCGATACGCCTCGGGCAGTTCGGAGCGCGATGGGCCAAAGGCACGGGTTGCCCCCTTGCGGTGGACGCAGAGCTGTACCATCTCACCGTCCACCAGGTGCTCCTCGACCTTGGCGATGTTGTGGCTCACATCATATACCAGGCCCAGCTCGGCCGTGCGCAGCGAGGCCGGCAGCTCGGACGCAAAGGTCTCGCGCACCAGATGGCTGATGACCTGTCGATTGGCCCATGCATAGTTGGCGGCAGCGCACATGGCGCGATAGTACCGGTCCCCCTCAGGGGACTCGAACGGCGCGCAAACGAGTTCGCGATCGGGGATCTCGATCCCGTAGCGCTTTACCGCAGCCTGCATCTCGCGAACTGAATCGGTGCACACCTGGTGGCCCAGCCCGCGCGAACCGCAGTGGATCCAGACCACCACCTCCCCGAGCTCCAGGCCAAAGGCAGCGGCCGTGAGGGGATCATAGATCTGCTCGACGCGATCGACCTCCAAAAAGTGGTTGCCCGCCCCGAGGGTACCCAGTTGACCCAGGCCGCGCTTGAGCGCGCGATCGCTCACCGCAGCGGCGTCAGCGTGGGGGAGACACCCCCCGTCCTCGGCGTGCGACAGGTCAGCGGGTACACCATAGCCCGGCTCCACGGCCCAGCCGGCCCCCTGGTGCAACACATCGGCAAGCTGCCGCGTGTTGAGCCGCAAAGAGCCCTTGGCGCCAACCCCACTGGCGACGGCCTCATACAGCGCTGTCATCAAGGAGTCCATATGCGGTGCCAGCTCTTTGGCCTGAAGGCTGGTGCGCAAGACACGCACCCCGCAGTTGATGTCATAGCCCACACCGCCGGGCGAAACGACGCCCTCGGGCAGGCGCGTGGCGGCCACACCGCCGATCGGAAAACCATATCCCTGGTGCATGTCGGGCATGGCCAGGGCACGGCCTGCCACGCCCGGCAGGGTCGCCGTGTTCACCAGCTGTTCGAGTGCGCGGTCCTCCAGGGCCTGACGCAAGAGCGACTCGTCCATATACACCGCTGCCGGTGTACGCATGTCAGATCGAAAGGCAGCAGGAACCTCCCACTCCCAGGGGCTCAACTGCTCGAGATCACTCCACGATACCATTTCCGGTTTCTCCTTGCGGGTACAGGGCACTCCCTTCCCGCTATACGTCCAACACAACGATCGCCTCAAAGCCCTCGGCCGATTCCGCGACGTGCAACCCGGAATAGGTGACGGCCTTGATTTCGCGCAGGCGACTCGGCTCGCGGAACCGCTGCAACTGTGCTACCAGCCGCGCGGGGCGCTCTACCTGTACATCGCTGGCGTGCCAGCAGCACCCGTCCTGCTCAGCCAGGTACAGCAACTCGTCCAGCCAATCCACCATCAAGGTCTCCAGGTCCAGGGACTCGATGATCACCTCTCGCGCAGACTCGGGCAGCAGCGGGCCGGTGGTATCGCAACCCAGGACATATTCCAGCCCCCGTGCTGCCTGAAGATAGAGCCCCGAAAGTCCAGCAGCATGGACTCGAAGGGCGATATCTGCTGGATGTGCTAACTCGGTAAATCCATCACTTTGCATAGTGTTCTATCCTGTGGGCGTTGGTCAGCCAGCAAACTGCGCGCCGCTTCAATATCGGCTTGGACTTGGGCCACGAGGTCCTGCGGGTCGGCAAAGTACCGCTCGCCGCGCAGCTTGTCGACAAACAACACCCGCAAACTCTTGCCGTACAGAGATCCTGCATAGTCAATGAGATATGACTCTAACAGGCGCTCACCATTTTCAAAGCTGGGCCGTCGGCCCAGATTGGCGACGCCTGCATACCATTGGCCCGACACCTGGCACCACACCGCATAGATCCCATCTCCAGGGCAACCACACATGGCCCTGACCCGCAGGTTCGCGGTAGGGAAACCGAGCCGCCGTCCGCGCCTGGCACCGTGGCCCACAACCCCCGACATGGCGTACTGTCTGCCCAACAAGTGCGCCGCTTCGGCAACACGCCCCTGCTCCAAGAGGGATCGTATACGGGTGCTGCTGATGCGTTCGCTCTGATGATTGACCGCGGCGATGACGTGCAGCTCAAAGCCCAGTTGCGGCGCCAACTCTTGCAACGTGTGCACACTGCCCTGACGATCACGGCCAAAGCGAAAGTCAGGGCCCACCCAAATGGCGCGCACGCCCAGGGCGCCGTGCAGCCTCCGCACATAATCGGCCGCATCCATGGCCGCCAGATGCCTGTCAAACCCCTGCAGCACCAGCAGTTCAACGCCCAGTTGCTCAAAGAGACGCGCACGCTCTGCATCAGAGGTGATATAGCGCAACTCGGCGTCGGGCTGCAGTACCTCGCGCGGATGCGGATAAAAGGTCAGCACCGCGGACGCCAGCCCAGTTTGGCGCGCACAGGCGACCATACCCCGCAGCAGCGCCTGATGCCCGCAGTGCACGCCATCATAAGCCCCGATGGTTAGCACTACCCCACGGGTTGCATCCCAATCGCTCAGGTTCGAGATTACTCGCATCTCACCGCCATTCTCGCATTATCTGCCAGCCTGCAGAGCCTGACCGCTCCCAGCCAGCACCTTCACCGGTCGCCAATGGCCGTGCTCTGCGGGGCGGAGCACCGCCACCAGAGCTCCCTGCTGATCCAGTGCGCACAGCGTGTCACCGGCAGCGGGAGCCTGCAGCGTGATCGCGCGACCGAGAGCCAGGTCTTGGACGCCCTCGTCTGATACCACAACAGAGGGCAAGTGTTGCAGCGCCCACCGCAATGAAAGCAACTTGTCCTGCCAATTCAGCCCGGTCAGCAGCGCCTCCTGCGGCAAGGCCTGAGAAAGCCCCAGATGCCCCACTGCGGTACGCCGCAAGACTGCCAGGTGAGCCCCCGTGCCGGCATGCTGACCCAGATCATGGGCCAGCGCCCGAATATAGGTGCCGGCGCTGCAGTGTACCTCCAGATCCACCATCGGTGGCGCCCAACGCAGCATCGTCAGCCGATGGATCGTCACCGGTCGGGCAGTCCGCTCAACGACCACCCCCTGTCGCGCGAGCTTGTACAAGGGTACACCATCCCGCTTGAGCGCCGAGTACATGGGCGGGCGCTGCAAGATGGGACCTACGAACTCGGCCAGCAGAGCCTGCACCTGGTCGCGCTCCAGCCCGCCGGCGTCCGCAAGGGCCACCGGCTGTCCCTCTGCATCCCAGGTGTCGGTCTCGATGCCGAAATGGATCCTTGCTCGATAGGTCTTGTTATCGGGCAGATACTCGATGATCCGAGTAGCCGACCCCAAACACACCACCAGGACCCCCGTGGCCATGGGGTCCAACGTGCCCGAGTGGCCCACGCGACGTACGCCACTCATGCGACGGACGCGCGCTACCACATCATGTGATGTCCATCCCTGTGGCTTGTCGATAACAAGAACGCCGCTCACAACTTGAGGCGGCGTCCCGAGCGGCTCCATGGTTCTCTCCCCCAGACGCACGCTACAAGACGTCACCTTTCACAAGGTGCACCAGGGCCTCCAATATCGACTCTCGCACCTTCGCCAGCTCCCCCGACACCTGACATCCGGCGGCTGGCGCATGCCCACCACCGCCAAAGGCCACTGCCACTTGGGAGACATCGTATCCGGGCTTGCCACGCAGGCTTACATCGATCAAGCCGTCGGCCTGCTCGGTGAACAGCGCCGCCACGGAAGCCTCGCGGGCGGTGTTGAGCATGTTGGCCAGCCCACTGCCCAATTGACCGTTGGCACTGCCCTCGGGAACCCACGCCAAAGGGAGCTCGGTCCACACTACCCCATCACGCAACTGGGCCGATGCCAGGGCACGCCCCCAGAGCGACAGTGTGGCAAAGGACCGCCTGCTGAACACCTGATTGGTGATATCGGCGAGAGCTGCTCCCGCCTGGACAAGACGCATCGCCACCCCCAACGCCTCGGCGGTGACGTTGCTGGTTCGAAAAGCCTGCGTATCGGTGACGAGGCCAGTCAGCAGGCAGGTAGAGATCTCTCGATCCAGTGGAACCTCCAAAGCATCGATCACCTGGAGTACGACCTCTGCCGTGGATGCTGTGTCCAACACGAGGTTCAGGTCGCCATAGCCTTGATTGGTGATGTGGTGATCGATCACCACCAGAGGTTTCCCTTGCACAGCGCCGTCGCGATAGACCGCCCCCAGACGCCGTGCATCGCTGGCGTCCACGCCAATCACCAGGCTCTCCTGCCCGGTGCCCTGCGTGTGATACTCGCCTGCGCCAGGAAGAAAGAGGAGCTCCTCTGGCAGGGGGTCCTGACAGGCAACTGTAGCGGTGATTCCCAGCATGCCACAAGCCAGCGCCAGAACCAGGGAGGCACCGATGGTGTCTCCGTCCGGATCGACATGCGAGATGATCAGGGCACGCCTATGGCGCCGGATTTCCGTCGCTATCTGCTGCGCTGTCACGATCGACAGTCTCCTCCTGAGCCTCACGCTCCCTGCGTACCTCGTCCAACAGCTGGTCGATGCGCTCGCCCTGCTGCCAGGAACGATCCAAACGAAAGATGAGTTCCGGCGTCCAAGGCCAGTGCAGCACGCGAGCCAGCTCGCGTCGCAACACGCCCTTGGCACTTTCCAGAGCGGCCAGGCCCTCCTTGATGGTGTCCTGATCGGCAAAGGAGGCCACATACACGCGTGCCAGCCGGCGATCCTGCGTGAGGCTGACCTCGGTGATGGTAAGTGCCGCCACACGGGGATCGCGCACCTTGTCACGCAGGATGATGGTCAGTTCCTGTTGAATAAAAGAGTCTGCTCGTTCCTTGCGATGGGCCATTTTCTCGGTCCGTTCCTGCCCTGTCAGCCGACGATCTCGCGGGTGTAGAACTCGATGACATCATCTTCCTGCAGATCGTTGAGGCCGTCCACTCCGATGCCACACTCGAGACCGGCAGCAACCTCACGCACATCCTCTGTAAACCGTTTGAGTGAAGACACGCGCCCACGATGGATCAGCTCGCCGTTGCGCATGATCCTGGCGATGGCGCTGCGGGAGGCACGCCCCTCGGTAACCTGCGAGCCCGCGATGATGCCCACCCTGGAGATGCGGTACACCTGCCGCACCACCGCGCGCCCCTGCAACACCTCGGCGTACTCGGGCTCGAGCATACCGGTGAGCGCCTTTTCCACATCCTCGATGACCCGGTAAATGATGTCATACAACCGAATATCCACGCCCTCAGCGGCAGCCAGCCGCTCGGCGGAGGCATCAACCCCCACACTAAAGCCGATAATGACCGCGTTGGCGGCCACCGCCAGCTGCACATCCGATTCGGCGACGTTACCCACGCCTTCATGCACAAAAGTCACCGAGAGGTCCTTGACTTCGATCTGCTCCAATGACTGCCGGATGGGCTCCAGGCTGCCCTGTACGTCTGCCTTCAGGATCAGATTGAGCGACTGGACTTTGCCAGCCTGTGCCTGAGCAAAGATCTCATCCAAGGTGAGCGCAGAAGTGGCACCGGCGCTCTTGGCCTGTTGCTCCTCGATGCGCTCAGCAACAATCTCCCGGGCGCGGCGCTCGTTGGCCACCTCGGTAAAGGTATCACCAGCAGCGGGAACCTCCCGAAGCCCCATCACCACGGCGGGGGTGGATGGGCCGGCTTTGGCCAGAGGCGCACCAGTATAGTCAAACATGGCCCGTATGCGCCCGTAGGTGGTGCCCACTACGATGGTATCGCCCACCTCCAGCGTACCCTCCTGCAGAAGGAGAGTGGCGATTGCGCCGCGGGCGCGATCCAGGCGTCCCTCTACCACCACGCCTTCGGCGGTGGCGCGCGGATTGGCCTTGAGATCGGCCATCTCGGCAACGATCAACAGTGTGTCGAGGAGCACATCGATACCGGCCTTGGTGCGAGCCGACACCGGTACACAGATCGTCTCCCCGCCCCAATCCTCGGGCACCAGGCCCAGATCCGACAGCTGTTGCTTGACATGATCGGGGTTGGCCGCAGCCAGGTCCATCTTGTTGATGGCCACCACAATGGGTACCTGCGCGGCTCGCGCATGGGCGATAGCCTCACGGGTTTGCGGCTGCACGCCGTCATCGGCGGCTACCACCAGTACGGCAATATCCGTGACGCTGGCGCCCCGGGCGCGCATGGCGGCAAAGGCTTCGTGGCCCGGCGTATCGAGAAAAGTGATCCGCTGTCCCTTGACGTCTACCTGATAGGCACCGATGTGTTGAGTGATACCTCCCACCTCAGAGGCCTGCACACTGGAGCGACGGATGACGTCCAGCAGGGAGGTTTTGCCGTGGTCCACGTGCCCAAGAATGGTTACCACGGGAGGCCGGGTCCGCAGGAACTTGACCTCTTCGGCCGAGTACTCGCGGCGTGGACGCGTCGCCACAGGAGCCGCCTCCGCCTGCTCTTCGACCACAGGCTCTTCGACGGTGGGCTCTACGACGTGAAAGCCCATCTCCTCCGCGACGATCGCAGCGGTGTCGTAATCAATCTGCTGGTTGATGTTGGCCATTACGCCGGCATTCATCAGCTCTTTGATCAGCTCGATGGGGCTGCGCCGCATCAAGTCAGCGAGCTCACGGACTGTAATGGCCGCAGGCAGCTCGATGTCCATCGAAGCCGGCTCCGGTGCCTGGCGACTGTCCACTCGAGGCTCTGGCGCAGGGCGCTGCGGGTTGCTTTGAGTACCCGGCCTGGCCGGCCGGTTGCTGCGTGTGTTTCTTTTCATGATACTACCCCCCTTATCCTGCGACGCCCCGCCCATGGACGGCGATAGCGATGACGAACTGGCACTCGTGACGGTCACGGAAATAGAGGAGGCAAGAGGTGCAAAGCGTGGGAGCATCAAGGGGGACCGTACCGAATCTACATCCCCAACTCCTGCTCCGCCATCAACAACGCAAACACCAGCCTCATCCTCGACGCCGCCCCGTCAGGCAACATCATCAACGGTCTCCGGCTCGGCTTCAGGCAACGTCTCGGCGTGTGCCCGCAGCGCTGCCGCATCTTCCTCACAGATAGTCATCTTGAGCGCTCTGGCCAGCAGCTTCTGGTCCAGCGCCCGCCGCCAGCAGGCCCGGTTGGCGTGCAGATAGGCTCCCCGACCGGCCCTTTTTCCCGTTGGGTCGATCTCAATACGCCCCTCTGCCGTGCGCACCAGGCGCACCAGCTCCCGCTTGGAGGTCGTCGAACGACAACCCACACAAGTGCGCTGCGGCTTTTTTCTCAACATGCTCCGCGCACCTAATCCCAGTCATCACCCCAAGAGTCACGCCCGCGCCGCTTGTGCTGCTTGCGTGACACCACCCGCCCCAGCTGCTCGTCAAATTCCAGGCGACGATCGCGCCGAGACTTGGAGCGCTCACGGGATCGATCGGATTCCTGTTCGTCTTCGTCCGCCTCAGAGAGACCGCTCAGGTCGATGTCCGCGGCAAAGTCGTCCGCCGCTCCGTCCGCTGGCTCCTCCAAGGCCTCTTCGGCCCCCGATTCCTGGTCCGCTGAGGCTTGGTCACCTGACGGAATCTCCTCCGGCTCGGCCTCGGACACTGCCTCTGCTTCGACTTGCTCAGCATCGGCAGCCTCGGCAGCGGCTTGCTCAGCCACCGCCTCAGGCTTTTCTTCAACCAAAGAGGTCGCCTCTGCCACCTCTCGAGCAAGCTCCTCCGGCGTCGGGACGTTGGGCGTCTCCAGCGGTTCGGCGTTAACCGGGGCAGGCTCCTGCAGCTCTGCGGGCTCTGCCAGCGCCGACTCGGACGCCACTGCATCATCGGCATCGCCGAGAAGGGCTTCAGCCTCGGCGAGCAGGGCGGCAGCAGCCACACGCGCCTCCTGGCGCTCTCGGCTGCGGGCCTCTGCCTCTTCGCGCTCCTGAGCCAGGCGCTCACTCTCCTGCTCGGCCTCGGTCTCGCTCTTGATGTCGATGCGCCAACCGGTGAGCCTCGCCGCCAGGCGGGCATTCTGCCCCTCCTTGCCGATGGCAAGCGACAGCGCGCGATCGGGCACCACCACCTGAGCGCTCTTGTCTGCGTTATTGAGATAGACGTCCACCACGCGAGCGGGGCTCAGGGCGTTGGCGATGAACACGCGCTCGTCCTTGCTCCACTCCACCACATCGATCTTTTCACCGACAAGCTCGTTGACAATGTTCTGGATACGCACGCCGCGCATGCCCACGCATGAGCCAACCGGGTCCACCCCCGGCTGCAGGGCGGCAACGGCAACTTTGGAGCGGAATCCAGGCTCACGGGCGATCGCCTTGACCTCTACGGTGCCGGCATAGATCTCGGGCACTTCGAGCTCGAGCAGTCTCTTGAGCAGCTCCGGATGGGTGCGCGAGACCATGATCTGTGGCCCACGCACGCTGCGTTCTACCGAGACGATATAAACGCGGATTCGCTGACCAAAACGATAGTGCTCGCGCGGAATCTGCTCACTGCGTGGCAGGATCGCCTCGGCCTTGCCCAGGCTGACCACGACATTGTTCGAACGGGCATCCACGTTGCGGATGGTTCCGTTGAGCAGCTCCCCTTCACGTTCGGCGTACTCGGCATACACCGAATCACGCTCTGCTTCGCGTATGCGCTGTGTAATGACCTGCTTGGCCGTCTGTGCCGCGATTCGCCCAAAGTTGCGCGGCTTGACCTCGATATCCACGTAATCGCCAAGCTTGGCGCCGTGGTCCACCTGTCGGGCTGCATCCAGGGTGATCTCGTTACTATCATCTTCGACGTTGTCGGTGACCAGCTTTTTCACATAGACCTGGGCTTGGCCGGTGCGAGGATCCAGCGTAACACTGACGTTCTGGCTCGAGCCATAGTTGCGCTTGTACGCCGAAACCAGCGCCATCTCGATGGCCTCGAGAATCACTCGAGGCTCCAGATTGCGGTCTGCGGCCAACTGGGTGATAGCGATCTCAAACTCGCTTTTCATGTTCCCCTGCCCTCCGGTACCCGATGCCAAACGCCCACAAAAACAAAAAGTGGCCGACAAACGCCCACTTTACCCAGCGGATCTTTGACTCTATTATACCAAGTCTGGCCCCGTTGGCAAACCCCGTACCTTGACAGAATGACACTGCCTCAAGGTCAAAAAAGGCGCCTCTGCCGTGGCAGAGGCGCCTGATCAAAACCCGGCACTACAAGTGCTGTTGGAGGCGCTTTTCCAGCACCCCCAGGGGCATGGCTCCCGTAAGATGCGCCACTGCCTCGCCCTGCTTGAAAACCACCAGGGTGGGAAGGTTGGTGACGTTGTACCGCTCCACCAGGTCTGGGCTCGCTTTGACATCCGCCTTGAGCACCAGCAAGGTGTCGGCGTGTGCATCGGCCAGCCTTTCCAGCAGCGGCTCCATCATCTTGCATGGCGCACACCAATCCGCCCAAAAGTCGACCAATACGGTGCGGGCAGCATCGAGCACATCGGCCTGCCACTCTTGCTCACTGGTGAAACGGATCATTACTGGATGCTTTCCTTCCCTTGTAACGTGCCTGCTAGCCTGGCCGAGAGAGATCCTCATCGCCGATGCACGGTGCCTGCGCAGGCGGTTCGGCAAACTGTAAAAAGTAGGACACCACACGATCGAGGCCGGAGGGCCCTGTACCGTCTCGTTCAACGGTCAGGCAATGTTCGATATGGGTGCTCATGATCTCCAAGCCCGCCTTGCTGAGCGCAGCGCGGGCTGCCAGGAGCTGGGTTACGATGGCCTCGCAATCCCGCCCCTGCTCTACCATGCGTTGAATTCCTCGAATCTGGCCCTCAACGCGGCGCAGCCGATTCAGGATTTCATCCCGTTGGCGGTCGCTACTGGCATCGCTCACGCGCACTGCTCCCAAAAGCGTGGCAAATCCTTGCCATTATCACCATCCTGCATGCGCCAAGTATAGCGGCGGCAGCGATGGTCGTCAAAAGCCCTCCACAGGTGGCATGCTAGAAGGGAAACCGATCAGGCTCCTTGGACAGCCTGCCCACATGTGGTAAACTGGCGGATGCACCAAGCGCAGGGACAAGGAGCAGTATGGGTCGACGTCCGTTGTTACCAATTCTGGCAGTTGTTGTCTGCCTGGCACTGGCAATTCCCGCGGTGGCGCAGGGAGAAACGCGGGTTGAGATTCTCTCACCAGGCGGGGGTTCCGAGGTTCGGGGACGGGTGCCGATCGTGGGATCGGTCATCATGCCTGACTTTCAGTTCTACAAGATAGAATGGGGCATCGGGCCCAACCCTTCGCAGTGGGCTGTGATCGGCGGCCTGTACGAGCAGCAGGTCACCAACAATCAGCTCGCCGTGTGGGATACGACGGTGTTGCCCGATGACACCTACACCTTGAGACTGACCGGCGTACGGACGGACGGAAACTGGGTTGAACACTTTGCGCGCAACCTTCAGGTGCGAAACTCGGCCCCGGCCGAGACCCCCACCCCTGAAGAGACGCCGACTCCTGAGGAGACGCCCACACCGGAAGAGACCGAGTCTCCCGAGCCCACGGCAGAGGGGAACACACCCGAACCTGCAGCAGAGGCCAGCGCTACCCCAGGGCCTGACCAAACCTCACCAGAGGATCAGCCCGCCGAGGAAGCCACGCCTGGCGTGCAGATCATCGCGCCCAGTGAACCACTGGCCCAGCCCTCGCCCACACCACTCCCCGATGACGAGGAGGGTAACCAGCTGCTGCCCTTTGACACCAAATCCCTCAAGGAAGCCTTTGTCTTTGGCGCGCTGGCCATGGGAGCCGTATTTGTGCTGGTAGGAGTGGTATTCGCCCTTCGGCGGCTGTTCTAGGCTGGGTCACTGACGCGTGTCTCTTGTCTGGAGGGCCCAGCGCCCTCCAGATTCGTTGTTGCCCATAGTCCGCATTGGGATGGCATAGAGAAAACTGTGGCTGCTGAATTGAACTCCCCCCCTCCGCCATATCTGGATGACGGCTGGAACGTGATCGTTGGCCTGGGCAACCCCGGCTCCGAGTACGCCTTGCACCGGCACAACATCGGCTTTCAATGTATCGACGCGCTGGCAGCGTTGCAGGCCATTCCCGTCACGCGCAAGCGTTTCAAGGGGCTGGTGGGAGAGGGTCGCATCGCGGGCCGCCGCGTGGCGTTGCTCAAGCCGCAAACCTTTATGAACGACAGCGGTGCATCGGTAATACTGGCCAGCCACTGGTACAAGGCCGACCCGCAGAACATCATTGTGGTGTACGACGACCTCGATCTGCCCTTTGGCCGTCTGCGCGTACGCCCCGGTGGCGGCAGCGGCGGGCACA
>JAAYED010000117.1 GCA_012728955.1 Chloroflexota bacterium
CGGGAAAAAGATCGTCTGGAGCAACTGGTCGGCGACCGCAGAATCGATGGGCACGCCCGTGTCGATGTGATCCTGCAAACCGGTATCGCGCTCTATGACGATCAGGGCGCCATGCTTGCGCTCTGACAGTCGCCGGCAGGCTGAAGCGATCTCGCTAATAACACGATCAATCTGGATCTCCCGCCCGCCTGTCCACAAGGAGATCCCTCCGGCGCGCCCCAACCGGTCCAGCGCGCGCCGCAGCTCCGGCTGCAGCACGATGGCCACGACAACAAGCAGGGCCTGCCCTGTGCTCCGCAGCAGCCAGTTGAAGGCTGTCAGGTCTGCAATGCTGCCAAAAAGAGATACCGCGAGCGCGAGCAGGATGATGCCGCGCAAGAGCTGAACAGCCTGCGTGCCCTGCACCATCACGAGTATGCCGTAGATGATGCCTGCGACCAGCAGGATATCGATCAGATTGCGGGCGTCTAGCTTGGACAGCAGCCACAGAACGTTGGCCACGGATCACTCCTTCAGCAGATGCACCAGAATGGCCTTTTGGCCGTGTAGCCGGTTCTCTGCTTGATCAAAGAGCCACGAGCGCTCACCGTCTGCCACGGCGTCAGTGATCTCCTCTCCCCGGTGCGCTGGCAAACAGTGAAGTACGCCCTGCACCGAAGGCGCCTGAGAGATGAGTTCTTCATTGATCTGATAGGGTGGAAACACCTGCCTGCGCACCGCAGCCTCATCTTCCTGGCCCATACTGGTCCAGGTATCAGTATACAGCACATCGGCGTCAGCCACTGCTTTTACTGGGTCTGCAATGAGACGCACACTGCCGCCTGAGTCATCAGCAAGGGCACTGGCGATCTGAACGACGCCGGGCAGAGGCCCGTACCCATCGGGTGTGGCCGCTGTCACGTGCATGCCCAGCATGGCACCACCGATCAAGAGCGAGTGCAGGACATTGTTGCCATCGCCAAGGTAGGTGAGGTGAACACCCTTGAGCTGGCCGAGCTTTTCGAGGATCGTCAGCAGATCGGCGACACCCTGACAGGGGTGATCGTAATCGGAGAGGCCGTTGATCACCGGTACGCTGGCATACCGTGCCAGGTCAACAACATCGCTGTGGGCAAAGACGCGTGCCATGATGGCGTCCGAGTAACGACTGAGGACGCGAGCCGCATCGGCGATGCTCTCCCGGTGCCCCAGTTGAATCTCGTCCGGTGACAGGTAGACCGCATGGCCCCCGAGTTGGTACATGCCGATGTCGAACGATGTGCGGGTGCGCAGTGAGGGCTTTTGAAACACCATCGCCAGCGTGCGGCCTGGAAGGAGCGGATCCCGGTGCCCGGCTTTCCAGTCGGCCTTGAGTGAAATCGCCAGGTCCAGCAGACTTCTCAGCTCCGCGGGCCTAGTGTGTTCCAACGCAATAAAGTCACGCTTCATCGATTCCCCTCTCATCCCTGCTTTGGCCGGAGTCGGGTTTCACGGCCCAAATCAAATCGTAATAGACCTGCCAGCGGTGTGTGTCGATATCCTGCATCCCCAGTTCACTCAAGAGCGCCTCTAGCCGGCCCCGCCGGCAGTACCGGCCCGGAAACAGCCAGGCTTCCCATCCGATGCGATTGGTGACCAGCATAGAGCCGCCAGGCTTGAGCACGCGCATCATCTCAACGACAACGGCGCGTGGATCGCGCATGAACTCGAGAGCTTCCAGACAAGTCACGGCGTCAAAGGTATTGTCCTTGAACATCAGTCTGTGGGCGTCACCCTGGACGAACACAGCCTGTCCATCGAGCGATCCCAGCGCGGTAACGGCCTCCTCGAGCATCGCGAGCGAGTGATCAACGCCGATCACGATTGCCGGATGTTGTGCGCCGTCGAGCAGTGTTGCAGGGAGTCGTCCCGTGCCGGTAGCGACATCAAGCACTCGAGGCTCGCGGGCAGGCAGTCTCTCGCTGAGCGGTGCCCCCAAAAAGTACATCTCGTAGATCGGCCGCACCTTCTTGATGCTGTTGTACCGTCGTGCGGTCCAATCGTACATCATGACCACTGCTCTGGTACCGAGGTACGTTCCCTCGGTCACGACGACCGTCCAATAGAGCAGCAGCACGGCCACGATCGCTGCAAGCACATACCAGAGCCATGTCACGTCGCAAGGCTCCAGTACGTCGACGCGATGGCGATGAGCACCCACCCGCCGACCCAGGAGGCCGCCGCAAGCGGCCCTGCATCGCCCCTACGCAAGGGTTGCATTCGATACAGATC
>JAAYED010000118.1 GCA_012728955.1 Chloroflexota bacterium
CCCATCTCGTCCAGCAGCGCGTTGGCCCGCTCGGGATCATAGTCGATGTAGGCCTCGGCGTACTCGGGCTTGAAATGCCGCGAGGCCGAGATAACCGTCATGGCGCGGTTGACGGCGTTGCCAAAGTAGATCACGTCGTTGATCTCCTGGCGATTGATGGCCAGCGACAGCGCCTGCCGAAAACGGTCATCGCTGCAGACCTCACGCCACTCGTCCTCCTCCCAGTTCATGTTAAAGGCATACTGACATTCAGAGCCCTTGCCCGAGCTCCAGAGGACGATCTCGGCGTCGCTGGCATCGGCCCCCTCGGCGTAGGTGGCATAGTTCTGGATGTTGGTCTGCATGCCGGCAAAGTCATAGTTGCCGCCCACCAGCTTGGCATCCAGCAGCGCGATGTCCGCCACCCGGTCGTGGGTCACGGCATCGATGTAGGGCAGCTGATTGCCTTCGGCGTCGACCATCCAAAAGTAGGGATTGCGCTCGAAAAAGACCGTGGTGGTGCTGTCGCGCACCGCCATAAAGGGCATCAGCGTGGGCAGATCCAACGTCTGGTAGGGGTTGGCCTCGCGCCCAAAAAGCTGATACCAAAAATCCAGCCCGGCCGCCTTGGCCAGCTCCTCAGCCTTGTCGTTGTACTTGATGTGAAACTGCTTCAGATAGTGGGCTGGCTTGAGGCTTCCATTGCCAAATCCGTAGCGGTGCGCCAGGTTCACCAGGATAAAGCTGGGGTTGGGCACGCTGAACGTGATCTGAACGGTATAGTCGTCGACCTTGGTCAGGGTCATCATCTCGCCGCCGGGCCGAAAGCCGATGGCCGGCAGCGGGGTGATCTCGGTGTTGAGCAGGATGTCCTCGTACCAGAACACCACATCGTCCGCGGTGACCGGCTCGCCATCCGACCAGCGCACCCCCTTGCGGAGCTCCAGGGTGAGGTTCTGGTGATCGTCAAACTGCCACTGCTTGAACACGCTGGGCACGGCGCCCTGCAGGCTGGGGGCGATGCGCAGATAGTTGATGGGCGGGCAGACGCGGTCCAGGTCGCCCCCCATCAGGGTAGACGCATTAGAGCCCACCGTGATGGTGCCGCCATACTGACCGATGCTCTCCAGCACCTCCACCACCAGGGGGTCCTCGGGAAGGCGCTCCTCCACCGGCGGAAGCTCGCCGGCGGCCACCCGCTCCGCCAGCATGGGCGCCTCGCTGAACTTGAGCATCGCTCCCGCTGGCTCGGTGGGCGCGGCAGTGGGCTCCTCCGCCGGTTCCGCCGTCGCCTCCGCCTCCGCCGCCGGCGTGGCCGTGACGATCTTTTCCACCTCTTTTTCGACGATCACCGTCTCTTTGACGATCTTTTCCACCACCTCCGGCTCGCCAGCACAGGCCGCCAGCACCGCCCCGGCCGTGGTCAGGCTCGCCAACCGCAAAAAGTCACGCCGCGTTCGCTTTTCCTCTGCCATGATGCTCCTCTCGCTCTCCCTCTGCATCACGCCGATCGCCACCGCCGGCCCCTGGAACCAGCAACGGGCCGGCTCCGATCGAGCCGGCCCGTTGGCCATACCGGTCGCGCACACTGCCGTTCTCGATCGGTACTGCCATCCTACGCTGCGCAACGCGCAAATGTCAACAGGCGGCCACGCCACCTATTGCTCCAGATACCACTGCTCCGGCCAGGAGGAGTAGGTGAACAACGAGTCCCACACCCAGTAGCCCTCCTCCGGGATGTTGCGCAGTTTCTTGTTGGCGAGGATGGGGTGCGGCGCGTTCCCCACGGTGCCGATGGTCCAGATGTTTTCCGCCTGCGCACTGAGGATGTTCTGCGCCGATTCCACGCTGCGCGACCGACCAAACTCTTCGAACCAGCGGTAGAGCTGCTTGATCTCTTCCGGCGGTTCTTCACCCACCTTGCCCTGCGAGTCGTACCACTGGCCCCAGAGGATGCCCCAGGTGTTTTCCTCGCCGCCGGTGGGCACAAACCACTTGGGCCGGGACTTGAAGAGCACGTCGGTGGTGGCGTCGCCGTGCCACAGTGACATGGGCTCCTCGTTGGCCAGCACCTTTTGCGAGAGCAGCGCCCGGGTGATGGACTTCCACTGGATGTCCACCCCGATGGCCCGCCAGTACTCGGTGATCAGCTCGGTGATGGGTCGCTTGGGCGTCTCGCTCTCGTACAGGTCCCAGGAGATGACCATCTCGGTCCTGCTGGTGGGCCACAGGCGACGGGTCCGGTCGGCGTTCCACTCCAGCCCCATCTCATCCAGCAGGGCGTTGGCCTTGTCCACGTCGTAGGCGGCCTGCGCCGTCTCAAACTCGGGCCGGAAGAACTTGCTGGTAGGGATGACGGTCATCTGCCGGCTGAAGGCGTTGCCATAGTAGACCACCTGGTTGATGTCCTCGCGGTTGATGGCCAGCGACAGCGCCTGCCGAAAACGCACGTCGGAAAAGACGGCGCGCATCTCCTCGTCGCCGTAGGTCATGTTGACGTTGTAGACCACCTCGGCGCCCTTGCCGCTCTGCCAGAGGATCACGCGAAAGCCGCCCTGCTCCGCGGCGTCGGTGTAGGTGGCATAGTTCTGGATGTTGGTGTCGAACCCAGCGAAATCGAACTGGCCACTGATGGCCTTGGCATCCAGGATGGAGAGATCGGCCATCTTGAAGGCCTCGACGCGGTCCACATAGGGCAGCTGGTTGCCGGCGGTATCCACCATCCAGAAATAGGGGTTGCGCTCCCAGGTGGCGAACTGGGGGTTGTCGGCCACGCAGGCATAGGCGCGGATGCTGGGGCGCTCCGGATTCTGGCCCAAGGCCGACTTTTGGGCGAACAACTGATACCAAAAGTCAAAGCCCGCCGCCTTGGCCAGCTCGCCCGCCTTGTCGTTGTATTTGATGTGGAACTGCTTCAGATAGTGCGCCGGCAAAAAGTTGTCCTCGCCCCAACCCACCTGATGCGCCATGCAGTGCATGACATAGTTGGGGTGCGGCACGGCAAACTTGAACTGAAAGGTCTGGTCATCCACGCGGATGAGCTCCATCAGCGTGCCGCCGGGGCGATGTCGCTCGTGGATCAGCGGGGTGATCTCGCTGTTCTGCCAGACGTCCTCATAGCGGAACATCAGGTCGTCGAGGGTCACCGGCTCGCCGTCCGACCATCGCATGCCCGGACGCAAGTGGCAGGTGATGGTGGTGAGGTCCTCCGAGATCTCATAGGCGCTGAGCAGGTTGGGCAGCGCATCATTCAGATCGTGGCCCATGCGCAGCCAGTCCTGGCGACCGGTGCCCACCACGGCGCCATCTCCCGGAAAGAGCGTGCTGCCCACACCGCCTGCGCGCAGGGTGCCGCCATACTGGCCCACCGCCTCCAGCGGCTCCACCACCAGGGGATCCTCCGGCAGGCGTTCCTCCACCGGCGGCAACTCGCCGGCGGCCACCCGCTCCGCCAGCATGGGCGCCTCGCTGAACTTGAGCATCGTACCCGCCGGCTCGGTGGGCTCCGCCGTCGGCTCCTCCGCCGGTTCCGCTGTCGCCTCCGCCTCCGCCTCCGCCGCCGGCGTGGCGGTGATGATCTTTTCCACCTCTTTTTCGACGATCACCGTCTCTTTGACAATCTTTTCCACCACCTCCGGCTCGCCGGAACAGGCCGCCAGCACCGCCCCGGCCGTGGTCAGGCTCGCCAACCGCAAAAAGTCACGCCTTGTGTGTCTGCTCCCTGTCACGCTGCTCCTTTCCGGTTCCCCATGAGAGTCTCTCGCGGCGACCGGGCCAGGCATTATCCGAACGGGTCGAGTCGGCGCGTTCGGACTGACGGAACCTGCACGCCGCTGGGGCTATGGTAGTACCCTCAGCGGTGGCCGGTCAATCGAAAAAGGCACTCAGGCTCTGGCGTGCAGGGGCGGGATCTCGGCAGCGGCGGGCACGTCCGCCGGCGGCAGGCCCCGCGGATGCTCATAGAGCACCACGTCGCTGCTGTGCACCAGCCAGTCCAGCATGCGGCCCTCCAGGTCGGCCTGCCGCTCGGCCAGCGCCGGATCGCCATAGCGGTTGTGCAGCTCCTGCGGGTCCGCCACCAGATCGTACAGCTCGTGCTGGCCGTTGGTGCGGCGCACCAGCTTGAGCGTGGCGGTGCGCAGCATGGCGCAGCGGCACACGCTCTCCGGATGCTCCTGCTGCTGCAGGCCTTTGACATAGTAGATGTGCCCCGGCCGACGAAAGAGGTCGCCACTCTCCGGACGCCCCTCAAAGGCCTGCGGCTCGTGCAGGTCATAGCCGCCCTCGGCCCAGGCCGCCCAGTCCGCCCCGCCGGGGGCGCCCTGCAGCTGGGGCACCAGCGAGCGGGAAAAGTGGGTATGGCGCGCCGGCACGCCGGCGAGCTCCAGCACCGTGGCCATGACGTCCATCAGCTCCATCGGCTCCTGCACCACGTGGCCCGCTGCGTTCCCCGGGGCGCGAATCAGGAGCGGCACCCGGGTGAGGCAATCGTCCAGCGCACTGGGCCACTTTTCCACCAGGCCATAATCTCCGGCCCAGTCGCCATGGTCGGAGGACATGATCAGCGTGGTGTCCTCCGCCAGGCCGGTCTCTTCCAGCGTCTCCAGCAGCTGGCCCAGCATCCAGTCCACATAGCTGTTCATGCCCAGGTACACAGCCCGGATCTTGCGCAGGACGGATTCGTCCACCTCCTCCAGCCGCCGATAACGCCGGATGAGCTGGTAATAGTCGGGCTTGTTCTGCAGCCCGGCGGGGCGCAGCGGCTCCACGTCCTCCGGGTCGTACATGCTGTGCCAGGGCTCGGGGGCGCCATAGGGCGGATGGGGCATGCTCAGCGGGAGATAGAGAAAAAAGGGAGGATCGCCGGGCTTGTGCTTGCGCAGGAACTCCAGTCCGCGAGCCACGTTCTGCATGTCCGAGGTCTCGCTGGCACCGTGAGGGAAGTGCTGCGACAAAAAGCTCTGGCCGGCGGCCTCCTCCGGGCCGAAGGCCGGTGGCCCGGCGTGGCCATAACCGCCGGTTTCCCACACATCCACATTGGCCAGGGTGGCCTCGGGGGAATAGAGATCGTTCTTGCCGTACCAGTGGATCTGATAGCCCGCCTGGCGCAGGTAGCCGAACAGGCTGGGCTCCTCGGGGCGCAGCAGGTTCCAGAGCGAGCGGTGCCCCGCCACGTGGGGGTACCAGCCGGTCATCAGGCTGCAGCGCGAGGGCGAGCACACCGTGTGCTGCACGTGGCACTGCTCAAAGCGCACCCCCTCGGCGGCAACGCGATCGTAATGGGGCATCTGCACCAGCGGGTGCCCGTAGCAGGACACACTGTCCGCGCGCATCTCGTCCGGGAAAAAGAACACGAAATTCATCTGCTCACTCCTCGCTTGCATGTTTACCCGGGCGCCCCCTGTGGTCCGGCGGCAGGCCCCGCGGATGCTCATGGAGCACCATGTCAGGGCTGTGTACCGACCGGCAGCCGCCCTCCGGCCCATCCGGCTGCGCTTGCAGCGGCCCTCTGCGGCAGAGACACCCACCGGGCCCCGTTGGACCCACGTGCCGCGGGCATGCCGCTGGCGCCGCCTGCCTGCGCCGGGAGCCGCGTTCACGGAAAGCAGTCCCCCCCTCCGGCGGACCGGGCGCCGACGCCGGCCGCCCCCACCGGGAATGGTAGCGAGGCCCCGGCGGGCTGGCAAGCCCGCGCCGCGACAGGCCGCGACGCCTCGGGTGCCCTCCAGCGCGCGCACGTGCCCCCTTTCAGCCCGCCCTCCCCTCCACACAGACTGCGCCCGTGCCGGGTGCACGGGCGCAGCTTGACTCGCGATCGCTAACAGGCGTCCGCCCGGACGCTACTCTTGATCCAGATACCACTGCTCCGGATACTCGGTAAAGGACCAGTACGTATCCCAGGTCCAATAGCCGCCGGTGCTGCTCACGTTTTTCAGCGTGTTGCGCAGGAACATGGGGTGCGGCGCGTTGCCGATGGCCCCGATGGTCCACACGTGCTCCGCCTGGCTCTCCAGGCACTTGCGCGCGGGCTCCATGTCATCGGTGAGCATGTACTCGTCGTGCCACTTGTACAGGTCCTTGATCACCTCCGGGGGCTCCTCCCCCTGCTCGCCCTTGGTCTTGTACCAGCGCCCCCACAGCACCGACCAGCAGCTCTCGTCGCCGTCCAGCGGGGCAAAGAACTTGGGCCGGCGCAGGAACAGGGTGTCGATGGTCTCATCGCCGTGCCAGGCGGACATGGCCTGCTCGTTGGCCAGGATGCGCTGCGTCAGCAGGTTGCGGGTGATGGACTTCCAGGGCGCCTCGATGCCCACCGCCATCCAGTGCTCCGCCACCAGCTCGGTGATGGGGCCCTTGGGCGTCTCGATCTCGACCAGGTCCCAGTCGATCTTGATGGGCTGCTTGGATTTGGGCCACAGCCGATGGGTGTGGCCCGCATCCCACTCCAGGCCCATCTCGTCCAGCAGCGCATTGGCCCGCTCCGGGTCATACTGGGCATAGGCCGAGGCGTACTCGGGGCGATAGTGCCGCGAGGCGGGGATCACCGTGTACTGGGTCTCGGCGGCGTTGCTGAAATAGATCACATCGTTGATCTCTTTGCGGTTGATGGCCAGCGAGAGCGCCTGCCGAAAACGGTCATCCCGAAAGACTTCGCGCCACTCTTCGTCGCCGTACACAAAGTTGACGTTATACACGCACTCGCCGCCCTTGCCGGTGGGCCAGGTCTGCATGCGGGCGTTGGAGATCGCCGCGCCCTCGGCGTAGGTGGCATAGAACAGGATGCGCAGCTCGTAGCAGGCAAAGTCAAACTGGCCCGAGACGGTCTTGGCATCCAGGATGGAGAGGTCGGCGCACTTGTCATGGGTCATGGCGTCCACATAGGGCAGCTGATTGCCCTCGGGATCCACGGCGTGATAGTAGGGGTTGCGCTCGAAAAAGGACATGGCCGGCGTGTCCTTGACGGGCATGTGGCTCTCCAGCACCGGGAGATCGATGGTATAGGCCCGATCGTTGGCCCGCCCGTGGAGCTGATACCAAAAGTCAAAGCCCGCCTCTTTGGCCAGCTCGCCGGCCTTGTCGTTGTACTTGATGTGGTACTGTTTCAAAAAGTGCGCCGGCACAAAGTGCCCCTGCCCAAAGCCATAGCGGTGGGCCATGTTCACCAGGGTAAAGGAGGGGTTGGGCACGTCAAAGGTCAGCCGGAAGGTATAGTCGTCGATGATGTCCAGCTTCATCATCTCTCCGCCCCGCCAAAAAGAGCGGTCGGGCACCGGCGTGATCTCGACGTTGTTGATCATGTCCTCATAGTTGTAGCGAAAGTCTTCCGCGGTAAGCGGCTCGCCGTCGGACCACTTCATGCCCTTGCGCATATAACAGGTGACCTGGGTAAAGTCGTCGCTCACCTCCCAGTCCTTGAGCACGTTGGGCACGGCGTGGGTGCCATCGCTGGAGATGCGCAGCCAGTGATCGCGATCGCGAAAGTTACCAGCGTCCCCTCCCATCAGGTTGATGGCCAGGGAGCCCACCGCCACCGATCCGCCAAACTTGCCGATCTGGTCGGTGATGCGCGAGACGCGGGGCTCTTCCGGCAGGCGCTCCTCCACCGGCGGGAGCTCGCCCCTGGCCACCCGCTCGGCCAGCATGGGCGACTCTTGGAATTTGGACGGCATGTCCCCTTCCCCGGCGGGCAGCTCCTCCGGTGCCTCGGTGGGCTCGGGCTCGGCCTCGGCCTCCTTTTCCGGTGCCGTGGTGATGACCTTTTCCACCTCCTTTTCGACGATCACCGTCTCCTTGACGACCTGTTCCACCACCTCGGGCTGGCCGGCGCAGGCCGCCACAATGACGCCCGCCGCTGAGAGGCCCGTCAGGCGCAGGAAATCCCGTCGCGTATGCATGGAACCGG
The DNA here is from genome assembly GCA_012728955.1 of Chloroflexota bacterium. Classification (GTDB taxonomy): domain Bacteria; phylum Chloroflexota; class Anaerolineae; order UBA1429; family UBA1429; genus JAAYED01. The sequence continues at coordinate 7,883 of JAAYED010000118.1, forward strand.
GCATGGTACCTCCTGTTGCTCCTTTGCAGCACGGATTAACGCTCTGGCGAGATCAAACGCTGCGCATCGTTGATAGGCCCGACACCTCCTCTCCCGTCCTGCCCGCCCGCCCGCGCCACCGATTACCGTGCGGCGCCGGCAGCGGTGGGCCCCGCCCAGGCAGGGGGCGCCCCCACCGTTGCCGGCGTGGCGCCCCCTGCGTTCATACCTTGCTCTGCTCCCGTAACGTCTACGCCTGCTCCACGTACCACTGCTCGGGGAACTCGGGGAAGGTCCACAGCGAGTCCCAGGTCCAGAAGCCGCGGTCTTCGCTCACGTTGCGCAGGTTGTTGCGCACAAAGAGCGGATGCGGCGCATTGCCCACCGACCCGATGGTCCAGATGTGCTCGGCCTGGCTCTCGAGCACCTTGCGCGCCGGCTCATCGCCGTCGGTGAGGGTGTACTCGTCGTGCCAGTCGAACAGATCCTTGATCACCTGCGGCGGCTCTTCGCCCTGCTCGCCGCGGGTGTTCCAGTACGAGGCCCACAGGGGACCCCAGCAGCACTCGTCATAGTCACCGGGGGCAAAGAACTTGGGCCGCCGCAAAAAGAGCGTGTCCATGGTCTCGTCGCCGTGCCAGAGGCTCATGGGCTCTTCGTTGGCCAGCGCCTTTTGGGTCAGCAGCGTGCGGGTAATGGACTTCCACTGGATCTCGACGCCGATCTTTTTCCAGTACTCGGTGATCAGCTCGGTGATGGGGCCCTTGGGCGTCTCGGTCTCCACCAGGTCCCAGCTGATGACCAGATCCGTCTTGCTCTCGGGCCACAGACGGTGGGTTTTGGCGGCATTCCACTCCAGCCCCATCTCGTCCAGCAGGGCGTTGGCCTTGTCCAGATCGAAATCGGCAAAGGACGAGGCGTATTCGGGCTTGTAGTGGCGCGACACGGGCACCACGGTGAACTGGGTCTCGGAGGCGTTGCCGAAATAGATCACGTTGTTGATGTCCGCCCGGTCGATGGCCAGCGAGAGGGCCTGCCGGAAGCGGTCGTCGGTAAAGGTGGCGCGCCACTCGGGGACCGTCCAGTTCATGTTGACGTTATAGACCACCTCACCGCCCTTGCCCGACTGCCAGAGCACCATGCGGGCGTTGGACGAGGCGGCGCCATCGGCATAGGTGGCATAGCTCAGGATGCGCAGCTGAAAGGCGGCAAAGTCATAGCTGCCGCCCACCACCTTGGCGTCGAAAATCGACAGGTCGGCGGCGCGATCCTTGTTGATGGTGTCGATATAGGGCAGCTGGTTGCCCTCCGGATCCACCGCGCAATAGTAGGGGTTGCGCTCCCAGAAGGTCATCTGGGGCGTGTCGCGCAGGGGGATGTAGGCATCCAGCCGCGGGCGATCGATGGACTGGCCGCGGTCGTTCTCACGACCATAGAGCTGGTACCAGAAATCAAAGCCCGCCGCCTTTGCCAGATCGTTGGCCTTTTCGTTGTACTTGATGTGGAACTGCTTGAGATAGTGGCTGGGCACAAAGGTGCTGTTGCCGCCAAAGGCCTCCAGGTGGGCCATGCAGATCATCACAAAACGCGGGTGCGGCTGGGCAAAGCTCAGGCGATAGGTATAGTCGTCGACGATGTCCAGCGTCATCACCTCCTCACCCGGGCGGAACCAGTAGGGCACCCGCGGGGTGATCTCGGTGTTGAGCAGCTGATCCTCATAGTAGAACTTGATGTCCTCCGTGGTGAGGGGCTCACCGTCGGACCACTTCATGCCCTGGCGCATAAAGAGCGTGATGGATTTGAGGTCGTCCGAGAGCTCGTACCCCTTGAGGATATTGGGCGTGGCGTCGCGGGCATCGTGCGAGATGCGCATCAGGTTGGGCCGCGAGTTGGCCATGTCCAGGTCGTCGCCGCCCAGGTTCATGCTCAGGCTGCCCACGGTGATGGCGCCGCCGTACTGGCCGATTTTTTCCACCACCTCCACCACCAGCGGCTCGGTGGGCAGGCGCTCCTCCACCGGAGGCAGCTCTCCGGCGGCCACCCGCTCCGCCAGCATGGGCGACTCGCTGAACTTGCCGGGCACCTGAACCTCTGGCTCGCCTTCCGGCTCTGCCTCGGCCTCGGGCTCCTTGGTGGGCTCTGCCTCACCCTCTGACTCGGCCATCTCGGGCGTGGCGGTGATGATCTTTTCCACCTCTTTTTCGACGATCACCGTCTCTTTGACGATCTTTTCCACCACCTCGGGGGTACCGGCGCAGGCCGCCATGATGACGCCCGCCGCAGAGAGACCCGTCAAACGCAAGAAATCCCGTCTTGAATGCGTGGAAGCAGGCATGATTCCTCCTTTGGCATACCTATCCAACCGCCAACGAAAGCCCCCCCTCCTTTCCCCGCGGAACGCGCCACTGCGCCGCGGCGACGATTGCACCGCGCCAGCCCTGCCGCGCATGCCCCATGGGGGCGGCGCCGCCGGTGCCTGCGCAACCCTATCGTAATCGAAACGCAATCGTCCCGCAAGCATTTTCTGCGTAAAACTATACCAGTCGTAATCAACGGTGGATAGAACCAAGGTAAAGGGGGCATAAAGGGCAGCGCGGCGAGCCTGCCGCCAGCGCTGACCCTCCACGGGGCCGCTGCCGCGCGGCTGGCAGCGGGCGGAGGGGGTGGGCACAGAGCCGCAGCGCGCGGCGCCACGTGACCACGGGGAGACTGCCTGCTGCATCGATCCGGCGGTCAGGATGCGAGGGACGCTGCCGCGGGCGCAGGGGCGGCAGCGGCGCGGCTCGCAGCCGGTGGACAGGGTTGCACAGAGCCGCGGCGCGCGGCGCCACGTTCCGGCGGGGAGCTTGCCTTGCGCACCGGCACGGCGGTCAGGAGGCGGCGGACGCTGCCGCGGGCGCAGGGGCCTCCGTCCCAGCCAGGCCCCTCGCGGGGTGCGCCGAGAGATGGGCCCCCCCGGTCCGGCCCCCGCTGCACAGGGTCGCTGCCGCGCCGCTCGCAGCGGGCGGACAGGGTGGGCAAAGAGCCGCAGGGCGCGGCGCCACTTGACCACCGGGAGGCTGCCTGCTGCACCGGCCCGACGGTCAGGGGGCGGGGGACGCTGCCGTGGGCGCAGGGGCCTCCGTCCCAGCCAGGCCCCCCACCCCCTCCCAAAAAAGCATCGCGCCCCCGAGCCGGCCGGCTGGGGGGCGCTGCGACTGTCTCTCTTGCGGCGGTCTAGACCCCGCTGCGAATGTTGCCCACCGTACGGCTCTCCAGGGTCACGTCGTAAAAGTAACGCTCGCCGCCAGAGCCCCGGGGCGCCTGCGCCACCAGCCCCACCTGCACCGTCTCCGAGGCCGGCAGGTAAAAGTAGCGCAGCATAAAGAACTGCTTGCCGTCCAGCGAATAATGCAGCGCAAAGGACCTGCCCACCCTCACCATTTGCAGCCAGAGGGTATCCCCCTCCACATTGGGGCCATTGGCGTCATCCGACACCCCGTTGGTCACCACGCTCACCACGGCGTGGGTGTCGAAATCGGTCTTTTCAAAGCAGATCTTGCCCCACACCTGCTCGTTCACCCGCACCATCAGGGCGCAGGCGTCATAGGTATCGGCAAAGCCATGCTGCACCCTGGCCCGCAGCACAAAGTCGCCGGTGACCGAGGTGTACAGGTAGGGCGCGTCGTCCTTCGAGTCCGGCAGGGTGCCGTCCGCCGCCGGCGCGCTGTGGCTCCGGAAAAAGTCGCTCTCGGCCGGCGCCGCGATCACCCAGGCCTCGCCCTCGCGCCGCAGGGTGGATGGGTTCAGCCACTGGAACTGGGTCAGATCAACCTTGGCCATGGATGCTGCTCCTTGTAGGATCTTGTGCTGCGGCCGGCCCCGCTGGCCCGGCCGAGGCCATTGTAACCGACAGCGCCCCGGCGCGCCAGCAGGCCCGCCCCGGTCCCCACACAAACAGGTGCCCGCGCATCCCCCATGGGGGATGCGCGGGCACCCTCTTTCGCTCCAGCGCCCGGTCAGCTCTGGGCGATGTACCACTGCTCGGGGTACTCGGGGTACGTCCAGAGCGTATCCCAGGTCCAGTACCCGCCGGTGGGGTTGACGTTCTTCAGCGAGTTGCGCACAAACAGCGGGTGCGGGGCGTTGCCGATGGCGCCCACCGTCCAGATGTGCTCCGCCTGGCTGGCGAGGGTCTGCTGCGCATAGATCGGATCAAAGGTCTCGTTGTACTTGTCGTTCCACTCGAACAGATCCTTGATCATCTGGGGCGGCTCTTCGCCCGACTCGCCCTGGCTGCTGTACCACTGGGCCCACAGCACGGCCCAGCAGTTCTCGTCATAGGTGCCCGGGGAGAAGAACTTGGGCGCCCGCATCAGCAGGATGTCGGTGGTCTCGTCGCCATGCCACAGGCTCATCGGCTCCTCGTTGGCCAGCACCTTTTGCGTCAGCAGGGTGCGGGTAACCGACTTCCACTGGATGTCGATACCGATGGTCTTCCAATACTCGGTGATCAGCTCGGTGATGGGGCCCTTGGGCGTCTCGGTCTCGACCAGATCCCAGGGGATCACGATCTCGGTCTTGCTCTTGGGCCAGGTGCGGTGCGTCTTGGCGGCGTTCCACTCCAGCCCCATCTCGTCCAGCAGCGCATTGGCCTTGTCCAGATCGAACTCGGCATAGGCCTGGGCGAACTCGGCCTTGTACTGGGTAGAGCTGGGGATCACCGTGAACTGGGTTTCAGAGGCGTTGCCAAAGTAGATGACGTTGTTGATGTCGGCGCGGTTGATGGCCAGCGAGAGCGCCTGGCGGAACCGATCGTCGCTGAACACTTCACGCCACTCGTCGTCCGTCCAGTTCATGTTGACGTTATAGACTACCTCCGAGCCCTTGCCCGTCTGCCAGAGGTACATCTGGGCATCGGCGTTAGTGGCGCCCTCGGCGTAGGTGGCATAGCTCAGGATGCGCAGCTGCATGGCGGCAAAGTCATAGGTACCGCCCACCACTTTGGCATCGTGGATGGAGAGGTCGGCGGCCACATCGGCGTTCAGTTTGTCGATGTAGGGCAGCTGGTTGCCCTCGGTGTCCACGATGAAATAGTAGGGGTTGCGCTCCAGGAAGAGCATCTGCGGCGTCTCACGGGCCGGGATAAAGGGCTCGATGCGCGGACGCTCGATGCTGAACTGGCGGTCGTTTGCCCGGCCATAGTTCTGATACCAAAAGTCAAAGCCGGCGGCCTTGGCCTCATCGTTCGCCTTGTCATTGAAATTGATGTGGAACTGCTCCAGATAGTGGCTGGGGACAAAGCCGTTATTGTCCCCAAAGCCCGACTGGTGCGCCATGCTCAGAATGGCAAAGCGGGGGTTGGGGTACTTGAAGATAAAGCGGTAGGTATAGTCGTCGATGATCTCGAGCTCCATCACCTCACCGCCCGGGCGGAACATCTTGCTCACCGAGGGGGTGAGGTCCGTGTTCAACAGCACATTGTCGTACCACCACTGGATGTTGGCCGAGGTCAGCGGCTGCCCATCGCTGAATTTGAGCCCCTTGCGCATGGTGCAGGTGCAGGACAGGAAATCGTCCGACATCACCGCGTCCTTGAGGATGTTGGGCACATAGCCCGTGGCATCCTTGTTGATGCGCAGGCCATAGGGGTTGCCGATGATGGAGCGGATGTCACCGCCGCGGAAGCTGGCCGAGAGGATGCCCACCGTCAGCGTGCCGCCGTACTCGCCGATGGCCTCGTAGGGCTCGATCACCAGGGGCTCCTCAGGCAGGCGCTCCTCCACGGGGGGCAGATCGCCCGCGGCCACCATGTCGGCCAGCATGGGCGATTCCTTGTACTTGCCCATGGGCTCGGCCTCGGGCGCTGCGGTGGCCTCAGCGGCCTGCTCCGCCGTGGGGGCCATGGTGGGCTCTGCCGCCGTGGTAGCGGTAGGGGCCGCCGCCTGCTCCGCCGTGGGGGCCGCCGTAGCCTCGCCCGTGGGGGCCGGGGTGGCCGGTGCGCAGGCCGCCACGATCACGCCCGCTGTGGAGAGGCCCGCCAACCGCAGAAAATCTCGACGCGTGTGCTTGTTCAGGTCCATGTGTCCTCCTGGTCTGATAGGGATCTGCTACACCACTCGTCGGACCACACAACTTTCTGTTGCGCTGCTCCTTTCACGGCCGCTGTTTTGGGCGCTGCACCACTGCGGCTCTGTGCGCGCGCGGACACGCGCCTGTGCATCATTAGCATATCGAACGAATGGACCGCCGTCAACGCCTGCAACCAACCGACAACCATCGTTGGCTGAAATAAAGCGCCCCCGCCCGCCCACTGGGGGCCGCACGGGGGCGCCGGCGCTACTGAAACGAAACTATTGCTCCAGGTACCACTGCTCGGGGAACTCGGTGTACGACCAGAGCGAGTCCCACGTCCAAAAGCCTCCGGTCTCGGAGACGTTCTTGAGCGTATTGCGGATCCAGAGCGGATGCGGGGCGTTGCCGATGGCGCCAATGGTCCAGACATGCTCCGCCTGGCTCTCGAGCACCTTGGCGGCGGGCTCCAGCGCGTCCGTCAGGTTGTACTCGTCCAACCAGTTGTACAGATCCTTGATCATTTGCGGGGGCTCTTCGCCCTGCTCGCCACCGGTGGCGTACCACAGGCCCCACAGGGTGCCCCAGCAGTTCTCGTCGCCGTTGCCGGGGGCAAAGTACTTGGGCCGCCGCAGGAACAGCGTATCCGCCGTCTCGTCGCCGTGCCAGGTGCTCATGGGCTCCTCATTGGCGCCCATCTTTTGCGTCAGCAGCGTGCGGGTGATCGACTTCCACTGGATCTCGATACCGATCTCTTTCCAGTACTCGGTCACCAGCTCGGTGATGGGGCCCTTGGGGGTCTCGGTCTCTACCAGATCCCAGGGGATGATGATGTCCTTTTTGCTCTGCGGCCAGGTGCGGTGGGTCTTGGCGGCGTTCCACTCCAGGCCCATCTCATCCAGCAGCGCGTTGGCCTTGTCCACGTCGTGCGCCGCATAGGCCTCGGCGTACTCGGGCTTGTAGTGCCGCGACACGGGGATCACCGTCATCTGGGTTTCGCTGGCGTTGCCGAAATAGATGACGTTGTTGATATCCGCGCGGTTGATGCCCAGGGACAGCGCCTGGCGGAAGCGGTCGTCCGCAAAGACGGTGCGCCACTCTTCGTCCGGCCAGTTCGAGTTGACGTTATAGACCACCTCCGAGCCCTTGCCCGACTGCCAGAGCAGGATGTGCGCGTTGGAGGTAGCCGCCGCCTCGGCATAGGTGGCATAGTTCATGATATTCATCTGGTGTGCCGAAAAGTCATAGGTGCCACCCACAACCTTGGCGTCCATGATGGCGATATCGGCCGGCTTGTCCGAGGTCATCTTGTCGATATAGGGCAGCTGGTTGCCCTCGGTGTCCACGGCCCAAAAGTAGGGGTTGCGCTCCAAAAAGCCCATCTGGGGCGTGTCGCGCACGGGCATGAAGGAATCCAGCCGCGGGCGATCGATGCTCTGGTTGCGCGCGTTCTCGCGACCATAGAGCTGGTACCAAAAATCAAAGCCGGCGGCCTTGGCCAGGTCGTTGGCCTTTTCGTTGTACTTGATGTGGAACTGCTTCACATAGTGGCTGGGGACAAAGGTGGCGTTATCGCCGAAACCATCGCGGTGCGCCAGGTTCACCAGCACAAAGGCCGGGTGCGGCTGAGCGAACTTGAACTTGACCGTATAGTCGTCGATAAACTCCATCTTCATCAGCTCGCCGCCCGGGCGGAAATTCTTGGGGGCAACGGGCGTGATCTCTTCGTTCTGAAGATGGTCCTCGTACCAGAAGCGGACGTCCTCGCTGGTGAGCGGCGTGCCGTCGGACCACTTCATGCCCTTGCGCATGTAGCAGGTGATCTCGGTCAGGTCGTCGCTGATCTCATAGCTCTTGATGATGTTGGGGTTGCCCTTGCCCGTATCCTTGGAGATACGCAGCCAGTTGACCCAACCCATCACGTGGTTGCCCTCGTAGGCGTACAGGGTGGTGGCGGGGCCGCCGTAAGAGAGCGTGCCGCCATAGGTGCCGATGCTCTCATAGGGCTCGATCACCAGGGGCTCCTCGGGCAGGCGCTCCTCCACCGGAGGGAGCTCGCCCGCGGCCACACGCTCGGCCAGCATGGGCGATTCGCTGTACTTGCTGGGCATCTCGGGCTCGGCCTCGGGCTCGGCGGTGGCCTCCCCCTCGGGCTCGGCGGTGGCTTCAGCCTCGGCGGTGGGCGCTGCCGTGGCCTCCGCCTCGGGGACCATTGTAGCCACCAGGGTCTCGGCCTCGGGCACCAGCGTCTCGGCCGCGGGCACCACATCGGTACCGGGCGCGCAGGCTGCCACAATCACGCCGGCGGCTGAAAGGCCGGTCAGTCGCAGAAAATCGCGACGCGTATGCTTACGCAGTTGCATGGTTCCTCCATCGCTCTACAAGCAAGATGACGTTCCCGTGAGACACAACCTTGTCGCTGTTGCGTACGTCCCCTGGATGGCCCTCCTCTCCACCGGCTCCGGCCGGGCGCCCGGACCCTGCCTGGCGCTGGCATAAAAAAAACAGGCGTACGGAGGTGCGGCCGCTTGACGGGGCGCCATTGTCCCGCCGCTGCCTGCCACACCTCACCGTGTGCGCCTGGATGATTGGGCCCGGTTACGCTGGCGGCCTGTCCGCCAACCAGCCCACGTCACTCACTATAATGACCGGTGCCGCCCGTGTCAAAACGAGCGACGAACGGCAAAAAGGCGCGCGCCCGGCTGCGCCTAAAAGCGCAGCAACACCTTGACGGCATCCTCCAGACGGCGGTCCACCAGGTCCATGGCGGCCACCACCTCATCCATGGGCATGATCTTGCTGATCATCAGGGAGGTATCAAAACGGCCGCTGGCGATGGCCTCTGCCGAAATGGTGAAATCCTCCCGGGTGTACATGTTCGAGCCCAGCAGGCGCAGCTCTTTGTTCTGCAGCAGATGCAGGTTGATGGCGGGCGGCCGGCCGAACATGGCCACCTCCATCACGGTGCCGCGGCGCCGCGCCGTGCGCAGGCCGTCGTTGAGCACTGCCTCCACCGCCACCCCCAAAAAGACCACATCGGCACCCTCGCCGCCGGAATAGTCCTGCGCCGCCGCGGCCACATCCTCCGTGGCGGGATCCAGCGCCGCCGTGGCCCCCATCTGCACGGCGATCCCCCGGTGGTAGGCCGAGACGTCCGTCACCAGGGTGGTGGCGGCGCCCGCCGCCTGAGCCGCCAGCAGCAGCCCCAGCCCGATGGGCCCGGCCCCCAGGATGGCCACCGTATCCCCCAGGCCCACGCCGGCGCGGCGCACCGCGTGCACCCCCACCGCGATGGGCTCGATCAGCGCCCCCTGCTCCATGCTCACCCCCGCGGGCAGCGGCACCACGGTGGCTTCCGGCACCACGATCAGCTCGCCAAAGGACCCCGGCCAGGATTGCGTGCCCAGCACCTGCTTGCTGGCGCAGGCGTTATAGGCCCCCTCGCGGCAGGCCCGGCAGTGGCCACAGCCATAGTGCGGCTCTACCGTCACGCGGTCGCCCGGCTGCACCGCCGTCACCGCGCTCCCCACCTCGGTGACGATCCCCGAGAGCTCGTGCCCCGAGATCACCGGCGGCACGCGAAAGGGGTGCGTCCCGTGATAGGCGTGGATCTCGGATCCGCAAATACCGGTATAGGCCACCCGGATCTTGACCTCGTGGGGCTGGCTGATGACGGGCTCGGGCACATCGTGCAGGGCCACCACCATGGGCGATTCGATAACTGCTGCTTTCACGGCGCTCCTTTCCGCTGGATGCGGGGAAATGATAGCGCGAGCGCGCCCCACTGGCAACGGCGTCCGCTGGCAGCGGACGAACCGCTGGCAGCGGCAAACCGCTGGCAGCGGACGAGTCGGCGGCAACGGCGCGAGCTCATCGGGCATTGACGGCGCCCCGCAGCGGTGTTAGCCTCGGCCCGCAGCACGCAATATCGCCCCTCAGGAGGATCCCATGCAGGCCACAGGCATCTATTTCACCGGTCTTCACCAGGTTGCCCTGCGCAGCTTTGAGCTGCCCGATCCCGACCTGTTCGAGGTGCAGATCGCCCTCAGGGCCAGCGCCATCTGCGCCATGGACCAGGCCTATTACAACGGCATCATCAGCGTGGCCGGGGGCTATCCCTTTCTCTCGGGCCACGAGGGGGTGGGCGTCGTCCAAAAGGTGGGCGCCCGGGTGACGGGCCTGCGGGAGGGGGACCTGGTGGCCGCCATCGGCGGAGGCCTGTTCGGCCAGTACGCCAACCTGCACCAGAGCCGGGTGGCCCGCCTGCGCCCCGATATCACCGATTACCAGAACTGGATCGCCGAGCCGGTGATGTGCGTGATGAACGGCCTGCAGTGGAGCCAGATCGTCCCCGGCGACCGGGCCGCCGTGGTGGGCACCGGCTACATGGGGCTGCTGCTGGTGCAGGGGCTGGTCCACGCCCTCACCAGCGAGGTGGTCGCCATCGATGTGGATCCCCGCCGGCTGGAGCTGGCCGCCCGCTTTGGCGCCGACCGCACCATCAATCCCACCACGGCCGAGGGCCAGGCCGCCCTGCAGGAGCTGGCCGCCGATCCGGTGGACCTGCTGATCGAGGCGGCCGGCGTGCAATCGGGGTTTGACCTGCACTATGACATCCTGCGGCGGGCGGGCCGCCTGACCATCTTTGCCGCCCACCGCGACGCCGACCGCCTGGTGAGCCTGGCGGCCTGGCACAGCCGGGGTTATCAGGTGTACAACGCCTCGCCCTCGATCACCCCCGAGTTCCACAAGCTGCTGCCGCCCACGGTACGCATGATGGAGCGGGGCGTGTTCGACATGCGCCCGCTGATCAGCCACGTGCGCCCGGCCGCCGAGGCGCAGGAGCTGTTCGACATCGCCGCCAACCACCGCGACGGCTACATCAAGGGCGTGCTGCTCTGGTAACCACCGCACCGGGCACGAGGGAAAATGGGGCTGGCACCGCCGGCATGCGCACCGGTGGGGCCAGCCCCTCCGTTCTCTCAGGGGCATCCAGCCAGCCGCTCAGAAGGTGATGCGGATCGTATCGGACTGGAACAGTTCCTCCCAGCTGTCTGGATCAACCGCCAGAAAGGTAAACTCCAGCGAGTCGATGCGGGTGATGCCGTTGGCCTGCAGCTCTTCCCGTTCCAGCATCAGCGCCGAGTAGCGCCCCTTGCCCACCATCACCACCTCTGAAAAGTAGGGCCCCAGTTTGCAGTCGTTGACGTACACCTCTGCAACGTGCAGCAACAGGTCGCGGTCGCCGGTGTTCTCCAGATAGAACAACACGTCGGTACCCCAGTCGCTGTTCTCTGAATCCACACCCCGCAGCACCATGCGTACGCCCTGGTCATCCCATACCACCTCGCCGGCATCGTCCAGCGGCTGCACATAGTCCGGATCGGCATCGGTGGGCACCTCGATCATGTCCGAGATCAGGTAGGTCTCACTGACGCCCGTTGGGGTGATCAGGAAGGACACCTCGATCTTTTTGATCAGGGTGATGCCCGCTTGCTCCAGGGGACGGATCAAAAAGGTCAAGGGGGTGTGGGCCCGCTTGCCCGGCTGGAGCTCCACATACATGCCGGAGCCCACCATCAGATCGTTGACGGCGGTGGCGCGCACCTGAATGGTGAGCTGGCGGCCGCTGTTGTTCTCTACCAGCAGGCCCAGCTGGGGCTCGCCCCACTCGCCCTCGTGGCTAAAGCCAGTGGCGGTGATGCGCACACCGTCCTGATCCAGCAGCACCTGGCGCTCGACATTCACCGGCTCGAGGCGCCAATCGGTGCCGGCGGGCTCCTGCGCACCCACAGGGTTGGCCGCTTCCGGCGTGGGCGTCCGCTGCCGGCGGGCGTCGCCCCTGCCGCCCTTGCCCTGCCCCGCTGTGGCGGGCGTGGTGGGCCGGGCGGTGGCCTGCTCGGTAGGCGCCAGGCTGGGCGTCTCTACAGGTGCCTCGGTGGGCGCGGCGGTCGGTGCGGCGGTGGGCACAGCCGTGGGATCCGGTCTCACCTTGTACAGACCGCTGGCGATGTAACGGGCCGGGTCCAGCACGCCCGAGCACGAGACGCTCAACGACAACGCCAGAATCCCCAGCAGCAACAGTCCCCACTTGCTCCTCGCCATCCTGCTCCTCCCTCAGTCGTTTGCTGCGCGGCGGCCCGCCGTGCTGACCCCTCTACGCAGAGTGCAGCCGCCCGTTGCGCAGGCGGCTCCGTCCATCATAGCACAGAGGCCTCCAAAATTCACCGCCCGCCCCGAATATTCGGGCGGGCGGCGTGTCCTTTCAGCCGACGGTCGCGGGCGCCTGGCTCTAAGCCAGGAACCACTGCTCCGGGAACTCGGTGTAGGTCCACAGGGTGTCCCAGGTCCAGTAACCGCCGCTCTCGCTGACGTTCTTGAGGGTATTGCGCACAAACAGCGGATGAGGAGCCATGCCCACCGTGCCCACCGTCCAGATGTGCTCGGCCTGGCTGGCCAGCACCACCTGCCCGGGCTCGGTGTCATAGGTGATCATATAGTCGTCCAGCGCCTGGTACAGATCCTTGATCTCCTGAGGAGGCTCCTCCCCCGCCTCGCCCCGGGTGTTGTACCAGCGACCCCACAGCACGCCCCAGGTGCTCTCGTCCCCATCCAGCGGCGCAAAGGGAAAGGGCCGGCTGAGAAAGAGCGTGTCCATGGTGTCGCCGCTGTGCCAGAGCGACATGGGCTCCTCGTTGGCCAGCACCCGCTGGGTGAGCAGGTTGCGCGTCACCGACTTCCAGCGGATCTCGATGCCCACTGCCTTCCAGTACTCTTCCACCAGCTCGGTAACGGGGCCCTTGGGGGTCTCGGTCTCCACCAGATCCCAGGAGATGATCATGGGCTCTTTGGAGACCGGCCACAGGCGGTGCGTCCGGGCGTCGTTCCATTCCAGGCCCATCTCGTCCAGCAGGGCATTGGCGCCCTCCACATCATAGGCGGTATAGGCGCTGGCGTACTCGGGCCGATAGTGGCGCGAGGTGGGCGTGGCAGTGAGCTGGTTGACGCTGGCATTGTCAAAGTACACCACAGAATTGATCTCGTCGCGGTTGATGGCCAGCGAGAGCGCCTTGCGAAAACGATCGTCGGCAAACACCTCGCGCCACTCGGGATCCGGATGGTTGAGGTTGACGTTGTACATCACCTCCGAGCTCTTGCCCGAGGGCCACAGCAGGATGCGCGCGTTCGAGCTGGCCGCCCCTTCGGCATAGGTGGCATAGTAAATGATACGGGCCTGAAAGGCCGCAAAGTCATAAGAGCCGCCCACCAGCTTGGCGTCGTACACCGCCAGGTCGGCGGCACGATCCATGTTCAGCTGGTCGATATAGGGCAGCTGGTTCCCCTCCGGGTCCACCGCATGATAGTAGGGGTTGCGTTCCAGCGTGCACATGGAAGGCGTATCCCGCACGGGGACAAAGGCGGTCAACTTGGGCCGATCCAGCGACTGGGTGGGGTGTTCTCCCGGCCATGGAGCTGGTACCAAAAGTCGAAACCGGCCTCCTTGGCCAGCTCGTTGGCCTTGTCGTTGTACTTGATGTGAAACTGCTTGAGATAGTGGCTGGGCACAAAGGTATTGGCCCCCCAGAAGCCGTACAGATGGGCCATGTTGACCAGCAAAAAGGAGGGATGGGGCGCCGCAAAGGTCAGTTTGTAGGTATAGTCGTCCAGCACGGTGAGCTTCATCATCTCGCCGCCCCAGCGAAAGGCCATGTGCGCCACCGGCGTGATCTCGGTGTTGCCCAGGATATCCTCCACAAAGTAGGCGATATCGGCGGTGGTGAGGGGCTGTCCGTCGGACCACTTCATCCCCTTGCGCATGTAGCAGGTGACCTCGGTATAGTCGTCGCTGACCTCCCAGTCCTTGAGTACGTGGGGCACGGCGTGAGTGGCATCCCGCGAGATGCGCAGCCAGTTGGGGCGATCCATGGACATTTCGGCGTCGCCCCCGAACAGGCCCACGGTGAGGTCGCCCACAGTGAGGGTGCCGCCATAACTGCCGATCTGCTCGGTCACCTCGCAGACCCGGGGCTCTTCCGGCAGGCGTTCCTCCACGGGAGGCAGTTCGCCGGCCGCCACCCGCTGGGCCAGCAGTGGCGACTCGCTGTATTTGGCGGGCAGCGGCCCGGGCTCGGTTGTGGCCTGCGGCTGCGCTTCGGACTCGGGCGCGGCCGTGGGCGCGGCGGTCGGCGGCTCCTGCATGGCGGTGGGCGGCACCGTGGCGGCCTCCGGCGGCGGCGCCGTCGCCTCGGACGCCACGGTGCCGCCGGGCGTGCAGGCGGCCACCGCCCCCGCGGCGGAGAGGGCCGTCATGCTGAGAAAAGAGCGTCTCGTGAATCCCCGTTGCATCATCTTCCCCCTTGCTGATGACAGACACCGGATCCTCATGGCGCACGACGCATCGGTTGCCCTCTGCCCTCCCCTCCCTGGTCCGCCCCAGCGGCGGCGCGCGGCCTCACCCCGTACTCACAGCGCGCTGCTCCCCCATTCCGCGGCCAGCGGAGAGCCGCAGGACCCGCCATGCGCCACAGGAGTGACGATCCTCGGCCCGTGAGGCGTGCTCCACCGGCAGTGGCCCGCGGCGGGCCCCCGGCGCCCTCGCTGCCAAGTGGCGCAAGCATAATCAAAAGACATCCTTTGCGCCATATAGTTCCCGTGCATTCTTGCGAAAGGGTGTAAAGAGTGCCACGCAAACACAAACCGTCCGTCCCGCTGATCGGGACGGACGGTGCGCTGCGCCGGCGAGGCGCTAGCTCTCGGTGAGGTACCACTGCTCGGCGTACTCGGTAAAGGTCCACAGGCTGTCCCAGGTCCAAAAGCCGCCGGTCTGGCTCACGTTCTTGAGCGTCTTGCGGATCCAGAGGGGGTGCGGGGCGTTGCCCACAGTGCCGATCGTCCAGACGTGCTCGGCCTGGCTCTCCAGCACCCTGGCGGCCGGCTCGTTCGAGTCGGTGAGCATGTACTCGTCCAGCCAGGTATAGAGATCCTTGATCATCTCGGGCGGCTCTTCGCCCTGGGAGCCCAGCGTGTTGTACCAGCGGCCCCAGAGGGGCGCCCACACGCTCTCGTCGCCATCGATGGGGGCAAAGAATTTGGGCCGCCGCAAAAAGAGCGTGTCGGCCGTCTCATCACCATGCCAGGTGGACATGGGCTCTTCATTGGCGCCGATTTTTTGCGTCAGCAACTGCCGGGTGATCGATTTCCATTGGATCTCGATGCCGATGGCCTTCCAGTACTCGGTCACCAGCTCGGTGATCGGGCCCTTGGGGGTTTCGGTCTCGACCAGATCCCAGGAGATGATCATGGGCTTTTTGCTGGTGGGCCACAGGCGGTGCGTCTTTTCCGCGTTCCACTCCAGCCCCATCTCGTCCAGCAGGGCGTTGGCCCGCTCGCGATCGAACTGGGCATAGGCCTCGGCGTACTCGGGCTTGTAGTGGCGCGAGGCGGGGATCACCGTCATCTGCGTCTCGGAGGCGTTGCCGAAGTAGATCACGTTGTTGATATCGGCGCGATCCACGGCCAGCGAGAGGGCCTGGCGGAAGCGATCGTCGCTGAACACCTCGCGCATCTCGTCGTCCGCCCAGTTCATGTTGACGTTATAGACCACCTCGCCGCCCTTGCCCGAGGGCCAGAGCACCATGTCGGCGTTGCCCAGGGCAGCGCCTTCGGCATAGGTGGCATAGAACAGGATGCGGCTCTCAAAGGCGGCAAAGTCAAAGGCACCGCCCACCAGCTTGGCGTCGTACACCGAGAGGTCGGCGCAGCGGTCGCTGTGCACCTCGTCGATATAGGGCAGCTGGTTGCCCTCCGGATCCACCGCGGCATAGTAGGGGTTGCGCTCCCAGAACACCATGCTGGGGGTATCCTTGACGGGCTGGTAGGGCGTGAGGCGCGGGCGCTCCAGGTTCCAGATGGGATCGTGCTGCCGCAAAAAGTGCTGGTACCAAAAGTCAAAGCCGGCAGCCTTGGCCAGATCGTTGGCCTTTTCGTTGTACTTGATGTGGAACTGTTTCAAGTAGTGATAGGGCGACATGGAGGTATAGCCCGTGCCATAAAAGTGCGCCATGGAGACCAGCACAAAGGCCGGATGGGGCACCTTGAAGGTGAGGCGGTAGGTATAGTCATCGATGATCTCGAGCTTGGCCAGCTCGCCACCGGGCCGCAGCCAGACGTTGGGCACCGGCGTCAGCTCGGTGTTGTTGATGATGTCATCCCACCAGAAGCGGATGTTCTCGCTGGTGCAGGGCTCGCCGTCTGAGAACTTTAATCCCTTGCGCATGTAGCAGGTCACCTGGGTGAGGTCGTCCGACACCTCCCAGTCCTTGAGCACGTTGGGCTCGGCGCGCTGCAGGTCTTTGGAGATGCGCAGCCAGTTCTCCCCAAAGTCGCCGTTGACCATGCGGATATCGCCCCAGCCCATGATCTCCATACGGGTGATGCCCACGCTGAGGGTGCCGCCGTAGGTGCCGATGC
>JAAYED010000119.1 GCA_012728955.1 Chloroflexota bacterium
GCATGTCCAGCAAACCCGGACAGGCACAGATCTACTTCTATCGAAGCGAACGCTGGCCCCTACCGCTCCTCTACCTCCAGGACCGGCAGTTGGTCGGTTCCCTGAAAAGGGCTATTCGGATGGCTGAGGATGCTGCCGGGCAACTCAGGCGAGCAGCCTGGTTCTTGGCGAGCGGCTTCCTCTCCTCCGATGGCGGAAGTGAATCCGGTCGAGTGCCCGATCGGAAGGATGTGGAGCGTCTGCAGAGTGGGTGGCGCATCGAGGAGCGCTTCTGGGCGGAGCTGGAGACGCACTTTCGCGTTGCCATGGAGGCCCTCGTGACGGACCGGGAAAGGGCGCTCTCCCAATGGAGAGACACCCTGCAGCGCACCGCCTGGAGCGCCTATGACTCTGTGGAGCAGAACCTCGGCGCCACACCCAAGGCGCTCAAGGCTTCGGTTCGCGCGCGCGATCATTTGGCGGCCGGGCTGGCGATGGCGCTGCCCGCGGGAGGTGGGCTCCCATAGCCAAGGTGAGGAGTCTGCTCGGACGTGTTGGTGGATGAGACACGGGGAGGTGATCATGACCAAAGAACAGCCGTTTGTGACCTACCTGGAATCGCTGCGGGAGAACCGCGCCGCCCTGGCCGCCCTGCGCCGCGGCCTTGGGCAGCCGCCTGGCGCGGTTCGGGAGATGTACCCCTACGTCGCCCCGTGGGTGCCCGAGGGGACGCCGCGCTATCTGGAGGAGGCCTACTACCTGCTGGCCTGCCTCTTCGCCTACCACCCGACTTCAGGCGGCAGCGGCAACCTAGGAGAAGCGTTCCGTCGCAGCCCACAGCGAGGGGAAGACACGGCCGCCACCGAGCGCCGTTTCGCCGCCCTGCTGGCTGCCCACCCCGAAGACCTGCCGTTCTACCTGCGGCAAGCCGTCAGCTTCCTCAAGTCCAGGGAGGTCCCCGTGGATTGGGGGCAACTGTTGAGTGATCTCCTGGCATGGGGTGCGCCGGACGGGTTCGTGCAGAAGCGTTGGGCGCGGTCTTTCTGGAGCCGCCCTGTGCAACCAGACGAGGCAAAACCAGATGGAGCAGACTCAGGCGAGGCAAGCCCAGACACTGATGAGGAGGACTAGCATGTTTATCGAGCTGCATTTGATCCAGAACTTCGTCCCTGCCAACCTGAACCGCGACGACACCAACAACCCCAAAGACTGTGAGTTCGGCGGCGTGCGCCGGGCTCGCATCTCCTCGCAATGCCTCAAACGGGCCATCCGTCAGGCGCCGGTCTTCGAGCAGACCACCGCCATGGCCTCGGGCTTGCGCACCAAGAGGATGGTTCAGCGGCTGCAAGACGCCTTGACCGCTGCCGGCAAGGAGGCGGCAGAAGCCCAAGAGGCGCTTCAGGAGTTCGTGCCCAAGTTCGCCAGCAAGTTGGACAAGAAAGAGGCCGAAAAGACCGCAGTCCTGTTGTACTTCAGCCCGGCGGAACTGGCCGATATCGCCACGGCGCTGCTGGCGAAGTGGGGCGACCTATCCGAGAAGTCGAAGCGTGCCACCGCTGCAGAGTCCATCGCCAAGGAGCTGGTCAAGCAGTTCAAAGATCGCACCAGCGCCCCAGATATCGCTCTCTTCGGCCGCATGCTGGCCGAGAAGCCCGAGCTCAACCTCGACGCAGCCTGCCAGGTGGCCCATGCCCTCTCCACCCACCGGGTCACCATGGAGATGGACTTCTACACA
>JAAYED010000120.1 GCA_012728955.1 Chloroflexota bacterium
CGCTTCCGATAAGGAGCCAGGTTGATGCGGGCACCGCGACCCATCCCCGTGCAAGAGATTCGTGCCATCCTGTTCGACCTGGACGGTACCCTCATCGAGAGCGATGACCAGTGGGTGGCATCATTGGCCAGGCGCCTGCGCTTTATGACCAGGATCTGCCGACGGGTCAATACCACGGCAGTGGCACGCTGGCTGGTGATGACGCTGGAGACGCCCAGCAACTATTTCCTGTCCCTCGTGGAACATCTGGGGCTGAGCACCTCTTTTTTCGGCCTGACGGACCGGCTCCGCAAGGCACGCGGACTCGCCACCCGAGGGCAATCTGAAGCGGTCCCCGGCAGCTACGCTCTGCTGGAGGCGCTGCGCCCCGATTTCAAGTTGGCGGTGGTCACCACCCGTGCTCGCCCTGAGGCGAAGGCCTTTCTGGAGCACTGCGGTATTGCGGGCTTTTTTGATATTGTGGTTACCCGTCAGGATGTGCTGCGCATGAAGCCCCACCCGGAGCCCGTCCAGCTGGCAGCACGGCAGCTGGGAGTTCCCACCGAGGTCTGCCTCATGGTAGGGGATACAGTGAACGACGTCCTCTCGGCCCGGCGTGCCGGCGCCTATGCGCTGGGCGTGCTCTCGGGCTTTGGCATGCGCCGCGAGCTGGAGCGCTCAGGGGCGGACGTGATCCTGGAGAGCGCTCCAGAGATGCTCAAGGCACCCTTCTGGCGCGCCTGAGAAGTGGGCTGACGCGGACTGTGCAGCGCACGCCAGGCTCAGTCCGCTGAATCCTCCGCGTCTTCCTCGCTGGCTTGCTCGACCGCCCAGAACTTGTTCTGAGAGTCGAGGTGGTCGATATACAGCACGCCGTCGAGATGATCCAGCTCGTGCTGAAAGGCCTGCGCCAGCAGCCCCTCGCCACTGTAGCGCACCGGGCGGCCGTATTCGTCCTGACCCTTGATCACCACCGAGGTAGCACGGCGCACCAACCCCTGATAGCCGGGTATCGACAAACAGCCTTCCACGAGCTCTTCCTCACCCTGCTTGAAGATAATCTCGGGATTGATCAGCACATAGTCTTCCTGAGGCGATATCTCATTGCCGTCATCGTCGTATTCGGCAGGCAATCCCACCACAAATACCCGCTGAAGCACGCCGATCTGCGGCGCGGCAAGGCCCACCCCACCAGCGGCGTCCAAGGTCTCGAACATGTCGTCGACCAGTTGACGCACCGCCTTGGAGAAGCGAGTCACTTTGACGGCTTTACGCCGAAGAAGCGGGTTTTCCTGCGTAAGTATGGTTCGTACGGTCATCGTTTGCGCCACCAAGAGAAATTCTTGAGTAAACCTCTATATAATAAGCCTCCCTCCCCAACTGTCAAGTCCATGCGGTCAGATAATTGACGCCCTGCAACCGTGACCTTACATTTGGACATAGCATTTGGGGAGGCGCGGCATGCAGCGTCAGAACAATTCACGTTACTGTTTTCTATGTGGAACAGAGAACCCCATCGGGCTCAATCTGTCCTTCTATGACCTCGAGGATGGACGGGTGGCCAGCCGCTTTACCCCCGGTGAGGAGCACCAGGGCTACCCGGGCGTGCTGCACGGGGGCATCGCCTGTGCGCTTTTGGATGAGACCATTGGCCGGACGCTGTCGCGGCTCGACCTGTGGGCCATGACCGTCGAGCTGAATACCCGCTTTCTCAAGCCGGTACCGCTTCATGCACCTTTGACAGTCGTCGGTGAAATGGTGCGCCTGCGCAGCCGCATGATGGAGGGCAAGGGCGAGATCCTCCTGGAGGACGGCACCATCGCGGTTACGGCAACAGCACGCTACATCCGACTGAACCAGGCACAAACTGAAGCCTTCAAGTCCGAGTTGGGCCACTGGAGGCTTGCCGATCAGGATCCGGACGAGGACGCAGCAACCCGGGCGGCTATACAACGTATGGTATAGGCACGGATTGCGCGAGGAGAGTTGTATGGAAAAGAAAAGCGTCGTCATTATCACCGTTATTGTCGGGCTGATCGGTCTGCTGCTGGGCTGCTCCGGCGGAGCCGTGCTGGGCGGCCTCGCGGTCTCACGGCTGTCGCCCCGCACATGCGACGGCCGCATGGATTGCCCCATGACCTCCCCTGAGCGGACGGAGAACTGGGACCAGTTCGAATCAGGCCCCATGGGTGGCAGCAGCATTGTGGTAACCTCGGTGGTTGCCGGAAGCCCCGCTGAACGCGCCGGCCTGCGTGCAGGCGATCTGATTCTGCAGGTGGACGGCGAGGATTTCGACGCGGAGGATTTCTCCCAGATGGTCGCCGACCACAGCCCAGAAGACGTCCTCACACTAACCATCCTGCGCGGAGGAAGCACGGAGGAGGTGGAGGTCACCCTGGGCGAGCACCCCGACGACGCCGAGCGGGCCTGGCTGGGGATCTCCTATCAGGTGATGCCCACTGACATGCATCGATTCGGAGCGCCGAACAAGTAACGCGGCGGATCATCAAGACTCTTTCACCTCGCTATTTGACAACGATTCTGCATACGGTACAATCTGCCCCGTAAAGACGTTGAGCAGGAAGAGTACTTGCCAGGGTGCGGCACAGAGAGCCGGGGGATGGTGAGAGCCCGGCGCCGACATGGGCAGCGAATGGGCCTGGGAGTCGCCCCGTCGAACAGAGTAGATGGGGACGGAGTCGCCACCGTTATCAGGGCTGAGGATATCGAACGTCATCCACGTCGGATGGGTTCCGTATCTGCGGAGTGGGGCCGGCGGGCTGCCGAGTGAGCAGCGCTGGTCCAACAAGGGTGGTACCGCGGGAGTGCTGGCTCTCGTCCCTTTTTATGGGGGACGAGGGCTTTTTTTGTTTCCTGCCCACACAATCCGTCTCCCCGTCGCCAGCAGTGAGTCGCCGCAAGCAGAGCAACCAAGGAGGAACCCGCATGCAGACCAAGTACCTGCTCTCTCAAAACGACGTCCCTACGCGCTGGTACAATGTGCTCCCCGATTTGCCCGTACCCCTTCCGCCGACGTTGAACCCGGCGACGCTGCAGCCAGTAGGCGCAGAGGACCTTTCGGCGATCTTTCCCAAGGATCTGATCGAGCAAGAGGTCAGCCAGGACAGGTTCATCGACATCCCTGCAGAGGTGCGGGAGGTCCTGCAGCTGTGGAGGCCTACTCCGCTGATCCGTGCCTCGCGACTGGAGCAGGCGATCGGGACCCCTGCCAGGATCTTTTTCAAGTATGAAGGAGTCAGCCCCACGGGCAGCCACAAGCCCAACACCGCCGTGGCACAGGTGTTCTATAACAAGATCGCGGGCATCAAGCACCTGACCACCGAGACAGGCGCTGGCCAGTGGGGCGCCTCCCTGGCCATGGCCTGCAGCTTTTTCGACATGGCCTGCCAGATCTTTATGGTGCGTGTGAGCTATGAACAAAAGCCCGGGCGCCGAACGCTGATGAAGATGTTTGGCGCGGACGTTTTTGCCAGCCCCAGCAACCAGACGGCTGCGGGCCGCGCCCTGCTGGCGCAGGATCCCAACAGCCCTGGCAGCCTGGGCATGGCCATCAGCGAGGCGGTAGAGATCGCCGCGCAGAACCCGGATGTGAACTATGCCCTGGGCAGCGTGCTCAACCACGTATTGCTGCATCAGACGGTCATCGGCGAAGAGGCACTGATGCAATTGGAACAGGCCGGCGTCGAGGCCGACGTGGTGATCGGCTGTGTGGGCGGTGGCTCGAACTTTGGGGGCATCGCCCTGCCGTTTTACCGGCGCAACGTGCTCGACGGCACCCACACGCGCCTGGTGGGCGTAGAGCCCATGGCCTGCCCCACGCTCACCAAGGGCGTGTACGCCTATGACTATGGCGATACCGCCAAAATGGCACCCGTGGTCAAGATGAAGACCCTGGGGCACAACTTTATGCCCGCCGGCATCCATGCGGGGGGATTGCGCTACCATGGCGTGTCGCCCATTCTGGCACTGTTGCAGGAGCATGACGCCATGTCGGCCGTTGCCTACTATCAGACGGCTGTGTTCGAGGCCGCGGCGCTCTTTACCCGTACCGAGGGGATCATCCCGGCGCCTGAATCGGCCCACGCCATCCGAGCCGCCATCGATCAAGCCCTGGAGGCTAAGGAAAAGCAGGACGAACGGGTGATCGTATTCGCCCTGTCGGGCCACGGCTTCCTGGACACCTCGGCGTACGACTCGTACCTGGCAGGCAACCTGCAGGACTATGCCTATCCAGAGGAGAGCATCCGCCAGTCTCTTGAAGCATTGCCTCAAATCGCCAACTAGGCAGACAGGGGAAACAGAGGAGGCCAGCGCAATAGCGCTGGCCTCCCCTTATTGACTAGTACACGCCGGGCGGATCCGACGGATAGGGCTCGTCGCCGGAGAGGGCCGCCCATTCCGACATAATCTCGGCCACCAGAAAGAGTGATCCGGTAGCCAGGATCAGATCCCCCGGGCGGGCAGCCGCCAGCGCGCCCTGTAAAGCCTCCTGCGAAGACGGATATCCCTCTGCCGCTGTGCCCTGGCGCTGTGCAATGGCCACCAGATTGGCGACGCTCTCTGCTTTGGGATGGCGCGCCTGGGTCAGAAAAGCCTGATCCACCGCGGGCAAGAGCACTTGCAGCAATCCCTCCGGTTGATGGGCCCGCCCCGCCCCAAACACCAGCAACAGCCGTTGATAGTCCAGGTAAGCGGGCAGAGACTTGATCAGCTGCGTGAGCGAATACGCGTTGTGGGCACCATCCACCACCAGCAGGGGGTTGCGAGCCAGCACCTGCAGGCGACCAGGCCACTGAACCGAGGACAAACCGCTGCGCACTGCGTCCTCAGGCACCGGCAGGCCCTGCTCCTTGAGCACCTCGATGGTCGCGATCGCAGTGCAGGCATTCTCCAGTTGAAAAGCGCCCAACAAGGGGAGAAAAAGGTCAGGATACTCGGGGCGACGACTGGAGCCCTTGCGGTAAATGGTGACCCGCTGCCCCTGCTCATCGCTGCCCAG
>JAAYED010000121.1 GCA_012728955.1 Chloroflexota bacterium
CGTTTCTGGGGCGGGAGTCAAGCCCACGCCCACCGTCCACTTTGTCACCGTGCACGACAACTATTCCGTGTACAAGCCGGGCCATACCCACCGTCACGTGCCCGAGATCGAGCAAGAGCTCTCGGCAGCGGCGGGCAGCCCGCGACGCATCGTGTTTACGCCCCATCTCCTGCCCGTAAGCCGGGGTATCCTCTCCACCATCTATGTAAATCTCGATCCCATGTGGACCGAGGTCGACATCCAGAACGCATGGGAACTCGCCTATGGCGGCGAGCCCTTTATCCACGTCCTGCAGCCCGGCAAACTGGCGACACTG
Organism: Chloroflexota bacterium; assembly: GCA_012728955.1. GTDB lineage: Bacteria > Chloroflexota > Anaerolineae > UBA1429 > UBA1429 > JAAYED01. Next base: position 317 of record JAAYED010000121.1, read on the forward strand.
GCCCATGTGGTCAACACGAACCGGTGCGCCATCTCGGCCACCCCGGCGGGGGCGCCGGGCGAGTGGATCATCGTCACAGCCATCGACAACCTCGTCAAGGGAGCCGCGGGACAGGCTGTTCAGAACATGAACGTGGCTTTTGGTCTGCCTGAAGGCCACGGCCTGATCGCCTGAGTACAAGGAGCAGCGTGCAGCAACCTTACTTGATCAAGATCGGCGGCGCAGAGCTGGAGGATGGCCCCATCCTCGGGCAATTGGTGGACGCGCTCGTCCCATTGGCACAGGAACGGCCCCTGGTGATTGTGCATGGCGGCGGGGGGGATATTGCCCGCCTGCAGGAACGCCTGGGCTTGAAACCCTCCTTTGTGGACGGGCTGCGGGTAACCGATGCAGACAGCCTGCAGGTGGCGGTGATGGTCCTCTCTGGGCTGGTGAACAAGCGCCTTACGGCAAGACTCGTCGGCAGGGGCGTGCGCGCCATCGGCATCTCGGGGGTGGATATGGGCCTGCTGATGGCCCGCAAGCTGGACCATCCCGCCGGTGACCTGGGACGGGTGGGAGAGATCACCCAGGTGAATGTGGCCCGCCTGAGCGACCTGCTCAACCTGGGCTTGACGCCCGTGATCTCGCCCATCTCGCTGGGAGATGACGGGCGCCCCTATAATGTGAATGCAGATCACGCGGCACTGGCGCTGGCCTCGGCACTGCGCGTTCCCGAGATGATCCTGCTCACCAATGTCCCGGGAGTGCTGGCCGATGGCGCAGTACTGCCCGAGTTGCCCGCAGAAGTGGCAGAGACGATGATCACCTCCAAGGTGATCAATGGCGGGATGATTCCCAAAGTTCGTTCAGCCCTCGCGGCAATCGATGCCGGCGTGGGTGCGGCACGTATCACCGACCTGGCCGGTCTGGCTGCCGGAAGCGGCACCCGGGTGCTGGCCACAACGATCCGTCAGCATGCATAGGGGGGAACCATGGTAGACGCACAGCAGATCAAGGATCTCGACGCCAAGTATATCGTACACACTTATGGGCGCTCGGCCTTTGTGCTGGAGCGTGGCGAAGGCTGCTATCTGTACGACACCGAAGGCAAGCGTTATCTCGACTTTACCACCGGTATCGCCGTGAGTGCGCTGGGCTATGGCTATCCCGCCATCGTGCAGGCCATCAGTGAGCAGGCAGCCAAGCTGTCACACGTCTCCAACCTGTTTCATACCATTCCGCAGGCACAACTGGCCCAGCTGCTGGTACAGTCCTCCTTTGCGGACAAGGTGTTCTTTTGCAACTCGGGCGCCGAGTCGGTAGAGGCAGCCATCAAATTTGCACGCAAGTGGGCGAAAAAGAATGGCGGCGACAACCGCACCGAGTTTATCTCCATGTCCAACGCATTCCATGGCCGCACCATGGGCTCGCTGGCCATCACTCCCCGCGCGGCGTATCAGGAGCCCTTTATGCCCCTGATGCCGGGCGCGCGTCTGGCAACCTTTAATGATCTGGATTCTGTGAAGGCGCTGTTGGATGAGCGCGTATGCGCCGTCATCCTCGAGCCGATGCAGGGCGAGGGTGGCATCCATGCCGCAACGCCCGAGTTTGCCCGGGGCCTGCGCGAGGCCTGCGATGCCAACGGCTCTCTGTTGATTTTCGATGAGGTCCAGTGCGGTCTGGGCCGCACCGGCACGCTCTGGGCCCACGAGGCCACCGGGGTCACACCCGATATTATGACCCTCGCCAAGCCGCTGGGTGGGGGCTTGCCCATGGGCGCCACGCTGATGACCGAGGCTGTGGCATCGAGCATCGTGCCCGGCGATCATGGCAGCACCTTTGCCGGCAACCCGATTGTGGCCGCCGCCGCTCAGGTGTTCTTCAAGACGATCACGGCACCAGGCTTCTTGGAGCAGGTGCGCAAAATGGCAGGCTATCTGGAAACAGCGTTGTTGGGCCTCAAGAGCAAGCATGCCGCCATCAAGGACGTGCGCGGCCGAGGCATGATCTGGGGCATCGAGTGCAACGCGCCTGTGGCGCCGGTTATGGCGGCGGCAGCAGAGCAGGGCCTGCTGGTTCTGAATGCCGGTGCCAATGTGGTGCGCCTGTTGCCGCCACTCATCATCAATCAGGCCCACGTGGACGAGGCAGTAGCAGCCATGGACAAGGCCTTTGGCGCCCTGTAGCCTGGCGCGGCTGGAGGTAGTTGTGACTGATCACGACGCGGTCACTGTACGCCCCGCCCTGGTGGCCGATGTGCCCGCCATGGCGATGATCATCAATACCTTTGCGGCTCAGCAGGTCATGCTGCCGAGAAGCCAGTTCCAGTTCTACCAGCACATCAGGGACTTTTATGTGCTCGAGCATGCTGGGGAGGTCATCGGCTGTGGGGCCCTGCAGTTTGTGTGGTCCGATATGGCCGAGATCCGCTCCCTGGCGATCTTGCCGGAATGGCAGGGCAAGGGCCTGGGCAGGTTGCTGGTGGATCGCTTGCTGGACGAGGCGCGAACACACGGCATACCCAACGTGTTCTGCCTGACCTACCAGGACAGCTTTTTTGCCCGGCTCGGGTTTCGTGTGATCCCTCACGATACCTTGCCCCACAAAATCTGGGGTGACTGTCTGAACTGTCCCAAGTATCCGGCGTGCGACGAAGTCGCCATGATGTACAAACTGAGCGAGGAGTAGCCGACCGATGCAAAAGCCCAAGGTAAACAAGTGCGTACTGGCCTATTCTGGTGGCCTGGATACCTCCGCCATCGTCGCCTGGCTGCGCGAGAACTATGGCTGCGAGGTCATCTGCGTCACGGCCGATCTCGGGCAAAAGGAAGAGCTGTCTGGCCTGGAGGAAAAGGCCCTGCGCAGCGGCGCCAGCAAGATCTATATCGAGGACCTGCGTCAAGAGTTTCTTGAAGAGTATGTCTTCCCGACTCTGAAGGCGGGAGCCATCTATGAGCGTGAATATCTGCTGGGCACCTCCTTTGCACGGCCGGTGATCGCCAAGCGTATGGTCGAGATCGCCCGAGCGGAGGGCGCAGACGCCGTAGCCCATGGATGCACGGGCAAGGGCAATGACCAAGTGCGGTTTGAGCTCACTTTCAAGGCGCTCAACCCGCGGCTCACCGTCATCGCCCCCTGGCGCGAGTGGGAGATTCGTTCGCGCGAGGATGCCATCGCCTACTGCACCGCCCGAAACATCCCCATCAGCCAGTCCAAGCGCTCGATCTACAGCCGTGACCGCAATATCTGGCACATCAGCCACGAGGGCGGCATTCTCGAGGATCCCTGGCAGGAGCCCGAAGAGGAGATGTACACCCTTACGGTGGCTCCAGAGCAGGCGCCCGATACCCCCGAGTATCTGGATGTCGCCTTTGAGTCGGGCGTGCCCGTGGCGTTGAACGGTGAGCGCCTGGGTGCGGTTGCCCTGGTAGAGCGCCTGAACGAGCTGGGCGGGCGCCACGGTATCGGGCGGGTTGACATGGTGGAGAATCGCCTGGTGGGCATCAAATCGCGCGGGATCTATGAGACCCCCGGCGGTACTATTCTGTACCGCGCGCTCTCGGGCCTGGAGCAGCTGATGCTCGATGGTGAGACCATGCACTACAAGGACCTCATGGCACAAAAGTATGCCGAGATGGTCTACTATGGCCGCTGGTTCACCCCCCTGCGTGAGGCACTGGACGCCGCCATGAACGTGCTCGCCGAGCCCGTCACCGGCATCACGCGGGTCAAGCTGTTCAAGGGACACTGCACGCTGGTTGGGCGGCAGTCTCCCAACAGCCTGTATCGTGAGGACTTTGCCACCTTTGGCGAAGACAGTGTCTATGACCAGTCGGACGCAGAGGGCTTTATTAACCTCTATGGCCTGTCGATGAAGGTGCGCGCCCTGGCGCGCGAGCCCAAGGCGGGGCAGGAAACCGCATGACCAGGCTGTGGGGAGGTCGCTACTCGGGCGACATCGACCAGCGCATGTGGCGTTTTAACGCATCCATTGGCGTGGATATCCGCCTGGCCGCCGCGGACGTGCGCGGCAGCCAGGCCTATGCCCGCGCCCTGGAGCACGCCAAGGTGCTCAGCGCTGCCGAGGCAAAAGAGATCGCCCGCGGCCTGGAGGTCATCGCGAACGAGATACGCGAGGGCATC